>CAZEPS010000120.1:3223-12899 GCA_964514165.1 uncultured Leptospirales bacterium
AAAGTCAAAGGCGGTGAAAGGGGAGTAACATGGCGTCACTGGCAAAGGATTTTACCAAGGGCTTATGGAAGGAGGTCCCCCCCTTCAGGCTGGTGCTCGGGCTCTGCCCGACCCTGGCGGTCACCACCTCCGCCTTTAACGGGTTCGGCATGGGTGCCGCCACCCTGTTCGTGCTCCTCATGTCCAACATCATCATTTCTGTCATGAGGAAGGCGATCCCGAAGAAGGTGCGCATCGCCAGCTACATCGTCATCATCGCGTCGTTCGTGGTCACGGTGGAACTCGTGATGCAGGCCTACTTCTACCAGCTCTACCAGGCCCTGGGCATATTCATTCCCCTCATCGTGGTGAACTGCATCATCCTGGGCCGCGCCGAGGCCTTCGCCTCCAAGAACAATATCGTCCATGCCGCGGCCGACGGACTCGGCATGGGGCTCGGCTTCACCCTGTCGCTGACCTTCCTCGGGGCCGTGCGGGAGCTCCTCGGCAAGGGGACCATCACCGTGTACGCCCCGGACCTGGTCTTCAACGTCATGGGGAGCTCCTTCGAGCCCTTCGCCTTCATGGTGCAGGCCCCCGGGGCCTTCGTCTGCCTCGGGCTGATTCTCGGTATCATGAACGTTCTGGGAGAGTGACCATGGAATTTATCGTTCTCGCCATAAACGCGATTCTCATAAAGAACATCCTCCTGGCCCGGTACCTGGGGAACTGCCCCTTTATCGGGGTCTCCAGGAAGATGGATACCGCCCTTGGCATGAGCATGGCGGTCATCTTTATCATGACCCTGGCCGGAACCATCACCTGGGTCATCCAGAAGTACGCCCTGGAGGCCTTCGGCATCGTTTTTCTCCAGACCATCGTGTTCATCCTTGTCATCGCCTCCCTGGTGCAGCTGGTGGAGATGTTCTTGAAGAAGGCGGCGCCGCCCCTCTACCAGGCGTTGGGGATCTTCCTCCCCCTCATCACCACGAATTGCGCCATCCTCGGGGTCGCCATACTGAACATCAGGCAGGAGTACGCCTTCTTCGAGATGCTGATATTTTCGTTTGCCTCGGGTCTCGGTTTCGCCCTGGCCCTGGTGCTCCTCGCTGGACTCAGGGAGCGCTTCGAGATTTCGAGGATACCGAAGCCCCTCCAGGGGACCGCCATCGGGCTCGTGACCGCCGGCCTCATGGCCCTGGCCTTTTACGGCTTCGTGGGGGTCGATAACGCGTTGAAGGCGCTCCAGTATTAGGAAGGATTTATGATTACCCCTGAGATTACGCAACCGGTACTTTTCCTCCTGGCCCTCGGTTTCGCCGCGGCGGTGGTGCTCGCCATCGCGTCGAAGATCTTCTACGTGTGGGAAGACCCGAAGATAGAAGAGGTCGAGGACTCCCTCCTCGGGGCGAACTGCGGCGGGTGCGGGTACCCCGGGTGCGCGGCGGCCGCGGCGGCCGTGGTGAAGGGGGTCGAGTCAGCTGACATCTGCGTGGCCGGTGGTTACGAAATAGCCCTGAAGGTGGCCGAGGTCATGGGCCAGCAGGTCGAAATGAAGGAGCCCCAGGTAGCCTACACCAGCTGCCGATACAACCTGAATGAGGCGGACACCTTTTTCACCTATGCCGGGGTCAGCGACTGCCGGGCCGCGGCCATGTACAGCGGTGGCCCCAAGGAGTGCCCCATCGGGTGCATCGGTTTCGGCTCCTGCGAGCGGGCCTGCCCCTTCAACGCCATAACCATGAGCGACCGCAACCTTCCGGTCTTCGATAAAGACAAGTGCACCGCCTGCGGCACCTGCGTGGAGGTGTGCCCCAAGGACATCATCTACCTGACCTCGACGACCGGCCGTATGATCGGCGACTTCAGGAACGACGAATGCACCACCCCGTGCCAGCGGGCCTGTCCCACCGGCATCGACATCCCGAACTACATCAGGCAGGCCGCGGCCGGCAACTACCTTGAGGCGGTGCGGGTCATCCGGGAGCGAAACCCGATGCCCTCGGTCATCGGGCGCATATGCCCGGCACCCTGCGAGATGGAGTGCCGGCGGAACCTGGTGGACGAGTCGGTTTCGATTAACGGCATCAAGCGTTACGTGGCCGAATACGAGATGAATTCGGGAGAGTTTGCCCATCCATACATGGCCCCGAAGAGCGGCGAGCGGGTCGCGGTCGTTGGGGGCGGCCCCCAGGGCCTCTCCACCGCCTACTACCTGGCCTGCCTCGGTACCGAACCGGTGGTGTTTGACGCGGCCGGCAGCCTCGGGGGCATCATACGAAAGGTGATCCCGGAGTCGCGCCTTCCCCGGGAGATAATCGACTGGGACATCCGGGGGGTCCTCGACGCCGGGGTGACGGCCGAGACCGGGAAAATACTCGGGAAAGACATCACTATTGCCTCCCTCCTGGACGGGGGTTACCGGGCCGTGGCCGTGGCCACCGGGGGCATCGACAGCCGGCAGATCATGATGGGTGACGGCCCCCCCACCGCCCAGGTCCCGGGGGTCTACCTCCTCCTTGACGTGCTCAGATCAGCTGAAACCGGGGGCGAAATCGATATCGGCACAAAGGTCTTTATCGCCGGGGGCGGCAACTCGGCGATTGCGGCGGCCCGGTTCTGTAAAAAGCGGGGGGCCGGGGTGACCGTGATCTACCCCTTTTCCCGGGAGGAACTGGTTTCGAACGGGGTAGACGTGGACGCGGCCGAGGCCGAAGGCATAAACTTTTTCTATACGTCGGCGGTGACCGGCTTTCGGGGGCAGGGTGAAAAACTCACCGGGATTTCTGTCATGCGGGAGGTCTTCCAGGCCGAAAACCGCCAGGCGGACACCCTTATCGCGGGGGTGGGGCGTTTCGCCGACCTGGTCATGGTGCCGGAAATGAGCGATGCCGGGGAGCCTCTTGCCGGGTGGAAAACCATCGACTCTTTTCGCGTGCAGGCGGACAACCTCTACGACGACATGTTCAACCTGAACGAGTACGGCATCTTCAACGACAACCTGGGTGTTATACACGCCCTGGCCCGGGGCCGAAGGGCCGCGCGGGCGGTCCTCCTTCATATCTCCGGAAGCGAAATTGAGCCCCAGGAACACCGCATAACAAAAGGAATGAAGATACTCGACGTCGACGATGTGGACCGGGTCGTCGACCACGGGCGGAACGCCGTGCCACGGAAGACGGTGACCGAGAGCTACAGCGACACCGGGGTTCTCTTTTACAATGGGGAGCTCGAGCCGGGCTTCACCGAGGCCCAGGCCGTTGACGAGGCGAACCGGTGCCTCCAGTGCGGTCTCATCTGCTACAGGAGGACCGCGGGCTGATGAGAGTGAAATATTATTCGGGAGCACCCAGATGAACGCGCACCAGGTAGCAAGGGATTTCGACAGCTTTTTAAAGAGGGAGGACCTCCAGGGGAAAAGGGACGCCGTGGACGCGGTACTTGTGGAGTACCGCGGGTACCGGGGGGGCCTTATTCCGGTGCTCCAGCGGGTCCAGGAGGAGCTGAATTACCTCCCCCCGGAGGTACAGGACTATATCGCACTGGGTCTCGGCGTCCCTGCGGCGGACGTTTTCGGGGTGGTGTCGTTCTACTCCTTCTTTTCGATGAAGCCGAAGGGTAAGTACATCATCAAGGTCTGCCTCGGCACCGCCTGTTACGTCATGGGGGCAATGAAGATTATAGACAAGATTTCCTCAGAGCTGGATGTCAGGATGGGTGACACCACCGATGACCGGAAGTACACCCTCCAGGGGGTCCGGTGCCTCGGTGCCTGCGGCCTGGCCCCGGTGATGATGATCAACGAGGACACCCACGGCCAGGTCGATTACACCAAGGTCAACAGGATACTCAAGAAGTATGAATGAGGTGCTTTCATGGCAAAGCTTAAGATAGACGACTTAAAGAAAATCAAGGAACGGGTCCGGGGGACCGTCACCATGCGGGAAGGGACCCACCGTGCCAAGGTGACCGTTCACATGGGGACCTGCGGCATCGCGGCAGGGGCCCGGAACATCCTGAACGCCTTCATGGACGCCATCGAAAAAAGCGGCGTCACGGACGTGATCCTCACCACATCCGGCTGCGCCGGGCTCTGCAGCAAAGAGCCGATGGCCACCGTGGAGATAAAAGGGACAGCCCCGGTTAAATACATCCTTCTCGACGATAAGAAGACCGGGATAATATTCCAGGAGCACGTGATCGGCGAAAAGCCGGTGACCGAATACGCCCTGGTCCAGGGGAGCGAAACCACCTACTAGGAAATTGACTCATGGATAAGGTCTATCGAACCCACATACTCGTCTGCGCCGGCACCAGCTGCGTGGCCTCCGGTTCCCTCAAGGTGCGGGACCGCCTGGTGAAAGAGATCGACAGGGCCGGCCTCCAGGACGAGGTTAAGGTGGCCACCACCGGGTGCAACGGTTTCTGCGCCGTGGGTCCCCTGGTAGTGGTCCACCCCGAGGGTATTTTCTACAAGCGTCTCTACGAGGAGGACGTTCCCTGGTTCGTCGAGGAGTACCTGATCAAGGGAAGGGTGGTCAAAAAACACCTTTTCGAAGAGCGGGAGCGGAACGAACTCATCCCGGTGATGAACGACATCGGCTTTTTCAAAAACCAGGTCCTCATCGCCCTGAAGAACCGGGCCCTCCTCGATCCCGACGTGATTGACGAATACATCGGCAGGGACGGGTACCAGGCAACGGCCCGGGCCCTGACCGAGATGAGCCCCGAGCAGATCGTACAGGAGATAATTGCCTCGGGCCTCCGGGGCCGGGGCGGGGGCGGTTTCGCAACCGGACTGAAGTGGAAATTCTGCATGGACGCCGGGGGAGACACCAAATATATCCTCTGCAACGCCGACGAGGGTGACCCGGGCGCCTTCATGGACAGGTCAGTGCTGGAGAGCGATCCACACGCCGTCCTGGAAGGCATGATCATCGGAGGGAAGGCCATAGGGGCGCGCAAGGGATACATATACGTCCGGGCGGAGTATCCCCTGGCTATCCAGCGGCTCCATACGGCCATCGGCCAGGCCACGGAGTACGGCCTCCTGGGAGAGAACATTTTGGACACCGGGTTCGACTTCGAGATAGAACTCTACTACGGGGCCGGGGCCTTCGTCTGCGGCGAGGAGACGGCCCTGATGAAATCAATCGAGGGGAGCCGGGGCATGCCCCGACCGCGGCCGCCGTTCCCCGCCCAGAAGGGCCTCTGGGGGAAGCCGACGGTCCTGAATAACGTCGAGACCTACGCCAACGTTCCCCACATCATCCTCCGGGGGGCTGACTGGTTCGCCGGCCTCGGCACCGAGCGGAGCAAGGGGACCAAGGTCTTCGCCCTGTCCGGGGACGTGAACAACATCGGCCTCATAGAAGTGCCCATGGGTATGCCCCTGCGCACCATCGTGTACGACATCGGGGGCGGCATAAGAAATAATAAGGATCTCAAGGCCATACAGATCGGGGGCCCCTCGGGCGGGTGCCTCCCGGCGTCACTGGTTGACACCCCCGTTGACTACGAGTCGGTGGTGAAGACCGGGGCCATCATGGGGTCAGGCGGCATGGTGGTCATGGACGAGGAGAACTGCATGGTGGACATCGCCAAGTTTTTCCTCGAGTTCACGGCCGAGGAGTCGTGCGGCAAGTGCACCCCCTGCCGGGTCGGCACCACCGTGCTTTTGAACAAACTCGAAGACATCACCGAGGGGAGGGGGAAACACGGGGACATCGAGATACTGGAGAACCTGTCCCGGAACATAATCGCCTCGTCACTCTGCGGGCTCGGGCAGACCGCCCCAAACCCGGTACTGACCACCATAAAATATTTCCGGGACGAGTACGAGTCCCACATCTACGACAAGACCTGCCCGGGAAAGAAGTGCAAGGCCCTGATAACGTACACCATTGATCCCGGGGCCTGCACCGGGTGCACCCTGTGCGCGCGGAACTGTCCCCAGGAGTGCATCTCCGGGGTGAAGAAGGGGCCCCACGAAATAGACCAGTCACTCTGCATAAAATGCGGACTCTGCTACGACTCGTGCCGCTTCAACGCCATCGCGGTGGAATAAAAAAGGTTTAGGAGTGCCATGGCCAGCGAGAACACCATCTTCATAAACGGAAAGCCCCTCACCTTCACCGAGGGAGAGACGGTCCTCGAGGTAGCCCGGCGGAACGGCATATTCATACCGACCTTCTGCCACCTCCGGGACACGGCCCCGACCGGGGCGTGCCGGGTCTGCGTCGTGGAGGTGGAGGGGGCGAAAAACCTGATGGCCTCGTGCGCCATGCCCGCGGCCCGGAACATGACCGTGTTCACCGATTCGCCCCGGGTGGTGGAGGCGAGGCGCATGGTCATATCCCTCCTCATGATCTCGGGGAACCACAACTGCGCTGCCCGGGGGTCCTCCTGCGAGGACTGGTCAGACTTCCAGGCGGAAGCGAGGGAGTACGACGGGAGCGACGAGATCTGCGACGCCTACGGCCGGTGTTATTTACAGGAACTGGCCTACCGGTACCAGGCGAACCAGGTGATTTCATCCCACCGGCTCCGGACCCTGCCGGTGCACTACTCACTGGAAAAGGCGAACCCCTTCATCATGCGGGACTTCTCCCGGTGCATCCTCTGCGGGAGGTGCGTCAAGGCCTGCAGCGAGATCCAGGTAAACAACGCCATCTCCATCGGGTACCGGGGTCAGGCCGCGAAGATCGTCACCAGGGGGGACCGTCCCCTGGCCCAGTCGGACTGCGTCTTCTGCGGCGAGTGCGTCCAGGTCTGCCCCGTGGCCGCCCTGGTGGAAAAGGACGCCAGGTACAATACCCGCCACTGGGAGATGGAGAAGACCCCGAGCGCCTGCGGTTACTGCAGCGTCGGCTGCGCCGTGGACATCTTTACCAGGGAGAGCGCGGTCATAAAGATTGACGGAATCGAGAACGGCCTCACCGCGAACAACGGGAGCCTCTGCGCCATGGGACGCTACGGTTTCCGCTACCTTACGGGCCCCGAACGTATAACGAAACCGATGATCCGCAAAGAGGGGAAACTGGCCGAAGTGCACTGGGACGAGGCTCTGACCCGCATTGCCGACCGGCTGAAAGAGATAAAAGAGAAGCACGGGCCGGACAGCATCGCCGGCATCGCCTCGGCCCGGTATACCAACGAAGACTGTTACGCCATGGGGAAATTTTTCCGGGCGGTTATCGGGACGAACAATATCGACAACACCTCCCGGCTCTTCGATGCGCCGGTCACGGAGATTCTCGGCGGGGAGCACGGCCTCTTTTCGTCCGCCGGATCACTCGCGCGGATCGAGGCCGGGGGCGCGGTTCTTCTCGCAGGAAGCGGTGTGAACGAGACCCACCCGGTTGCCGCGGCCTTCATGAAGCGGGCGGCCGCGGTGCGCGAGGGCGAGCTCATAGTGATCGATCCACTTTTGAGCCGGATGGCCTTTGTGGCGACCCGGCACCTCCCGGCCGGGCCAGGGACCGAGACCGCCCTCATTTACGGCATGATACAAGTCCTTTTTGATGAGGGTCTCTACGATAAGAATTGCGAGTCAATAGAAGGGTTCGCCGCGCTGAAGGAAAAATCCGCCCGGTTCACGCCCGGAAAGGTGTCGGAACTTACCGGTATCGCCCCGGAACTGGTCGCTGAAACGGCCCGGAAACTCACCGCGTCCGGGCCCCCATGCATAGTTATCGGTCCGACCCTGATGCAGTCCCCGAACGGGGCAGAATCGGTCAGGGCCCTCGTGGACCTGGCCCAGGCCGCCGGTTCCATCAGTACCGGGGGGTTCATCATACTGAGGAGCCCCGGTAACGGGCAGGGGGCCTGCGACTCAGGGGCTCTTCCCGGTTATCTGCCGGGTTACCGGTCCCTCGAAAACGACAAAGACAGGAAGGCTTTTGAGACCGCCTGGGGCGGGAAGATCCCGGCATCCCGGGGCCGCACAATTCCTGAAATGATAAAAGGTATCGAGGATGGGACCATCAGGGCCCTCTATCTCATGGGAAACGACCCGGTCCGTTCTTTCCCGGGAGGAGAGAAGCTGGCAGGTCTCCTTGGCAAACTCGATTTTCTGGCGGTCCACGATATCATGCGGGGCGGGGCGGTTGAAATGGCGGAGGTGGCCATCCCCTCCCGGGCCCTCCCTGAGCGGGACGGGACCGTCACCGGCATGGATCGGCGGGTGCAGCTGGTCCGGAAAGCGGTCGACCCGCCGGTGGAAACACGGGAAGACTGGCGGGTGTTCGGGAGCATCGCGTCGATTCTCGGGCACGAGATGCAGTATTCGTCTGCAGAAGAGGTGTTCAGGGAACTGACGACCCTCAGCCCGATTTACAGCAGCATGAGTTACCAGCGCCTCGATCGTCCCGGCGGGCTCCAGTGGCCCTGCAACGCGGCGGTCCCGGACGGCACAAAAACCATTGACGCCGGCACCCTGAAACTGAAGTTTCACGGCGCGGACTACGCCCCGGCTGCGCCGGATAAAAAGCGCCCCTTCACCCTGGTCGTGACCGACGTGGTACGGGACTACTACCGGGAGACCGGGGAGCTCGACTTTCTCTACGGGGGAGGGTGCGTCGTGAACCCGGCAGACGCCGAGCGGCTCGGCCTCTCGGAGGGAGGCGACGTGAACCTGTCGAGCGAACACGGCTCCGCCGTAATGGCGGCGGTCATCGACCCGAAGGTGCCGGAAGGGACAGTGTCAATTTCGCTTAACGGCACGGACGTGCTGACCGGGCAGCTGGTTCCGCCCGGCGGCGTATCGTCGGCCGGGGCCCCCCAGTACCAGGGAAACCGGGTTGCCATCGAAAAAAAGGGCAGGTAAAACCAGGAGAAGACTATGAAGCTCAGAGTCAGGGACATTTTGAATAAGAAGGGGGGATCGGTTATCACGGTAAAGTCCGGTACCCCGGTCATCGACGCGGTTAAGACGATGCATAAAAACAGGATCGGGTCCGTCATGGTAATGGATAAAAATGACGCCATCGCCGGTATTCTTACCGAGCGCGACGTGCTCAGGCTCGTGGAAAAGGAGAACGGGGTCATAGACAGGAACACGGTGGATGAAATCATGACCCGGAACGTCATAATCGGGGTCGGTGACGACGAAATCGATTACCTCATGGGAATCATGACCCAGAACAGGATTCGCCATATACCGGTCATGGAAAAGGAAAAGCTTCTCGGCATCCTCTCCATCGGCGACCTGGTGAAGGAGAAGCTCGAAAACATGGAGTTCGAGAGGAGGCACCTCGCCGATTACATTAACGCGGGATAGGGCCTCGTCACTTTTCAGCCAGGTCGAGCTGGAAGTCGTCGCTCGTTACCTTTGGTATGATCTTCACTATTTCAGGCATACTGCTTTTTCCCTGCTTGATCCAGCGTCCGAAAAACTGAACAGCGCCGAAAGAAACCAGGAAGAAGGCCGCGGCCCCGATGATGGACCCGAGGTCCTGGTCAAAGCCGTAGTCCGGTCCGAGACGCGATCCGACGACCGCCCCGGCGATGAGGGCCACCACCGGGATCATGTAGAAGATGAAGGCAATTTTCAGCAGGGATCCTGATCCCATCTGAAAAAGTACCCGGTCCCCAACGGTCCCCCCGGCGCTGTTGAGGGTTTCGGCCTCCATCTCTTTGTGGCCGCCGCCCCCGAGGGCCCCGCAGGCGTGCCTGCTGCCGCAGTTTTCACAGGACT
>CAZEPS010000121.1:0-6325 GCA_964514165.1 uncultured Leptospirales bacterium
GGCCTATCGTAAGCGGCTGCCGGTCTATTTTTGGTAGGGGGTCAGAGCCCTTTATTATATTTCGCCCAAAATTCCGGAATGAGACAAAAAAAAGGAGAATTGATGCGTGAAGTTTACTGCTCGAAGCCGAAACTGACGAAAACCTCTTTCAGGTCCTCGTAGATCTTCGACTCAGTGAGGCCGAATTCGTCCAGGTCGTATTCGTGCCTGCTGTTATAGTTTTTTGCCCGCTCCTCGGACCGGGCAAGGCTCTGGGCGAATTCGGGGGTTACCGGTATGCCGAAACTTCTGTAGATGTTCTCCACCACGCCCTTCGGTTTTTCTGTAAGGTCATCGTAATAAACAAGGGAGAACACGTCACCGGGAAGTTCCCTGCTCACGGCGAGTATATTCTTGAAGTAAGCGACGGCCAGTTTTCCCCAGGCCCGGTACTCCGGGGCGTCACTGTCTATGTCCGGGGAATGGATCTTCCACGGCTTGCTGAACATGTTGATAAGTGACGGGACCACCTGGTACGGGTGCCGTATCACGTGGATGAACCGCGCGTCAGGGAAATTTTCCCGTATGGAGCGGACCCTCCCCGAGGCGAAAACGTTCTTGGTGATAAAGGTGCCGCTCCCGCCGAGGGCGTAAAGGTGCTTTTTGACCGACCGCTCGTAAAATCGCATCAGGGCGCGCCTCTTCTCAAAAGGAAGGTTGTCCAGGAAATAGAGCTTTTTAAGCTCGTTCATGTAGGGAAAGGCAAGGAGTATGGTCGGGGTCAGGAGGGTGTAAAAGGAAAGGCACTCGTCCTCCTCGGGGCGGTTGAAACCCATGGTGTGGATGTTCTTCCACCCGCCGAATGCCTTCTTCTCGAACCATTTGAGGAACCGGCGCAGGAGGCCCCCGGCACGGCGGTCGATCCGCAGCACCAGGTCAATGAACCGGTAGAGGGAGACCTGGGGAAAAAGGGTCTGGTAAAGGCGGTAGCAGGTGTAGCGGCCCCGGTCCTGTATCATCAGGTTGTGAAGAAAGGTGGTTCCGCTTCGGGGCGGGGCTATGATGAATATGGGGGACTTTACCTTCTGTTTACGGTAACCGCGGAAAAAGATTTCGTCCACGGCCGCCCCGATAACGTTGACCGCAATCATGGGAAAATACACGAGTGTGAAAAGCAGATACCAGAGGGTTCTTCTCGGGGAGAACCATTTTTGTGAAAAGGTGAGCCTGGTTATTTCCCAGAATATGGAAAAATCAATATACATAAAAGTTAAAAAGTTAACGGTTCAGCACATTTCTTTTTTCTGCAGTATCGCGCTGAAGTTGAAGACATACCATACAGGAGGGGAAAAATTTGTAAACCCGGATTTTATTTTTGGAGGTAAATTAAAATTTACAATACAAATATAGTGTAAAGAGCCATCACAATGGAAGATGTAAGAGTAATGCTGATAAGGTTGACCGCGTCATTATTAATAACCCGGAGTCCCCTGATATGGAGTGTCGCCTTTCCCTTCGTGTGCGTCTTCTCGGTAACTGCACCGGTCACGGTACAGAGGTACTGGGCCTGGACCGTTGCCCCGAGGATACTGTCGATGACGGACCCGAGAAAGCCCCCGGCAGCGGCAAGTATCGTGACCGGGGCAAGGACGCTGGAATATCCTTTTATAAGAACAGCGGCGGTGAAGAAGAGCCCGGCAATGAACAGGGAACCGGCAAGAGACGCGCCGAGCCCCAGGAGGCTGATACCGCCGGATGTGCCCCGGGGTACCTTTTTAAAAGTAAGCGCCGAAATGGGGTCTTCTCTGCTCAGGGTGCCGATCTCCGATGCCCAGGTGTCGGCGTTGCTCGCGGCAAAGGCGGTAACGAATCCGGCAAGATAGACCGGGTCGCTGGTTATGAAGTAGAACACCGCGAGTAGTACCGCGGTAATGCTGTTGGCAAACACCTGGAGGTGGTCCCGGGTACCGGTCTTTTCGAAGATTCCATCAAATTGTTTTTTCTCGGCTTTTTTAAACCTGGTGATGAGGCTCGATGACACGAAAAAACCCCCGAGGAGGAGCCAAAAGACGGGGCCGCCGAAGAAATATATGGACACCCCCACCAGAACCCCTGCCAGGAAACCGGAGCTGTTTACGGAATTCTTTCGGAACGCCGCGTACCCGATTGCCAGGTTCAGAACAATGCCGATGAAAAGATCCAGGATCCTCATGTCGCAAACACCAGGAAGTAGAAGAGTGATGACGTCAACGGGACAGTAATGTTGTCAAGGCCGAAGGGGGTCGCCACTTCGACCGCGGTGGCAACCAGGGCGGTTAGGAGCACCGCCGCCAGGGAAGCCCCGGGTCCGTAGAAATGAAGCACGAGCCAGATGACCGCGAAAGAAACAGCGAACATGGCGAGGGAGCCTTCTATGCTCTTTCTGCTCCTGCCGTACATGGTGAATGAATGTTTTCCGAAATTCATTCCCGCCAGGGCCGCCAGGCCGTCCCCGTAGCCCATTACCAGGATGCCGATGGCGCCGACATATAGGGGCATCCATCCCCCGAAGCAGAGGTACGAGAGCACGAGCAGGGAAACCGGAAAATAGACGGTCCCCAGGTTTTCACGATGCTCCGGGGACTCCATAGCCTTGAAAACGTGTTTTTTGTAGGATATATAATTGATGATAATAAACGAAGCCGCGCCGATTGCCGGGTAGAGGGGCCTGTCGAAATATGCCATGGCCAGGAGCCACCAGTTGGATACCCCTATGTGGACCAGTTTACGTAAGGTTTCCGGTGAAAACACCTTGAAGTAAAGAAGTAAACTGGCTATGGCGAGAACAGCGAAAACAAGTACATACGAGAGAATGAAACCGAGCAGATTGCTGTCCATGATACCAAACCCCTCTTTTTTGATATTCTGTTTATCGTATATATTAAATTCAGCTACACCAGGTTCAAAAAACCGAAATAAACTGCGAGGAGCACCAGAAAAAACGGGGCCGCCCTGTTCCTGCTCTCAACCCCGGTATAGACCCACGCACCGGAAAGGAATGCGCTGATAATAAACCAGGCCAGGTAGTTTCTTATCGGCACCGTACCCCCCGACCAGGCCCAGTAACCGAGTTTCATGGCGACCGGCTCAATCAGGATGTCTATGCCCACTACCGTAACCACGGCAATCGCGAACCTGATTGCTGCGTTGGACGAAATTATTCCCGCCAGGATATTTGCCCCGAACAGGATCACCGACCAGTTCAGGGCGATGACCAGGGGCACGTCCATCGCCTTCACCCCCAGGACGTCCCCGTACCGGTAGTGCCCGAAGATAAGGCCGGTCCTGACACCGACAACCTCAAGGACAAAGGTAACGGCCCCCGCAGCGCCGAGCCAGGTCCATGTCCGGGGCCCGTCTTCTTTAACCGAAAAGAGGAGAACCGCCGCCGTGCTCCCGGCCAAAACAAAGGGGGTAAAGAGTATCATCAGGGGCCGCGTGGCCGGTATGAGGTGCCCGGCGGCCCCGACCCCGTAGATGACAAGGAAATAGATATATGGCCGTTTCGGGCTCAATAGTGAAATCAGATTTTTCTCCCCTTCCACCGGAGTTTACCTTTGCCTGAATTTTTCACTGAATGAAGGCCCACTGCCGCCATGACTCCCATATGCACCGGGTGAAGGAGCGCGCTGGCCAGGGGGTTCTGCCGGTCCTTCACCGAAATGGAGACGCGTTCGATAACAATCATACCGATAAGAATCGCGAACAGGGGGTCCGCAATCACGAGTCCGAACGGGGCCAGGAACATGAACAAAAAGAAGAGTATCATGAACACGAAAACGGCCCGGGATGTGTTGAATCCGGGATAGAAATTCTTGGAAAAACCGTGAAATCCTTCTTTAAATGAACGGTACATGCGGCACATGACCGCGCCGCCCCCGAGGGCGGTCATCATTTTCATGCCCCCTTTCTTGACGAGGCGGGCCATCTCCATGTCCTCCACGACCCGTTCCCGGACCGATTCGTGGCCGCCGATACGGCGGTAAGCCTTCCTGGTAAAGGCCATGAACTGCCCGTTCGCCGCCGTCAGGGAAACCCGCTTCGAGAGGTAGACCATCCTGAGGGGAAGAAAGGTCAGGAGGAGCCAGTTCATGAGGGGGGTAACGAGCCGCTCCGGGAAACCCTTCATACGCTGGGTCGGGAAACAGGAGAGGAGGTCGAGGCCGTAGTGTCCCATGAACTCGACACCGGCCCGTACCGCGGTCGGGGAGAGGTAACAGTCCGCGTCAATGAACATGAGGATGTCGCCGCGGGCCAGGCCCGCGAGCTGGCTGCACGCCCAGTTCTTTCCGAGCCACCCTTCGGGCAGGGGAAGTCCGGTTTTCACCGTGAGCCGTGGATGGAGCGCGGCCAGGGACCGGGCCGCCTCTGCGGTACGGTCCTCTGAATTGTCGTCGAGAAGGATGACCTCGTAGTTCTGGTAGTCCTGGTAGAGGAGGGACGAGAGGCAGTAGCGGATTGTCTCCTCTTCGTTCCTGGCCGGCACGAGCACCGACACCAGGGGGTCAGAGCCTCTTTTTATCTTTAAATTCTTTAAAACCGGCGCCCCGAAGAGGTTCGCCAGGGCAACCCCGAGGATCACGGCATGGAAGACCGCCATGGCGGCAAAGAGAATTATTTCAACTGAAAAGGTCAACCGGATACTCCCTCCTGTACGATCCCTCGTCGAGCATGTCGAGGTTCTGGTAGAACTGGGCGGTGAACAGTTCACTGTTTTCGATTATCTCACCGGGATCCAGGGGCGCCCCGAAACGGCAGATCACCTCAGGGTGCTTTTCTTCAAAATAGGATATCTTGAACGCGGCAGGGAGCACCAGGTACCCCCGGGGGAAGTGCTCCGCCAGGTACCTGACCCCGGCGTCTTTCAGGTCCAGGGGCCGTTTGTCGTAGGGCTCCAGGACCCCCTGGGGATACAGGACTGATATGTTCCCCGAGGTGACCAGGCCGCCGGTATATTCCAGGGACTCGATTACGCTTTTGAACCGGTTCAGTTTTATGGAGTAGGCACCGAGGAAGCGGAAAAACCAGTACCGCTCGAGCTGCTCTTCCAGCATCATGATGTGAAAGAGCTTCGGAAGATACCTGCGGCACACCAGGTCTATGAAGAAGCCGTCCCACCAGCTCATGTGGTTCGGGGTGATGAGGAGGCCTAAGCCTTCCGGGACCGGGGGGAATTCGTTTAACAAATAAAAGGCGCTGAAGTTTTTTCTCATTTCACGGTCGATGTAGGGGAGGAATATCCGCCGCGCCCATTTTTTGTGCTCGGCCCGGATCATCGTTCGTGCCTCACGGCGAGTTCCGCCGCTATCTTTCCCGAGAGGAGCACCAGGGGGATACCCCCTCCCGGGTGGGCGCTCCCGCCGCAGAAGTAGAGGCCCCGGTATTCACGGGAGCGGATCCGGTGGCGGAGAAAGGCCGCGGCCCGGGAGTTGGACGAAATCCCGTAGATGCTTCCGTTTCTGCTCGAGGTGGCCTCCTCGAGCATGGGGGGAGTAAGGACGCGCTCGAACGTTATGCGCGATTTAATGTCGATGCCGAGGACCCGGTTGATCTTGCCGCTGATCCGTTCCCTGGCGAGGGCGAGCTCCCTCTCCCAGTTTTGGCCGTTCGCGAAGGGGGCGTTTATCATGACGAACCAGTTTTCGCGGCCGGCCGGCGCGTCCCCCGGCCGGAACTTCGAAGACACGTATATGTACACTGTCGGGTCTTCCGGGCAGGAGTTATCGTCAAAGAGTTCGGTGAACTCTTTCCGGTAATCGTTTGAAAAGAGGATGTTATGGACGCCGATGTTTTCGGACGCGCCCTCAAACCCCCAGTAGAAGACCAGTGCCGATGACGACGGCTCCAGGCGGGCGTATCTTTTCGCGCCGGGTGAGGTGTTGTCCCGGAGGAGGTCGCGGTAGGTGGAATGGACGTCCGTGTTCGAGACAACGATTTCGTACGGGGAAAATTCTCCCCGGGCGGTTATCCCGGTGACCCGGCCCCTGTCCGAGTGGATTCCCTCGACCCGGGTTTCCGTATGGAAACGCGCCCCGAGAGAAGCGGCCAGTTCCGCCAGGGCCTCCGTTATGCGGTAGATCCCCTCCTTCACGATGTAGCTCCCCATGTTGTACTCCACGTGGGGGATGATGTTCAGGGTCGCCGGCGCCCGGTAGGGGTTCGAGCCGTTATAGGTCGCGTACCGGTCAAAGAGCTGTATGGTCTTCGGGTCTTTATAAAACGAGGCGTTGGCACGGTGCACGGTCCGCATGGAGTCTATCTTCCATAGGTTGAACAGGGTCTTGCAAGCCCCGGGATTCATGAAGGT
>CAZEPS010000121.1:6335-12868 GCA_964514165.1 uncultured Leptospirales bacterium
GTTACCTCGGGAAAATCGTTAAAGAGGAAAAGGCCGGCGGTGAGGTCGTATATGCGCGAGCAGTACCTGAGGTATTTCTCGACCTGCCGCGCCCGGTCACCGGTGTTCTCTTCGATTTCCCGGGAGAAGGTGTCCCGGTCGGCGAAGGCGGTTATCCTGGTCCCGTTTTCGTAAAAATACCTGCAGTGCTCGGCCAGGGGTTCCAGGGTGAGATAGTCGTCCATGGAGCGGCCGGCATCCTCGAAAAGAGACTCCAGCACGAAGGGCATGGTGAGAAGTGACGGGCCGGTGTCGAATCGGAAACCATCAGCCTCGAGGGAACCGGCCTTGCCCCCGGGGGCCCTGTTCTGCTCGTAAATATCTACGGGGAACCCTCTCCGGGCCAGGGACACGGCCGCAGAGAGGCCGCCGAGGCCCGCGCCTATGACGGCGCACCGTTTAGTCACCGCGGCGTCTCCGGGGAATGGACAGGGCGTTGCCCGCGATTGTCCAGACGATACGGGACGCCCCGGGCTTCATTTTCCTTCTGAACACCACAAGGGGGTCCCGATAGATACGCCGGGCTGTCCAGCGGTACATGTCCGAGGCGGTCTTTATCGGTATCAGGTACCGCTTCGGTATAAAGGGGTACCCCTTCTCGGCCTCGTCCTGCCATTCATTATACCGTTCAATTTCACGGCGGATGAACCGCTCGAAAGCGTCCCGGTGGGCGAGGGCGGTTTCCCCGGAAAGGTCGGAAAGGCCGGTCCCCTCAAGGGGGAGGTACCGGCGCCCGAGACCGTTGTCCTCGTCGATGTCCCGGATGAAATTTATGTACTGCATGGACCGGCCCTGCATTTTCGCGTACCGGTATGATTCCGGGTCGAGGCCCATGATTGCCGCCATCATGAGGCCGATGACCTCGGCTGAGCCGTGGATGTATTCAAGGGTTTCTGCGATACTGCCGCAGGCGTTTTTAGTAAGATCGAGCTCCATGGAATGGAGAAAGGCGTTTACCCATGCCGAGTCAAAATTTTTCCTGTGGACCAGTTCAGCGAAACTGTCGATGATTACATCACCGGCCGGTTTGCCGACAAGGGCGTCCCGGTATCTCGATACGAATGAGTAAAATTCATCTCTCTGCTGGGGGACCGCGTCAACGAAATCGTCCGCCTTTCGGACAAAGGCGTAGAGGGAGAAAACGTCGCTTCGAATCGGCTCAGGGAAGAAGATACTGCTGAAGAAGTAGGTTTTGCTCCCCTTTATGAATGTCGCAAAGGCTGTCCTGTTCACGTAATCTCCCTTTTAATGATGCCGGCAGCGATCTCCGACGAGATGAACACCATGGGCATGCCGATTCCGGGATGGGTGTAGTGGGACGAGTAGAAGAGGTTCGGCACCCGCCGGTTCCGGTGCGACGGGCGGAACACCGCGGTCTGGAACAGGGTGTGGGCCAGGCCCAGGGCCGTGCCCCGGAAGAGGTTGCCCCCCTCTTCGAAGTCCCTGATGGAGCGGGTCTCCTTGTACAGGATCGCATTCCGTATCGGCTCACCGGTGAGGCCTTCCAGATGGGTGATTATTTTTTCTGCGAGGCTGTTTCGTATATCGTCCGTGTCCTCGAGCCCCGGGGCCACCGGCACCAGGATGAACAGGTTCTCGCACCCCCGGGGCGCCGCTGTCGGGTCGGTCCGTGACGGGCACCCCACGTAGTAGGAAGGGTCTTTCGGCCAGGCGGGGCGGTCGAAGATGTCCCGGAAATGGTCGTCCCAGTTCTCGGACAAAAACAGGTTGTGGTGCTCCAGTGCCGGGACACGCCGGTCCAGGCCAAGATAGATGATGAGGGCGGAGGGGGCGTAGACCTTTTTCTCCCAGTACCGCCCCGGGTAGTTTCGGTACCCTTCGGCGAGGAGGGCGGTCTCGGTGTGGCGGTAGTCGGCGGCGGAGAGCACGACGTCGGCGTTGTACATACCGGTATCGGTGCGAACCCCGGATGCCCGTCCGTTCTCGACGACGATCTCCCGAGCCTCCTCGCCGAAGCGGAACCTGACGCCGAGTTTTGCGCCGAGCCCGTGGACCGCCTCAACCAGCCGGAAAATCCCCCCGGTCGGGTGGCGCACCCCCTGTCTGATGTCCACGTGGGACATGAGGGAGTAAAGGGCCGGGCTTTTATAGGGTGAGCACCCGAGAAAGACGATATTGTATTCGAGAATCTTCCGGGCCCTCGGGTTCTTGAAAAACCGTTTCGCGTAATTGTCCAGCTTCTGGAAGACGTGGAGCCTGGTCCCCTCGAGGAGCATCTTTTTATTGAAAAAGTCGAGGAGGGAGTTGTACTCACGGTAGAGGAACTCCTCCATTGCGGTGTTGTACTTGTACTCGGCGGTCTCGAGGTACCGGGTGAGGCTCTCGCCGCCGCCGGGTTCCAGGCCCTCGAAGAGTCGCCGGTTGTGGTCCATGTCGCCGGTGATAGTGGCAGTTTCATCTTTGCTGAAGAAAATCTTGTACGAGGGATCGAGCAGGTTCAGCTCGTAGAGGTCGGAAACCCGTTTGCCGAAAAGCCCGAAAAAGCGCTCGAACACCTCGGGCATCAGGTACCAGGTGGGGCCCATGTCAAAGGTAAACCCCGCGGCCTTTTTTTTCCGGGCCACCCCCCCGGGGGCGTCGTGTTTCTCCAGCATCGTAACGGAAAATCCATCCCGGGCGAGAAGGGCCGCGGCCGTAAGTCCGCTCAGACCCGCTCCGATGATAACCGCTTTTTTTGTCATATTTTCACATAAAAATTGCTTTTAGTTGGCGACACTGTAGTATATTGTTCACGCCAGTCAAGTTATTAAGTAGGTCTGTAAAAAACAATGCCCTGAAGTTTACCTGCTGGCACGATGGTTCGTTAATATGCAGAAGCGCCGGTGAACTTGAAACCGGTATCGACAACTGGGGAATCAATGAAATTCCGGTTTTGGGATGCCCCCATCTGTTCTTAATGATTATTTAATAAGGTTTGAGGAAAAAACTTTGACATTGATCCCTCGGTGGATTTATAATGAATGGACGGAGTGACGATATGAAAAAGACAGCGGCCATGCTCTTGTGCCTGCTACTGACGCAGCCCCTCGGTGCAATGGATTTTTACGCAATGATGCGGCGTAGCCCCCTCATGACCATTAACCGTACCCCCTCCGGGGAGTTTCTCTCCGTCACCTCCATGACCATTATCAACGCCCCCTTTGATGTCATCTGGGACACGATAATCGATATCAACTCTTACAGGTCTTACATGCCGAAGGTCCTCAGGGCTGAGGTGACCGGGGTGAGCGAAAACGGGAAAGAGATAACCGCGAAGTTCGAAATCGAGGTCCCGATGCGGAACACCCGGTACACGATAAAATACATACTGGACAAACCCGGGAAGAAGATAGACGTTATACGGATCGCGGGCGACCTGGAGGGGAGCTACTGGCAGTGGCGGTTCTTTCCCCGGGAAGACCACACCATGGTGATATACTCCGGCAAGACCGATAACTTTTCGAAGTTCCTCCAGTCATTTGACGATAAAAACCAGTCAATACTCATCGGTGTTAACATATCCACCAACCTTACCACGGTGAAATCAATAAAGGACCGTGCTGAAAAAAGGTAAAATCCGAAAAATAACAAAGACAGTATTAAGAAAATAATCAGTTATCCGTGGAGTGATTCATGATTGAGTTTGAGAAAACAATTGCCTTTGCTGAGCTCCTGGTGCCCATGGTCTGCTCAGGGGCGATTTTCACCGGTGTGATACTATTTACCTACCTCTACTGGCGTTCCCGGGAGCGTCTCCATCTCGCCATACTGCTTCTGGGCCTCTTTGCCTTTACCTTTGTGGGCAGCAGTGTAACTATCCTCTGGGCCAGCTGGGCTGGAAATTCATCCCTGGGCTTGCAGTTTCACCGAACAGAGCAGCTGAGCGGGGCTTTCTTTCTGTTCGGCCTGTCGTTTTTCGTGTATTCCCTTCTTGTACTTCGGCCCGGGTGGCGGAGGGTCAACCGGTATCTTTACATGGTAATGCTCGGCGTTTCCATTATCATTCTCCTTATCGCTTATCTGGCGCCAGATCTCTATATATCGCAAACCAGGCATGTTAAGGACTGGCAGTTAGTCCAGTCCTCGTACGGCAGGGGCCAGGAAGGGCTTGTCTATACAATCAGGGACGGGATCCTCGGCCTGGTGATTCTCTACAGTATCGTCTGTTTCATTGCTGATGCGATTATCAATAAGACCATACGGTATATCATGCCTCCCTTCATCGGAATACTTTGCGCAATAACGGGCGCGGCCATTGACATCATTCACGTCTATACCGGAATACATTATGATTTGTTCCCTGAGGAGGGTTTTTCCCGTTTCGCCCTCGGTATCGCCCTGTTTATCCTGTTTTCAATGGCCGGGGTCGTCAGGAAATACGTTGACACCGCCGAAGAGGTTGAAAAAACCAGGGCCGTGGCAATGAAGGAGTCTGAGAAGAACCGGAAGCAGAATGTCTTCATCCGGGAGGTGCTCAAGTCCGGGTCCGAGAGGCTGGTAACCTCAACCTCGTCACTTTCCGGGACCATCACAGATTTTACCGGGAACAGCCAGGACCAGGCAGCGGCCACGGAAGAGGTAACCGCAGCAATAGAAGAAATAACAGCCGGCATGGACAGTGTTGCGAAAAGTGCAGAAGATCAAAACCAGAGCATAGAGGCCCTGACATCAACGATGAACGAACTTTCCGGAGTGATCACCACCATGAATAGTGTCGTTGAGGAGTCCCTCTACATGATCGAACAGATTGCGGGCAACGCCCGTTCCGGTGAGGAGCTCCTGAACGTCATGACCGGCAGCATGGCCAATATCGGAAAGAGCTCCGAGGAGATAACCGGCATTATCCAGATCATAAACGAGATATCCGACCGGATAAATCTCCTGTCACTGAACGCCGCCATCGAGGCCGCACGGGCGGGGGAGGCCGGCCGTGGTTTCGCCGTGGTTGCCGACGAGGTGTCGAAGCTGGCGGACCAGACAGCCTCGAGCATAAAAAACATCGACAGCCTCATCCACACCAACGAGTCCGAGATAGAAAAGGGAATCGGCAACGTCCGGGCCGTCGTGGAAAAGATCAACCTCATCATCCACGACATGGAGAATATCGTGGACAAGATCAGCGTTATATCCGTGCAAATGACCAGGCAGATGAGCGCTAACCAGGTGGTGAACGAAAACGCGTCCAAAGTGAAGATCCGTTCCGATGAGATAATGACCGCCATGCAGGAGCACAAAAGCGCAATTAACGAGGTCTCCCGTTCTGTTGGATCAATCAACGATCTATCCCAGGCCGGGACGCTGCGGATACAGGAGATCATGGAGTTTTCCAGGACTCTTGTCAGCATGGTGGAGGGGCTCAACAGTAAGATCGAGGATTACCGGGACGAGTAATGCCAGATCCCGGAAAAACTATTGACACGCAGTACACCCGGTTATAGCGTTGTTCCGTTTTCGGGGTGTAGCTCAGCCCGGTTAGAGTGCGTGGTTTGGGACCATGAGGTCGGAGGTTCGAATCCTCTCACCCCGACGTAATAATTTTCCGATACTATTAACGAACACTGCGCCAGTAGCTCAGCTGGATAGAGCAACGGCCTTCTAAGCCGTAGGTCACAGGTTCGAATCCTGTCTGGCGTGAATTAAACCATAAGCCCCGAAAGGGGCTTTTTTATTATTCAAGACGATTATTTACAGCACTGCTGAAATCCCTCTTCCCATGGATAGTGGCAACTATTTCAACGTCCTCACCAATTCTATATACTATGCGGTAAGAGTTATGGAGTAACTCGCGAATAGATTTTTTTCCAACTTCCGGAACTTATTCTACCTGATTCGGGGAAATCTTCGAGTCGTTTAAATCGGGAGAGTATTGATAGAATTACTTCTTTTGCGTAATAACGAGAGTCTTCGGCAATTATTCATGAATTCTTCGCAGGTCATTCCTTGCCGGAATTGAAATTATTACCATGAATCGACTTCGCGTTCAAGCTCTTCCAGTGAGACAGTTTCACCCCTGTAAATTGCATCGAGTCCTCTTTGTATTTTTTCGATAACATACAGCCGGTACATGATGTCTTTCATTGTGGCATCATCGGGCAGGGTCTCTATAGCCTGTAATGCCTCTTTTTTTTGCTGTTTCCATAAATATAACCCGGTATGGTTGTAATTGTATCTCTGGAATCTATAGTATAACATTTTAGAATTTTGGTCAAGTTCAAAGTACCATCTGGTTATACTATAAAAGTTAGTAAGTTGTTTGATAGGGCAACGGCCTTTCAGGAACACCAGGTCCCGGGTTCGAGTCTTCTTCAGTATTCCTCTACGGCTCCGACTACTACATGGTTGTGATAGAGGGGCAGTTCCGCAGCATCAAAGTGGATTTCTCCACAAACCCAAAAAAAGAATAGAATTTAAAAAAAATCAAAAAATATAAGCATCACAATCGTATAGCTTATGTGTACATTTCGTCTGAAAATAAAGAAAAACCTTCATATGAA
>CAZEPS010000122.1:0-12844 GCA_964514165.1 uncultured Leptospirales bacterium
CTACAGGAAGCGGGGTTCCCTGTACATCACTTTTTTTCACTGACGAGGAGACCCTGGTCCCAGGTCCCTGACAGGACTTCGGCTTCACGGTACATGGTCCCCCGGCCGTCCATGACGTTGTCCCTCCACTCCCCCACGTAACGGCTGCCCGAGGCCCAGGTGTAGGTGCCGCGGCCGGTCCGTTTCCCGTCGCGCCACTCCCCGGAATAGGTTGAACCGTCGCTCCACTGGATTATCCCCCGGCCGTGCATCCTCCCCTCCTTCCACTGCCCGGAATAGACGGTGCCGTTGAAGTACTTCATCTCTCCCCTGCCGTGGGGGACGAATCCCCTGACCCGGTCCCCCTTGAACCAGCCGGTGTATTTTCCGTTTTGAATGAAAGATCCGTACCTGCACTCCCCCGGAACCGACCGGATCGGGACCCAGTCGGAGGAGACCAGGATCCCGTTATCAAACACTACCCTTTTGCTGAGCCCGTTGCCGTAGATGTAGAGGCCGGTCCCGTGGGCCTCGCCGTGGCGAAACCGGCCGCGGTATTCAGAACCGTCCGGTTTCACAAGCACCCCCCGGCCGTGCCTGAGGCCCTGTTCCCAGCCGCCGCGGTATTCGGCTCCGTCCTGATATGATTGTATCTCATGCCGGGACCCGCTTTCCCCGTGACCGGCGATACCGGATAATAGTGCCGCCAGGATAAGAAGCACTATGGGTATTACAGTTCTTTTCATGACGATTTCCACTGAAGCGCAATTGCTACTATCAATATCGGCATGTTCAAACCCGTGGGCAAGTCTTTCACGGCAGGCGCTCCCGTGAAAAAGTATGGACAAACCGGCCGGGGATGGCTACTATACGGGGATACCGGTAACCGGCAGATCTCTCATGAAACAAAGAATTCTTCATACGGTGATTGCTCTGACCCTCTCCCTTGCGGCAACAGGTCCGCAGCTGAATCGGTCACTCTCAGCCCCGTCGGTTTCACGGACAGATATCGATTTCCTTCTCTCTCTCGCGCGGATGGACCAGAAGGCCGCCGAAGAGCATATTTCAAAAAAGGGGGAGTCAATCACCGAGGGGTGGGTGGCGAGACTCGCCAGGCACGCCCTGGAATCCGGCCTCGAGGGGAACAGGGACAGCCTCGCGATACTCCGGGCCCTGGAAACGATAGCGGTGGCCAGGCTCTACGAGAACGCGCTTCCTGCCATTCTCTACAACCGGGGCATGGTGCTCATGGAGCGGCACCACCGGTACCGGGATGCCAGAGATGCCTTCTCCCGGGCCCTTCTCTACAATAAAAACGGCCCCCCCGAGGCCCGGGCCCGGTGCTATCAGAAACTCGGGGACATCGCGATAAATCAGCTCCACCTGTCCCGGGCCGGGGAGCATTACCGGAAGGCGGAAACGATCTACCGCGAGATAAACAATCGGCAGGGGGAGGCCGACTGCGTGAAGCGCTTCGGGGACATCGCCTATTACCGGTCAGATTACGCCGCTGCAACGGAACGATACAGCGGGGCCCTCGAGATCTACCGTGAAATTGAATCCGTGATCGGGGAGGCGAACTGCCTGAAGAAACTCGGGGACATCTTCTTTCACACCGCCGATAACGAACAGGCTGAATCGAACTACCGGGCAGCCCTGAAGCTCTACGGCAGCGCGGGGAGCAGACTGGGGAGGGCGAACTGCATCCAGGGGCTCGGGGACATTGCCTTCAGGCTTTTTGAAAACGAAAAGGCCCGGGGCCTCTATACCAGGGCCCTGGAACTCTACGACAAAACAGGCTCCCCCATCGGGAGGGCCAACTGCCTGAAGAGGCTCGCCGAGCTGTCGTTCCGCGAAAACCGCCCGGCCGAGGCTCGGGAATACACCGAAAAGGCCCGGGACCTGTACCGGAAAAGTTCTTACGCCCGGGGTGACGCCAGTTACCTCTTCACCATGGGGGACATGGCCCTCATTTCGTCCGATTACGCCAGGGCCGGGGAGCTTTACCGGAAGGCCCTGGACCATTACCGGGAAATACAGTCCCTCACCGGCACGGCCAACTCCTATTACCGCCTCGGGGAGATAGCAATTATGAGGAAGAACACCGGCGGGGCGGAACAATATTTCCGCAAAGCCTCGGAGCTCTACCGTAAAGACAGTTCTCTCCACGGGGAGGCGAACTGCCTCTACAAGATCGGCGACATCCACTTTCTCAATTCCCGGTACGTCGCGGCGGCAGAGAAGTACGCCCGGGCCATGGAGCTCTACGAGAAAACCGGTTACCGCATGGGAACGGCCAACTCCCTCTTCAGCCTCGGGGAGGTGTACCTGGCGAAAGGTGAAATGACGAAAGCCCTTGGGTTTTACGAAAAGGCCCTGGCCGCCTACGAGGCGGCAGGTTCCGAAAAGGGTATGGCAAACTGCAGGAAAAAAATCAGGAAATTGAAAAAGTAAACCGCCGGGCCTATTTAACCTTCGGCACATCCATCATCGGCTTGCTCCTGATGCTTTCAAACCTCTGATCCATAACCGACGGTTTTTCCCCGGCCGGTTTCCTCCGGTTTTTGTCATTCTCTTTCAGTTCCCTTACGGAAAGGGTAAAAACGGATTCCGTCTCAGGGATGTTCAGGTCTCCGGTTTCCGATTTCTTTTCGTCCCCTTTGGAGCAGTCAAGGGCGCTAATCAGCAGTACAATGAAGAATATAAGGATTCGTTTCTGCAGCAGTTCACCCATGGTTTTCCCCTACAGTTTCTGAAAAGCGGGAATGGCCCTGGTGAGTATTTCATGGGTCTCGTCAAGGACCATTGACCTCCATTCCCTTGACGAGGGATAAAACATCTCCCGGTACCTGTTCCTGACCATCTTCTCGTCGATCCCGCTTTCATACCCGTAATGATAGCCCTGGTTTTCGAGGATAGTTCTATGCACCGAATTCACCGAACCGACCGTTGTCTGGCTGTCCATGGTACCGTATTCCAGCACCATGTTGACGTATATCCCCTTGTTCAGGATCTTTCTGCTCCAGTCGAGAAAGTCCCCCTTCGTAGTGTAAAAACCTTCAGTGTCGCCAAAATCGATGGGCCATCCATCGAAAACCTTTATTGTACGCTCCTTTTCAATCGCATCCTTAATCGGGTTCGGAAAGAGATGTGTCTTCCCCCAGGCGCCGTAACCGGTATGGAGGTCAATGATGAACACCCCGCTGTAGGGAGCGGAGGTGCTCTGGAGAAGGTGCCTCACGACCTTCTTCTGCTGTTCGAATTCTTTTCCTCCGAAATAGATTCCCTTCTCGTACTCGTACTGCCCCTGGAGTATCGCCTGCCGCAGGGGAGACATTCCGTGCTTCGCGATCATGGTTACGGCGGTTATCAGGAAGAAACGGTTCTTTATTGACCCCATGTCGACCGTTTCTGTCGGGTTGAGAAAACCGCGTATTTTAGCGTACCCTTCGTTCTTCGTTTTAAAAAGGTCATCAGCGACATCGAAGTTCCTGTTCAGGTCCACGTTGTTCTGGGTTACCCTTCTCCTGTTTTTAAACCCCCAGGGATTGATGCCGTGGATAAGGAGAATGCCGGTTTCGTCAAGATTAAGTTTCGGGATCATTTCCGCCATGAACATCTGCTGCACCGCGCTCCCGGCGAACCCTTCTATGCCGTGAAGGCCCGAGGTCAGTATGAAGAGCCTTTCCGTTTCCATCTTCGCCGGGATGTAGCAGTAATCGATGGTGAGGCCCCGGTCGGTGATAAATCCCCTGTCGGTCTTTCGGAGAACCGGGATGTGCGACACCTCTACGTCCCGGTATTCCTCCCGCAGCTTTTCCGAGAGTTCCCTGAAGGCTTCCCGGCACTCCTCGTAGGAATCCTGGAAATACTTCAACCGATCGGGGTTGACCTCAACCCTGGGTGAACAGGCGGTAATTACCAGGAGCGTCAGGGCGAACAGTGACAGGCACAGCGATATCCTTCTCATCATATATCCTCCACAATGGTCATTTCTTTTTTTGGAATAAGCAAGTATATGATACGTCCTCCATTCCCGCAATTATATTTTTCCGGGAATGGAAGGCGCGGTGTCAGTTTTTCATCTTCTTTTTGTTCCTGGCTGCCGGTTTCAAAACTTCGTTTATCCGTGAATTCTCCATCTCAGCCGCCTGTTCAAAGGCACCGGTGACCTGGGTTGCAGCCTGATATATGGCGCTCTCCATTTGTATGCCGAATTTCCCGAGTATCCGCGACATGAGCCCCTTGGCGTCTTCCGCGATGTGATAGAAGCAGGGAATGAGCACCATGGTGATGAAGGTGGCGAATATGAGGCCGTAGCCGAAGGCCATTGCAAGGGGCGCCACGAAGTGGTCAATACCGCCGATTCCGTAAATGGTCGGGAAAAGGGCCAGGACCGTGGTCCCGGACGTGAGGAGCACCGGTCTCAGGCGTATGATCCCTCCCTCTATGAGTGACTCCTTCAGATCGAGGCCCTCGTCCCGCTGGTAGTTGATGAACTGGACCAAGACAAGGGTGTTGCTCACGATGACCCCGGCGAGGCTGAACACCCCGAGGGTGCTCATGAATGACATGGGCTGGCCGTGGACCCAGAGGGCCGTGATGACACCAACCAGGGAAAAGGGGATAGCGCTCATGACCACGATCGGAACTATCAGGGAGTTAAAGAACACGGCCAGCACGATATAGATGACCAGGAGCGCGAAAATAAAGAGAATCCCCAGTTCGCCCATGCTTTCATCCGTGTCCTCCTGCTCCCCGCCGTAATCGATATTGTAATCAGGATACCGTTTTTCGATGCCCGCGAACTTTTCCCGGAGGAGACGGTTCGCTTCGACAGAGGTTATCACGTCCGTGTCCACCTCGGCCTGGACCTGCCCTATCCGCTTGTAGTTCAGCCTGTTTATCTGGGAGTACCCGGGCTGTTTTTTTACCCTGGTCACCAGGTCCAGGGGAATGAATCCCCCCCGCATGTTGTCGATATACACGTCGTCCAGGCTTCCCATCCGTTTACGGGCCGACTCCGGGAACCGGACCCGTATGTCGATGCTCTCGTCCCCCTTTTTGACGCTGGTGGCCACCGCCCCCTGGTACGAGGCGTTCAGCGCCATGCCCACATCGTACATGGAGACGTTCGCCCGGGATGCCTTCGCCTCGTCGATGACGTACCGGTATTCCAGTTTGCCCTCCTCCAGGTCGGTGGTGATGTCCTTCACCCCCTTTATCGTTTTGAGAAAGGCGATATACTCGTTCGAAATTTTCTTAATGACGTTAAAATCTTCCCCCCGTATCTCCACGTTTATCGGCTTACCGATTGGGGGGCCGTTCTCCTCGACCTTGTATTCGAAAAAGATGTCCTGTGCGAAGACACCCTCCTCCCGGGCCCGTGTGATATTCCGGCGCAGTTCCTCGATTATCTCCTCGGCCGGCCGTTCCCGGTCTTTGTACCGGGTCAGGTATATTTTGAAAGTGGTCTTACAGGTTTTCTCACCCGGTTTCGGATCCAGGGGGCTCGAGGCGTCGAGTCCAACGCTTGAGTGAAGGGCGTCGAATTCACCCTTCGGGATCTGCATGATAAAGTTTTCTACTTTCTTCATCTCGGACAGGTTCGTTTCGAGGTTGACGTCCTGGGAAAGGGTCGCCTTGATCTGCAGCTGTTCCGCCCCGCCGCCCGGCATGAACACGAACTTCACCCGCTGGGTAGCCACGAGGGCAAGGGACAGGACAAGAAGGACAAACAGGACAAGAAGGGTAATGTACCGGTGCTTCAGGGAAACATTCAGGAGTTTCTTGTACTGCCTCTGGACCCGACCGAAAAAGCCGTGCTCAAAGTGGATGTCCTCCTCTTTCAGGGCGTCATCCCCGCCTTTTTTTTCCTTGGCGAAGGTGTTCAGAATGGTCGGCAGTATGAACATGGCGATTGCCCACGATGCCACCAGGCATATCATGAGAACGACCGGTATGCCCCGGATGAATTTCCCCATGATGCCGGAAAGAAAGAGGAGCGGCGCGAATGCGGCGCAGATGCAGAGGAGCGTCACGGTCACCGGCCAGAACACCTCGGCGACCCCCTTCCTGATGGACTCCCTCTTTTCCATGCCGAGCTCCATGTACCGGTGGCTGTTTTCGGAAACCACGATGCCGAAGTCGACTATCATCCCGAGGACCATGATCATGCCGAAGAGGCTGATAACGTTCAGGGTGATGTCGCTGATTCCCATGCCAATGAACGCGACCATGAACGCCACCGGGATGCTGATACTCACGATGGCGGACATCCGGGGGCCGAGGAGTATGAGGAGAACGGCCCCGAGGAGCACGAAACCGACCGCAGCGTTGACCAGGACCGAATCTATTCTCTGCCGCGTGTACCTGCTGGTGTCGTTGAACATGGCGATCATCACCCGATCGAACTTCCCCTGTTTATAGAGATCCTTCATCGAGGAGCGGAGCCGGTCCACCAGGTCAATCTCGTCGGCACTCCGCTTCTTCCATATCCGGTACACGACCGCCTCCTGGCCGTTCACCCGCTCGTGGACGTCAGGCTCCTCGAAGGTATCGTACACCCGGGCAATGT
This sequence comes from uncultured Leptospirales bacterium, assembly GCA_964514165.1. Taxonomy (GTDB): domain Bacteria; phylum Spirochaetota; class UBA4802; order UBA4802; family UBA5550; genus CAZEPS01. The sequence continues at coordinate 6,557 of CAZEPS010000122.1, forward strand.
CTTTTATCCTGGTCGTGAAGCCGATGTCGTTGCCCATGATGGCGGTATCGAGTATTTCATCGATGTTCCGGTACTGCCCCTTTGATCGAAGGACATATTCCTTGGAACCGATACGGAGGGTCCCGCCTGGCACGTCCAGGTTTCTGGAACGGAGGGTGTTTATCAGGGTGTTCATCCCTATACGGTAATACTTCATCTCGTCAGGATCTACCTCGACGAGGAACTCCCGGTCCAGGTAGCCGAAGTCCTCCACCTCGGCGACACCGTCTAACTCGTAGATGTAATCTTCGAGGAAATCAGCCATTTCCCGGATCTCCCGGTAGGTGACCCCCTCCTCCCTCGGGTATATCGCCATGTCAATGACCGGGGTCTTGTCGATCTTAATCTCCTCAACGACCGGCTTTTCCGCGTTGTCCGGAAGGTCATCCACCAGGGCCACTTTGTCCTTGATGTCCTCGGCAACCGCGTGGACGTCCGGCACCCGGTCGTCTATGTACACGACAACCACGGACACGTTTTCCAGGTTGTAGGAGCGCACCTTGTCGATGCCGTCAACCTCCCTGAGCTTTTTTTCAATAGGTATGGAAATAAGCTGCTCGAGCTCGTCAGGGGATCCCCCCGCGTAAACGGTCAGTATCGACACCATGTCGAAGTTCACCTCAGGGGCAACCTCCCGGTTCAGGCTCATGAGGGTGAAGAGCCCTGAGAGCATGATGAGAAAGACCAGGAGGAATACCAGGAGCTTCTTGTTTATAAGATAATTAATTAGTTTTAGCATTATTCAGTATCCTTCGGTATATACCTGTCCACGTCAATGTTGTACTTTTCAAACAGTTCGTTCCGCGCCACGTCGAGCATGAGCAGGGACACGTTGTACTGGACCAGGGCCCCGAGCTCCCCCATGCGGCTCTGGACCAGGGCATCCACCCCGTTCTTCACTATGGCTGCCGAGAGCCGCCCCCGTCTCAGGTTCGCGATCATGCCCCGGTAGAAGAGCTCGGCCTGAACACTCGCCTCCCTCGCCTTCTTGTACAGGACGTAACTCGTGTTGATCTGCTCGACTCTGCTCATGATGTCGTCCTTCACCTCCCGTTCCACCTTCTCGAGCTGAATCTGTGCCTGCTTCAGCTGGAACCGGGCGTTCCGCTCATCCACCTCATGGCTGTTGTTCGTGATGGGATAGGTCAGCTTTATTCTCCCTTCAATGGACGGATTTTTTATGCTGCCGATGTCTCCGTACGACTTGACGAAGTCGTCATCCTGGGAAAAAGGCGCGAAGGTCAGTCCCAGTGAAAGCGACGGCAGTGCATTGTTCTTCTGTATCTTCAGATTCATCTTCGCGTTTTCAATGGAAAGGAGGGCGCTCCGGTAATCGGCCCGTTTCCGGTACGCGGTTTTCAGTGACTCCTCGAAGTCCACCTCCAGGAGTTTGTTCGATAGAATCGCCGTGCCGGACACGGTGGTGCCCGGGTCCATGTTGATGGTGGTCAAAAAATTCCTCAGGGAGTCCCGGTACTCCTGCCGGGCCTGTTCGAGATTGGCCTCGGAGCTCGCCACCAGGGTATTGTAGTAATTCAGGTTGAACCGGTCAGACAGGCCGTAGCGGACGTTGCCTGCCGTTATGTCCCTGACCTTTTTAGTTTCCTGCACCATGAGTTCGGCGTTTTCCATCCGGGACTGGTTCACTATGACGGTCCAGTAGTCGGTTATCACCTTGACCACCACCAGGGAGAGCATGTAGAGGGTCGTCTCCCGCTCAATCTTCTGGCCGTTGGTCAGGATCTTCTCCATTCGGCGCCAGTTTGATCCGAAGGCGTTTTTCAGAAGCTCCTGTTCCAGCACGAGGTAGAGCGCCGGCTGGTGGTAGTAGGGGTCCTGCAGGGTCGGAATATAGAGAATACCGGGGGACCCGATAACCGGTGCAACGATGGGGCTGAACTTCTTCTGTGCGTGTTCGTGGTACAGGGTGGCTGACAGGCTGGTGCCGCTCTTAAATCGTTTCGCCAGGGTCAGGTTGGTATTAACCTGGGTCAGTGTTTTTCCCGCCTGGAGATGGAGATCCGGGGGGTACTTCTCGTACTTCACCGCGCCCTCGGCCATGAGACTGAAATAGTAGGTGTCGAGAAACTTCCGGTAGCTGGTGTCGGTCATGGCGAGCTCGTAACTCCCGGCAATGATGTCATGGTTCCGCTCGATGGCCTGCCGTATCGCCTGGGAAAGGGTTATCTTCACCCCGTTGAGGATGACCGCCGGCTCGTCGGCCAGTTCCACTCCCAGGGGCCGGATGACGTTGTTATTCTGCGCCGGAAGTGGAATCTGTATGATAATTACTGTCAAAAATATAAGGAAGACTGGTCTCATAAATCTCATTTCGTTTCTCCTGGGTACTTATTGCATCAGCATTTCTTCGAGGCGTTTATAGATACTGTCCGTTATCCCTTCGTCCTGTTTTTCCATGAGGAGCCTGATTATGCCATCAAGGGTCTCCAGCACATCAGCGGGAAGTTCCGGAATTGTTAGCCGCCTGTTTTCCGGGTTCAGGGACTTGAATATCTGGACAGCGGTATATTTCAGAATGTCATCGTCTTTGACTTTACCGTAGAGGTCTTCCATGTATTTCGTTCCCTTATGTATCTCCCGGTGAAGCACGTACATGGTGATAAAGGAAGAGATGCTCATGACGGACAGTTTGGGATAATCGGTTTCAAATTCCCCAACCTTAATCCCGTCGTTTATGACATTGTAGAGAATCCCGTGCTTCGGCTGGGCGTATTCCTGCATAACGGACGAAATATGACGGGTCCCCTCCGCCAGCTCCCAGAAAACCAGCCGGAATATCTCGGGATCGGTCGCCTTGAGGAAGATGTTAACCATGAAGTATATTATCGCGTAGAGCTTCTGCGACGGGGCCAGGTTCCACCTGCCGATATAGATCGAAACCTCGGGACCTTCGTGAAGGCCGAAGGTCCTTGATATTATCTCCTGGTAGAGCTTCTCCTTGCTCTGGAAGTAGTAGTGTATCAGGGCCTTGTTTACCCCAGCCAGCTCGGCTATGGAGACCATCCGGGCGCCCCGGTACCCCTTCCGGGAGAACTCGGTCTTGGCGGCGGCGAGGATCCGCTCTTTCGCCTCAATGTCGTCGGTATTGTGTGCAGCCATTTTCCATCCGGTTAAAAATATTAATTTAATGGATAAATTATTTAACCAGATGGTTAATGTCAAATGAATTTTTCATTTTTCCCGCTTTACCCTGAGAAGCATCCCGTCACGCCCGGCAACGGTAACGGCCTCCCCTTTCTCCGCGCTTTCGTCGTCAACAAGAACCGCCCGCCAGAGTTCACCCCTGACCCGGACGTACCCTTGCGGTTCGAGACGGCGGGTGACGGTGCCGGCCATCCCTTCCATATCACCGCCGCTCCCCTGCCGGCCATTGTCGTAGGCACGCCAGACAAAGGGAAACATGACGATATCCTTTATCAGCCACCCGAGGATTATTCCCCAGAACAGGAGGAGGTGTATCTCCAGGTAATGACGGAGGGCCGCCATAACCGAAATTATTATAATGATGGCGGGAATCTGGAGAAGAGTATACCGGAGATAGACCCTCCCGGGAATTTGGGACATTTCAACCTTCCTGTTTTCTTGTTACCGCGGTCTTTTGCAAAGACGTTTACCCGTATATCAATACAAATAACCGGTGCAAATACAATTCTTATTTTTCTGAGACCGTTCCCCCTGCTTCAATCCCACTTGCCGACACGGAAAATCATCAGCCGGTTGACGAAAGGCCCCTGTCACTCATTACCGCTTCATAGCCGAAAATATATTGACAGATACCGGGCATTCCCATAGTAAAAAGTCTCCAGCTACTTGGATGAAAGAAGCCATGATAACTACCGCGAAGAGTGTACAGCCCTTTTCCCTCTTAGATCCCGTACAGGTTGAAATGATACACCGGGCATCAATGCAGATCCTGGAAGAGACCGGCCTCAGGATGCCCCTCTCCCCTGAACGGTACGACTTCCTCGAAGAAAAAGGGGCACGGGTCGACCGTGAGAAAAAACTGGTCCGCTTCCCCGAAAGCCTGGTGCTCGAGGCAATCAAGTCCGCGCCGAAGAGCTACACCCTCTTCGCCCGGAGCGGCGACGGGCACCTCCCGCTCGACGGAACCGTGAGCTACCTTACCCTGGACGGAACCGGCCTCGAGGTCCTGGACAACGGGACCGGCGGGGGCCGCTCCTCCACCTTTGACGATCTTTCAGAAGCGGTGCGGCTGGCTGACGCCCTGCCCCAGATATCATTCCTCTGGCCCCCGGTGAGCGCCAGGGACAGGCCGGCACGGGTGCAGCCCCTGTATGAACTTTTCGCCATGATGAAAAATTCCGGCAAGCACGCCCAGGCCATGACCGCCGTGGACCCGATCGCTGCCGAGGGGAGCGCGGCCATGGCGGCCGAGGCCGCAGGAGGAAAAGATGCCCTCAGGGAAAAACCGGTCATCTCGAGCTTCCAGTGCAGCATCAGTCCCCTCTGCTACGACGGGGACTCACTGGAGGCGGCCCTCGTCTTCGCCCGGGCCGGTATTCCTGCAGGGTTCATGAACATGTCCATCGGCTGCGCCACCGCCCCGGCAACCCTGGCCGGGAACCTGGCGGTGATCAACGCCGAACTCCTGGGAGGCATCTCTTTTCTCCAGGCATTCCATCCCGGGGCACCAACATTCTACGGTACCTGCGCCACCATGATGGACATGAAAACCGGCGGCATAACAGCTGGGGGGCCCTACGACTGCCTGCTCCAGTCGGCCGGGGCCGGTCTCGCGCGGCACTACGGCCTTCCCTCGTCCATCGGCACCTTTGCCACCGGCGCCGGGAACAGCGGGTGGCAGGCCGGGGCCGAAAACAGTCTCTCCTGCGCGGCGAGCATCCTCTCCGGGGCGGACATGATCTGCGGCGCCGGTCTCATCCGGGGGGCGAAGGTCTTTTCACCGGCCCAGCTTGTCCTCGACTGCGAGATATTCGACATGGTGCGCCACTTCGCATCAGGGATAGTGGTGAACGAAGATACCCTGGCCCTGGACGCGGTCAGGCGGGTCGGGCCGGGGAACCATTTTTTGACCGACGACAACACCCTGAAACACATGCGTTCTTTCTGGCGGCCCTCGTACGCCGACCTTCCCCCTGGCGAGGGGCCGGGAAGAGGGAGTAATAATCCGGCCCGGCAGGCCATTGACAGGGCCCGGGAGATCCTGGAATCCCACGAACCCCCGCCCCTGCCCCGGGAGAAGGCAATCCGTGAGATACTGGAGAAATACGAAAAGGAATATACGTGAGATTCAAGAGGAGGAGACTATGCCCTATACCTACGCGGTGATTGGGGGAGGACGGCAGGGCACTGCCGCGGCCTTTGACATGGCAAAATTCGGCGACGCGAAAGAGGTGATCATCGCGGACATCGACCTGGCCGCGGCCGAAACCTCGACCGGAAAGGTCAACCGGCTCCTGGGAAAGGATATCGCCCGGGGCATCGAACTGGACGTGACAGACGAAAAGGCCCTGAAGGGTTTCCTGGAGAAAGTGGACTCTTTCCTGTCGGCGGTCCCCTACTGGCTGAACCCCGCCGTGACCCGGGCCGCAATCGAGTCGAAGGCGTCCATGTCCGATCTCGGCGGCAACACGGACCTGGTCCTGGATCAGCTGAAGCTCGACAATGAGGCAGAGGCGGCCGGCATCGCGGTCATCCCGGACTGCGGCCAGGTGCCCGGCCTCGGGAACACCCTGGCGGTATACGCCATGTCCCTCCTCGACAAGACCGACGAGATCTACATGTGGGACGGGGGCAACGATCAGAACCCGCGCCCTCCCTTCAACTATATCCTCACCTTCAACATAGCGGGCCTCACCAACGAGTATTACGGCGAGGCGGTGTTTCTGAGGGACTACCGGATAACGAAAATCCCCACCTTCCGGGACGATGACTACGAGCTGGTGCAGTTCCCGGAACCGATCGGCACCATGGAGGCATTCGTGGCGGGAGGAGGCACCTCCACCGCGCCGTGGACCTTCGAAGGGAAGGTGAAGACCTACCAGAACAAGACCCTGAGGTGGCCGGGCCACTTCCAGCAGTGGAAGACGATTCTCGACATGGGACTCATGGACCTGGAACCGGTCACGATAAACGGCGTGGATGTGGTGCCGAGGGACGTGCTCCACGCCTGCGTGGAACCGAAGATAACGGGTCGAGTAGCGCAGAGGAACTTCCCCTCCACGCCCTCACAGATCCGGACATGAA
>CAZEPS010000123.1:0-9877 GCA_964514165.1 uncultured Leptospirales bacterium
TTCCCTGAAGAAAAGCGCAAAGACGGCGGACGGGAGCGCCGTGACAGGGAAGGTCCCTGAGGGTCCGGTCATCTTCACCGACCGGGACGTCCGCTTCATCAGGGGGGAGGGCGGGGAAAAAACGGCCGGTGAGTCCGTCCTGGTGGTGGATGACGATCCGGTGAACCTCCAGATTCTCATCAACAACCTGGTCCTCGAGGGGTACCGGGACGAATCGGCCAAAAGCGGTATCAACGCCCTGGAGCTTCTCGAGGGGGGGGAGTTTCCCGAGCTGATAATCCTCGACGTGATGCTCCCCCGGATGTCCGGGTATGAGGTGTGCCGCGTCATCAGGGAAAAATATCCGGAGCACGACCTCCCGATCCTCATGCTCACCGCCAAGAACCGGCCCGGGGACGTGGTGACCGGCCTCGAGGCCGGGGCAAACGACTATCTGACCAAGCCGGTGAACCGGCAGGAACTCCTGGCAAGGGTGAAGAGCCTCATATCCCTGAAGAATTCGGTGCGTTTCCACAACGAGCTTTCCGTAATAAAGCGGGACATCCAGATTGCCCACGAGATCATGCAGGCTATCCTATTCAAGGATCTTCCGGAAATCGAGGGTGTCGCCATGACGGTCCGGTACCTCCCGATGATGAAGATGGGGGGGGATTATTACGACGTCCAGCTCGTGGACAGCAGGACGTTGAGCGCCCTGGTCGCGGACGTGTCCGGCCACGGGATTCCGGCTGCCTTCATCTGTTCCATGCTCCGGGTGGTCTACTCCTTCTTTATAGACCGGGCAAGGGAGCCGGCTGACGTCATGACCCTGATAAATACGAGCATGTTCAATTTCATCGGGGGCCAGTTTATCACCGCCTGCTTCGCGTTCATCGATCTCGACGAAATGAAGCTCCGCCAGTCCAACGCCGGGCACTGGCCCCTGATTGTTTTTAGAAAAGATACCGGTGAGATTGTCCAGAACCGGGAAAACGATATGCCCATGGGGTGGGAGCAGTCGGTGGAATACCATTCGTCGGAGATAAATCTCGAACCGGGGGACCGTATTATTATTTATACTGACGGGATAATCGAGGCGAGAGACAGGGATGGAACGATGTTCACCGAGAATCGTCTCCTTAACCTGGTGAGGGACACCCCCGGTCTCGACACGGAGGAGCTGGCGGACCATATCCTCCATGTCATACGCCACTGGACCGGGTTCGAACGTGATGAGGGCCATGATGACGACGTGACCCTCGTGGTTATCGATATTTAAGGATGAAGCAGTATTCTTCTTGAAAAAAAAAGGGCCGGGGGATACCGGTAATTGATGGGAAAAAACGATCAACAATCGATGAGGTGTGAGATAATCGAGACCACGGCGGTCAAGCGGGACGAAATTGATCTCGGGAAGACAGTCTTCAAGATCAAGTCCGCCAACGTCATGGACCTGGACCGCACCGACGATCTCTGGCTCTTTGTCCAGACTATCATCGCCGGGGGCGCCCGGAAACTTATTGTGGACATGCATGACCTTGATTTCATCGACAGCTACGGCATCGGCACCCTCATCAACACTGCCAAGCTCATCAGGAGCCTGGACGGGGAGATCGTCATCATCAATGTTTCAGACAGGATAGAAAACATTTTCAAGCCGATCAACCTGAACCGGTTTATCAAGATCTTCAACGGCGAGGAGGAGGCCGTGAGCTTGTACCGCGCCCTGATGTGAAGTCCATAGGCGGGAAAAAGTTCTTGCGTATTATTCTTTATGTGCGATCCTGTAAGCGGGTGCCCCTATGAGTATTCACTTTGATATCATCAAGCTCTCGATGAACCTGGAAGAGGGGATTGACTATAAAATCCTCGTATTTAAGATGGATCTTCAGAAGAAGTTCACCATGGACAACTGCCGCGACTGCTGGATCTTCATGAAGACACTGGCCGACGGCGGGGTACTAAAGATTCTCATTGACCTGCAGAACCTCGAATATATCGACAGCGCCGGAATCGGGGTGTTCATTAACACCGCCAAGATACTACGAAAGAAAAAGGGCGACCTGGTGTTCGTCAACGTTTCATCCGAAATTAAGGACATCTTCAAGATCGTCAACCTGCAGAATTTCATCAAGATGTTCAACCTCGAGGGCGAGGCCCTCAATTATTTCCGCTACGACACCGGTTAATTTTAAGGTGGACTCATTTCAGTAATTAATTCTTGACAGAAATACCTGCCTGACACATATAGTGCCATTATTGATGCGACTGAAGAGGCACGGGCCCAGGTGGTGGAATTTGGTAGACACGCATGGTTGAGGGCCATGTGGGAGCAATCCTGTGCGGGTTCAAATCCCGCCCTGGGCAAAGGGGCTTCCCCCGGGAAGCCCTTTCTTATTTTGTAGGGAAAAACTTTGTAGAAAATACCCGCAAAGGCGTGTTCCCGGGATATTTTATTCTTGAAATAACGCGAATTCCCTGTAGCTTTGTAAGCGTAAAAGACCCGGGGCATTTGATCACAGTTAACGAGGTACCAGCGGATGCTCGAACAAACGCTCGTAATAATCAAGCCGGACGGCCTGGTGAAATCCCTCACCGGGAACATCCTGACCCGCCTTTCCGAGACCAAGCTCAGGATAATCGGCGCCAAGGTTATCCAGGTCAGCGAGGGGCTCGCGAAGGAACACTATCATCATCTCAGTGATAAACCCTTTTTTGACGAACTCATCCAGTATATCATGGGAAGCCTCCACAATACCCGGCGGGTCATGGCCCTGGTCTACCAGGGAGAAGGCGCCATCGACAAGGTCCGGGACATCGTGGGGAACACCAACCCGGAAGAGGCTGACCCGGTGAGTATCCGGGGGGCCTACGGCCGCATCACCACCTCCGGTGTGTTCGAAAACGTGGTCCACGCCTCCTCGAGCACCGACGACGCCGAGGTCGAGATCAAGCTCTGGTTCAAACCGGACGAAATAGTGGAGGACATTTACCCCACGAAAGAGACGGTCATTAAAGAAGTAAAGGAACGGGTCTGGGCTTAAGTGTAACAATTCACTGTCATTGCGAGAGTCCCGGCCAGCCGGGACGACGAAGCAATCTCAAATGATGATTCGATAAAACTGAGCTGTTTATAAGTAAACCGGAGATATAATATAGCGTTTTAGAGAGATTGCCACGGCTGTTTTCAACAGCCTCGCAATGACAATAATGAATACAGTATATTTTTAATGTCTCTAATGAGGTAATCATACATGAACTTCATACTACTCGGGTCCCCCGGGGCAGGCAAGGGAACCATCGCCGAACTCCTCATCGGTAAGTACGGGGTGGTGCAGATATCCACCGGGGACATGCTCCGGGGCGAGGTCTCGGCCGGAACGGAACTCGGAAAAACGGCCCAGGACTACATGAACAGGGGTGAACTGGCCCCGGACTCCCTGATAATGGACATCATTGAGCAGCGTCTCGGCCGTGACGACACGAAGAACGGCTTCATTCTGGACGGCTTTCCCCGGACCATCACCCAGGCCGAGGCCCTGGACGGTATGCTTAAAACGCTCGGCCTCTCCATAGACGCCATCGTGAACCTGGAGGTCCCCGAGGACGTGATCATACGGCGCCTCACCAGCAGGCGTACCTGTTCGAACCCGGAATGCCAGGCAATATACAACATATACACCAAGCCCCCGAAGAAAGAGGGGGCCTGCGACCGGTGCGGCAGCGGGCTTATCCAGCGGGACGACGAGACCGAGGAGGCGATCAAACAGCGGCTCACGACCTACAACGAGAAGACCGCCCCCCTCATCGACTATTACCGGGACCATCCCCGGTTCCTGTCTACCCCGTGCCTTGTTGCCGAAGACACCATGAAGGACATCGTCGCCTTTGTTGAAGATAACAGGTGAAAGGAAAAAAAGATAACCACGGAGACACAGAAAGCGCAGAGGGTTAGAGGTTGAATATCATTTTTGAATTATAATGATTTTTTAAAAATTTATATTATTATTCATGAATGTAAACATCAAAACGGCAATGCTCTAAAATTCTCTCTGTGAACTTATCTTTTCTCTGTGCCTCTGTGGTTAAACCTCCTGGATACCAGTGAGGTAAGCCCTGGTGTTACGATGGGCAAATAGTAAAGAACTAATAACAGGAGAGATGCCCGAGAGGCCGAAGGGGGCGGTTTCGAAAACCGCTGAGGCGTTAGTCTCCGGGGGTTCGAATCCCTCTCTCTCCGTATAACAAGACAGCGTTTTACAGCATACCCGGTGTCATGAATGGGTTAAACAGGGAAAGGTCCGGGAAGCCCGGGTATTTTTATTTGACAAAAACAGGCCGGTTAATCCAATAATACATGCCGGGAGAGGCCCGGCCCGTACCGGAGAGGTGTCCGAGAGGCCGAAGGAGCACGGTTGGAAACCGTGTGTTGCGAAAGTAACCGGGGGTTCGAATCCCCCCCTCTCCGCAGTCGTCATCCCGTTCTTTACTATACCAGAGGGTTACTGCTACAGCCATGTCATACCAGGTTATCGCGAGGAAATGGCGTCCCCAGACTTTCAGGGAGGTGGTCTTTCAGGAGCACATCTCCAGGACCCTCCAGAACAGCATCACCGGGGGGCGTGTCTCCCACGCCTACCTGTTTTCGGGCCCCCGGGGGGTTGGGAAGACCACCATGGCCCGGATCCTCTCCAAGGCGTTGAACTGCGAAACCGGCATGACCCCGGAACCGTGCAACAGGTGCAACAACTGTCTGGAGATAACCGATGGCAGCTCCTTTGACGTCATAGAGATTGACGGGGCCTCGAACCGGGGGATCGAGGACATACGGGAGCTCCGGGAGAACGTGAACTTCGCCCCGGTGAAGTCCCGGTATAAGGTATACATCATCGACGAGGTCCACATGCTCACCAGGGAAGCCTTCAACGCCCTCCTGAAGACCCTGGAGGAGCCCCCTCCCCATATCGTGTTCATGTTCGCCACCACCGAGGTGCACCAGATACCGGAGACCATCCTTTCCCGGTGCCAGAAATTCTACTTCAAGAAGATACCGCTGGAGCCGGTGGTGGAACACCTGCGCCGTATCGTGGAGAAGGAGGGGCTCCGAATTTCGGACCGTGCCCTCTACCCGATAGCCCGCTCCGGGGGCGGTTCCATGCGGGACGCCCAGTCCCTGCTGGACCAGGTCATATCCTTCTCTGATCAGAAGAAGGGGGATGGCCCGGCGGAGATAAGCGAACTCGACGCCCTGGCCATACTCGGGATCGTGCCGGTGGAGAGCTACATCACCCTGGCCCGGGGCATCGCGGACCTCGACGCACCCCTCCTCATTGAGGAGGTGAACCGGGTCGTTTCCCTCGGGGTGGACATACCCCGGTACGCGGAAGGGTTCATTGAGATACTCCGGACTTTGCGGCTGATAAAGAACGGCATCACGGTGCAGGAGGTCCTGGGGCTTTCCGACGAGGAGAAGGGCGAACTCAGGCAGACGGCGGAGCGCTTCCACGACGAGGAGCTCGGCCTCATGTTCCGCATCGCTGACGAGCTCCAGTCGAGCATCCGGTATTCCACCAACGAGCGGATAAACCTGGAGATGGCCCTCCTGGACATGGTCACCGCGAAGAAGACCCCCTCTATTGCCGGGATCGTCGCCCGGCTTGAAGAAGAGGGGGGAGGTAATTCTCAGGCGAAAACCGGATACGGCGGCGCGGCCCCCCCCGCGAAAAGGGGCGGGCCTGCGAACGATTCCCGTGAAGAGAATAAACCTGCCGGACCCGTGAACGATTCCCGGGAAGAGACAAAAAAGGGCGGCCCCGTGAACGGGCCCCGGAAAGAGAAGAAACAGGACGGGGCCCGGAAAGCCGGTTCCCTGGAAGAAGCGTGGCGCGATTTTCTCGCCTCTATCAGCGAGACCAAGAAATACCTGCACCTCATACTCCAGCCGGCGAAGGCCGTGTTCGGGGAGAGGTCCCTGACCATTACCTACGCCGAGGGGACTGACCAGGGCTACTACAGCCGAATCCTGAACCAGAACAATATCCGCTTCATCCGGGACGAAATATCCGCCCGGATGGGATCCGAGATTGAAGTGAAGATCGGAATCGCCCAGTCACCGGCCCCGGGGAGCGATACCCCCCCGGAAGAAAAGTCCCCGAATGACATGAACGTTCCGGACGAGGCGGGCGAGATCCCGCCCCCGGAGGACGAGATGATGAAAAAGCCGGAGATTGCCGGTTTCGAGAAAACCAGACCGAATCCCACGGTGGAGAAGATAAAGGAGCTTTTCCACGGTGAGATTATCGAAAAAGGAGATTCAAAATGATGAAAGGACTGGGCGATATCGGCCAGATATTCAAACTGCAGAAGGAATTCAAAAATATACAGGACAGTCTCAAGAAGGAGCGCATGGAGGGGACCAGCCCCGGCGGCGGCGTCAGGGCCGTGGTGGACGGCGAGTACCGCCTCCACGGGATATCGATAGACGAAGGAATCATAGACCCGGCCCGGAAGGGCGAGCTCGAGAAGGAAGTGGTCGCGGCGGTGAACGACGCGGTCAAGAAAATGCGGGACCACTCGGTTTCCCGGATGAACGAGCTCACCGGCGGCCTGAACATCCCCGGCATGAACGACCTGTTGAAAAACCTCGGGTGACCATGGAGCGGAACAGGACATCCGTCTATCTCGACGACAGCATCAGGCGCCTGGCCCGCCTCCCCGGCATCGGGATGAAGAGCGCCTCCCGCCTCGCCTTCCACGTCCTCTCCATGAGCCACGAGGACGTCCGGGGTCTCGCCTCGTCCCTGGTGAATCTCCGGGAGAATATCCGCACCTGCTCTGCCTGCGGGGGCATATCGGACGGGGACCTCTGCAGCGTGTGCGGGGACGGGTCCCGGCAGAGGAGCCTCATCTGCGTGGTGGAGATGCCGAAGGACATGATTACCATCGACAGCACCGGCGAATACGGGGGACTCTTCCACGTGCTGAACGGGCTTATCTCCCCCCTGGACGGGGTCGGGCCCGGGGACCTGAACATGAATTCACTCATCGACCGGTGCCGGGACGGGGGGGTAAACGAGGTTATAATCGCCCTGAACCCGACCGTGGAGGGGGACGCCACCACCCTGTACCTCTCGAAGCTCCTCCATCCCCTGGGTATAAGGGTGACCCGCATCGCCCACGGCCTGCCGGTCGGCTCTGACCTGGAGTTCGCCGACAGCGCCACCATCGTCAAGTCCATCGAAGGAAGGGTCGAGATACGGTGATCCCGATCCCGCTTGTTATTTTCTTACTTTCTTTTTTTTCCCCTCGAGGCTGAGTATAATCGGCACCCCGTTCAGATTGAGTTCGCTCTGGAGGGTCTTCTCGAAGTAGCGGACAGTATCCCGGCGGAAGAACTCCGGATTGTTGACGAAGAGCTTGAACCGGGGGGGGACGGTATCGGTCTGGGTTGCGTAGTATACACGCAGCTTGTGGCCGAGCTGGGGTATCCGGCGTGAGTTCATGATGTCGCTGATGACCCGGTTCAGCCGGGGGGTCTCTATGCGCCGGGAGGCCCGTTCCCTGAGTTCAAAGGCGGTTTCCACGAGGCGGTGTATCCGCTGTTTCTTCTGGGCCGAAATAGATACGATCGGGAAGTCTTCGGCCCGGTAAAATTTGAAGATGAGCCGCTCCTTGAATTCGTCAAAGGTCCTGTGGTTTTTTTCGATGGCGTCCCACTTGTTGACCGCGATAACAATCGGCTTACTGGCCTTCAGTATCTCGTCCGAGATCTTCTTGTCCGTGTCAGTGAGCCCGGCGGCAGCGTCGACGAGGTGAATAACCACGTCGCACCGTTTGATTGAGTCGATGGTCCTCTTCATGGAATAGCGTTCCACGTCCGTGTCCACCCGGCTTTTTTTCCGTATGCCGGCGGTGTCTATGACCGAAACCCGTTTCCCGTGGAAGGCGAACTCCTCGTCAATAGAGTCCCGGGTCGTGCCCGGGATGTCCGACACCACGGCCCTGTTGTAGCCGAGGAAGGCGTTCAGGAGGGTGGACTTCCCGGAATTCGGCCTCCCCACTATCGAAATTTTCAGGTCAGGGTCAGGGACCGGCTTTTTCTTTTTCGGCAGGAGCTGGGTGACCCGGCCCATGAGGAGGTCGAGGTTGACCCGGCGCAGGGCGGAGATCGGCAGTATGTCGGTGAGGCCGATTTCATAGAAGCAGGGCATGTTCTCGAGCCGCTCCCCCGTGTCCATCTTGTTCACCGCCGCGATGGTGGGAACCGAGAGTTTGCGCACAAAGTCGGCAAGTTCGCTGTCGTAGGATTCCGGGGCCGGGTACTCGAGCAGGAGTATGATGACCGATGACCGGGCCAGGTGGGCCCGTGCCGCCTCCAGAATGGCCGCCGAGAGTTCCTCTGATTCCGGGAGGTCGAGCCCCGGGGTGTCGGACAGGGTGAAGGTTGTCTCGCCGTTCGATACGGTGTAGGAGATAACGTCCCTGGTGAGGCCCGGGTGCGAGTCCACGATGGCGCGCCGTTCCTTTATCAGGGCGTTGAAGAGGGTCGACTTGCCCACGTTTCTCCTGCCGACGATTGTCACTACCGGGAGATTCTTTGCCATAACCGGACCATTTCAGTTTACGGGGACAGTTTTTCAAGCATATTACGTTTACCCGCGGCTCTTGTCCGCCGTTTCGGTGATGGTGAAATCCATGTATTAATCAAAACGCCGTTCCGGTTTCGCATATCGTTCCCGCACTTATTCATCCTGTTTAAAAAAATAATAATGTTTATTTTTTTCTTGCAAAATTAATCTCACTCTGCTATGTATACACTGTCCCAGTAAAACTAAAAGGTCGAGGTGTTATTATCAATGGCAACTAAATCTTCAAAACAAATCCAAAACGACTTAAAAAGAAAAACAGACAAGATAAAAAAACTGGAAAAAGATCTGAAGTCTGACAAGGCAATCGTCGCGAAACTGAAGAAAGATCTCGATGCCGCGAAAAAGAAAGAAGCAGCCGCAAAAGCGTCAAAGGCGAAAGTGAAGTCCAAAGCCAAAACAAAATCTAAAGCGAAATCTAAAGCGAAATCAAAGGCCAAGAAGAAATAACAAAACCGTATTATTATATTCGCGAGTGGAGGGGGTAAACCGCCCTCCATTTTTTTCAAGGGGCCCAAAGAATGCCTGAAATAAATGTGTTTGCTGGTATCATTTAACGCAGGGAAAAGTGTGAATTATTTCTTTGTCCCCTACGATATAATAAGTAGCAGAATAGAAGGTATGCCGATACGATTACACCAGGTTCACTGCGTAACGGCAGGACATAGTACGACCCGCATCTGCATAGTTGATTTCACTGTTTGAGGTTCCACTTGCACCAGGTTAACCAGAGAAAGACCCGACAGTTCCAGGATATAGATTCTGTTGACGAGATGATAAGTATTCTGAAATCCCAGTTTGCCGACAGAAAACTCTATATAAAGAACTACTACGCTAAAACCGAGATAAATATCAACGAATATCTCGACGACAACACCCTCATGGTTGTCACGGATCCGAATTATGAGCCGGAAGACACCATGACCATCTACGGCCTGTCGGACAAGTATATTGAAGTTGACTTTGAGATCGTGGAGGTCCGTGCTCCCGGGTACTACCAGTGCGCAATCAAAAATGGAAGGAGGGCTGTCCAGGGCAGACGGCATCTCAGATTCAGGGTCGAACCGGACCAGGTCCACGCCACGAACTTCAAGGTATCCAAGCATTCCATAGAGCTCTCCGGCTTCAGCATACCCACCAGCATCAAGGTGGTGCTCGAACAGTTCCAGAGCCACAACCAGGATATGAGCGATATCTTCAAGGTAAACGTGTTTTCCTCTAACCCCGGGCCGATCATGGGAACCATCAAAAAA
>CAZEPS010000123.1:9887-12690 GCA_964514165.1 uncultured Leptospirales bacterium
AAAAACCGGGAAATCACTCCTTATACATGATATTTCCGATAAAGAGGCCTACCGGGCCATCAATGAGGACTTTCTCGACCTCCACAAGGTCCTCGAGGACGAACTGGACGAATACATCAAGAAAAATATTGAGAAGGGGTATAAATCGCAGATTATCGTTCCTATTATCTATATCACCGAGGCGGAGGATTCAATTCCCTTCGGGTATATCCAGCTTATATCAAAATCCGAACATTTCAATATTGAAATGATACTTGAAATCAAGAAGCACACCTTCAAGCTCGTAGACCGGATCAGGGACGCCAATACCCTCCTCATCCCGGTGCACCAGGAGATTATCGACATCAGCAGGGGCGGGGCAAAGCTCAGCATTACCGACGAGAATTTAAAGAAGTCTATACTTAAGTCCAGGGGGTTCATCTTCGATATTGTATTCAAGCTTCAGGCCCCCATTACCATCTACGGCGAGGTCAAGTGCTCCTACACTGACCAGGATTCGAATCTCATCGTCGGGGTAGATTTTGAAGGAAACTCCTCAAGGAAAGACGAGATGAAACGCTTTTACGCAATCCTGAAACCGATGGAAGCCGATTACAAGTCCCGCCTCATAAAGACCATGCGGAAAAAGTCCTGACCCTGTACCCCTGTTTATTTTCTCTTCGCTTTCTTCTCGATTTCAGCGTCGGATTTTCGCGCGTACCGGGGTACCACGCCGGTATGGGGGAATTCTTTCTGTGGGGATGCTTCATACATATCGAGCGCTATCAGGCAGGCGGTTTTTCCGGAGGGGAGGAAATTTTCGTGAAAGAGTGGCTGCTTTAGCCGCTTCTCGATGATGTCCCGGTACCGTTCCGTGCCGTCGCCGACGCAGTGCGTGGTGCCCTTTTCCGCACGGTCAAGGATGAGGCTGATGTCGTAGTCCCCGGGCTTTACCAGCTCCTCCGGGAGGCCTGTGCCGCACCGGTAGAGAGACCCGAAGACCCTCTTTTTCTTCGCGTCAAAGGCGACCAGGACCTGGTCGCCGGGAGAACAGGGCACCGGGGCGGCGTAGAGGAGATGGGTCCCTATACCGACCAGGGGGACGTCGAGTATCTGGGCGAGCATGCGGGCAGTGGTCACGGCGATGCGGATCCCGGTAAAGGATCCGGGTCCGGTGCCGACCCCGATGAGCCCGACCTGGGACAGGGTAATTCCAGCCTTATCGAGGCACCGATCTATCGAATCGAACAGGGTCACCGAGTGGGAGACCTCCACCGGGGCGGTTTCGTCGGCCGGGCGGCCGTTCGCCGTAACCGCGACCAGTTCCACCGCCGTGGCCGTGTCAATCACCAGGACGTTCAAGGGTTATCCTCCTGGTATGATCGTCGACCCGGTACAGGGTAACGATAAGGCTCCCCTCCGGGAGGCGGTCGCCGGCCTTCTCTGCCCATTCGATAACCGAGACCCCGTCCCCCTCCCAGTATTCTTCGAAGAAGAGGTTGTCGAATTCCCCGTGGCTTTCGATGCGATAGAGATCGAAGTGGTAGAGGGGGAGCCTGCCGGGGTAGATCTCCATGAGGGTAAAGGTTGGGCTCGTCACCTCTTCGGTCACACCGAGGCCCCGGGCTATCCCCTTGGCGAAAACGGTCTTGCCGGTTCCCAGGTCGCCGGTCAGGGCGAAAACGTCCCCTGCCGCGGCCTTCCCGCCCAGCTCTTCCGCGAGGGCGAAGGTTTCTTCAGGCGAATTCGTAATGGTCTCAGTGGCCATGGGGATAGTCTGTATGACCGCCATGGAAAGGAAAAGTAAAATTCACCGGATGGCATGGGAGGGGGAAGAAATATTGTTTTTTTATTGCTTTTTTCGCTCTATTGTACATATTAGAGCAGTATCCCCTCTCCGATAGACATACATGACGTTTTGTGCTTGATTTATTCCCCCGGCTCCAGGGATATGCCTTTCTAGTACACCGGTTGGGAGATGTATATTGCCAGTAGATAAAGAGGAAAAGATACGGCTGAAGAAGCTTCAGATCGTTGAAGCCCTGAAGAGGCTTCTGGAGAAAAACGTGTATTCAAACGTGACGGTCCAGGATATCGCCGACGAGTCCGGTTTTTCCAAGGGCGGGGTGCTTCACTACTTTTCAACGAAGGAGGACATCTACCTGGAGCTCCAAAAGGAAATATTCACCGAGTTCGAGAGGTCGCACCGTCAGATCATCGAGAAGGAACTCGGCTCCGATGAACTTGTCCCCCTTTCAACCCTCCTTGACGTGGAGAGCTTCATCCTTGACAAGCGAAACATTAAGATCATGATCAACCTCATCCAGTACGCATTTGAAGAAGAAAAGATTATGAACACCATCAGGGAATTCCTTGAAAAGCACCGTATGTTCTATACCAGCATTATCGAGCGGACCAGGCTGGAGCACCCGACCAGGAGGCGGATCGACATTGACCCGGTGTCCCTTTCCCGTATCGCCCAGACTGTGGTTCTCACCATCGGCATCCTGGAACTGATGGATCCGACCGAATACGACTATATCGAAATAGTGAAGTTCGTCACCGCAATTCTGAAGGGATAAAACAGCCATGCCTGATCCCGGCACCATGATCAACAAGGAGGATCTTTACGGGAGGCTCAACGAGGGCATCCTGGAGGAGCGCTACCACATCTTCAGAAGAAACCTCAGGAAGAACCTTCCCCTGATCCGTGAACACGGCGGTTTGCGCGATATCGTTCCTGAACTGGCAGGAAAACATGTTGTAGTCATCGGGGCGGGGCCTTCTCTCGAGCTGGAGATAGCCCATTTGAAGAAATACCGGG
>CAZEPS010000124.1:0-12688 GCA_964514165.1 uncultured Leptospirales bacterium
GGTCGAACATCATCATGAAGGGGTCTTTCTCACCAAGGAAGTCGGCGATATACTCGGTATGGCCGGTGAAGTGAATCCCGGTTTTTTCTATTAATGCCTTGCTCACCGGCCCGGTGACCAGGGCGTCAGCCTCCCCCTCCATCCAGAGCCGCAGGGCGGTATTGATATAGAAAAGGGACTCCCGACCGGTTTCAGGGGAACCGCAGCCGGGTTTCGGCAGGGGAAAGTCCCCCCCCACGTCGTAGAGATATTTTTTACCGGCTGTTACCGTCGAGATATCCCCTTCCCCCAGGATCGTCAGATCCTCGAGATATTTGGGATAAAGGGCCTCTAAAACGGAAAATCTACCGATAAGAATCGGTATTATTTCGGAATTATCATGTTCTTGAAGGGCCTTCAGGGCGACTTCCGGGCCGATGCCGGCCGGATCGCCGCAGGTTACGGCTATCCTAAGAGCTCTTCCTCGCAAGGAACTCCTCCGGAACCAGCTTGTTCTTCTCGTACTCGGCGCTGATGAGGTCCCGGGCCGAAGAACGGAGGTCGTTGGAAATGGTGCACCGCCCCTCGAGAATGACCCCGTTCTGGATGATGAGCTCCGGTGTCTTGATGTCCCCGAGTATCCTGGCCGTGGGCATAAGGAGTATCCGGCTCGAGGCGTTGATATTGCCGATGACCATCCCCTCGATGATCACGCTCACCGCGTTTATGTTGGTCCGGATCTTGCCCCCCGGGCCGATGTAGAGCTGCTCGGCCTGCAGGTATTTCCCTTCGAACCGCCCGTCGATCCTGAGGGACCCGTTGATGATGAATGTCCCGGTGAAGTATGAATTCTCCCCGATTACATTGTTCGCGTAATCTCCAGTACCCTTTACAACAGCCATGGCAACCCCTTCCAGTGATTTGAATTGCCGACATGATACGGAACCATAAAGGGAGTTGTCAATATGAATTTTACGATCCCCTGAGGCTGAAGAGAGATTTTCTATTATACTGGCGGAACAGTATAATCCTAAAAAATTTTCCCGTTCTGACGAAAATATAAAAAAGCGAACTCGTTGAGAATATTACATGAGATACCTGTATAAAGCCCTTGTTTGCGTTCTTGTCCTGTCAGCCGCCCTGTCGGCGGACGAAAGCGATATACGGGAAATCAGTCTCCTCGATCCAAACGCGAGCGAAGCGGTCAAGAGCATCAGAAATGACGTGCGCACGTCAATGTACGTAATAAAGAGCGGCCGCTCGAGCGACGAACTTCCCGAGCTGAAATTTTACCGCTACCGGGTCAAAAAGGGGGACAGTTTCTGGACAATCCTGGCAAAATGCTCCCTGGATATCGACACCCTCATATCGGTCAACTCCCTGGCCTCCCCGAACGACGTGGCGCCGGGCATTGTTCTCTATATACCGAACATGCGGGGTGTCATCGCCAGCGACCTCCCGGAGGAGAAAATAAAGTCCGCCCTGGTGCAGAGCCGGGTTCGCCCGGAGTACCTCTTTGCCGTGAACAGGACCTCCGGTTACGGCAAGGACCATCTCTTCATACCGTGCGGGAAGGTGAGCTCACTCGAGCGCTCCCTCTTTCTCGGGACCGGGTTCATGTACCCGCTGAACGGCGGCAGGCGCACCTCCGGCTTCGGGGTGCGGCGCAACCCCTTTAACCACCGCCATTCCGAGTTCCACAGCGGCATCGACATCGCCTGCCCCATGAAATCGAAGATCTTCGCCGCCCGGGACGGCCGGGTCGTGTTTGCCGGATTCAAGGGGGGGTACGGGAACCTGGTGGTGCTAAGGCACGAGCACGGCTACTACAGCTACTACGGCCACCTGAGCCGGGCCCTGGTACGGCCGGGACAGGCCGTGCGCCGCGGGGCGGTCATCGCCCTCTCTGGCAACACCGGCAGGACCACTGGTCCCCATCTCCATTTCGAGATACGGAAGGGCGGCAGGCCGGTCAACCCGGGATATCTCGTGAAGCGATAACAATCGCCGTATTCAATCCCCGGAAAAATTTGCTCTTGCAAATGTGTCCCCTGACAGTAACATCTTCCATTATGGATAACGTGATTCTTATCGGTATGCCCGCCTCAGGCAAGAGCAGCGTCGGGGTGATCCTGGCGAAGACCCTGGGCATGCGCTTCATAGACACCGACATCCTTATCCAGGAAAGGGAGGGGCTTCTCCTCGAGAAGATCATCACTCGCCGGGGTATGGACGAATTTCTGCGCGTAGAAGAGGAGTGCGTTCTGGCCCTTTCCCCTGAGCGGTCCGTCGTCGCCACCGGCGGAAGCGTGGCCTACAGCGAAAGGGCCATGTCCCACCTGAAAAACCTGGGGTGTGTCGTCTATCTCGAAACCGGCCTCGGGGAGATTGCAAAGCGCATCAGGAGTATCAGCGCCCGGGGGGTCGTGATCCGCCCCGGGCACAAACTGGAAGACCTCTACCGGGAACGAACACCCCTGTACGAGGGGTACGCGGATATCGTCATCCGGTGCGAGAGGAAGGGTATTGAGGATATCGTTTCTGAAATCGCCAGTGCAGTGGAATAGCAGGCTGGCAGTTCAGCAACGTCAGTTAGAGGGCATGAATTATTTTCTTGCATTACCGTAATGTTAATGATGCAGTGAACCGCAAATAGTGTCCGGGGAGGATCGCCTGTGAATATAAAAGTGACCTTTTCCATCGTAACCCTGCTCTTCATCCTTCTCATAGAACACCCGGGTTACGCGTTACAGGTTGGGGAAAAGGTGAAGTGCCAGTACCGGGGCATCGGGAACATGTACCGGGCGACAGTAACCGGGATTAATGGAGAAGCGGTACAGATCACCTATGATGACGGCGAAAAGGGAACGGTGCCGGCCAAAGCCTGCAGACTGTTGACCACGAAAGAACTCAATCCGGTTAAAAAAGACACCACGAATATTGTGGATACTTCCGGGAAACTCACCAGACTCGAGAGCAATTCCAGCAGCGGGTGGGACAACTGGACAATCCATTGAAAACATACACCTCAAGCTCGCCGCCCTCTTCGCCGTGATTTACGCCTCTGAGGCGATGAACTGATTAAGTAGTCCTGCTTCTACAGGGGCGGGCAATCCTAATCCCCGGTAGTCCTCATCCCCTTTACGGTATCAGAATATTCCGAAAAACCCGCTGAATTCCAGGCCCTGATTTTATAGTAGTATTCCCGGTTCGGGGCCGCCCCTTTGTCAACGAATTCCGGGGAGATGGCGAAACTGATGTTCATGAAATTTCCATCCTCCGTGTTTGACCGGTACACGTAGTACCTGGTCGCGGCCGACACCTCCTTCCATGACAGGGTCAGAGCCGCCTCTTCTGTCGTGGCCTTGAGTTTGCCCGGGGTTTCGGGTAAAATTTTCTTTCTCCCCCTTACCGGCTTAGTGAACCTCGAATAGCCCTCGTAATCGACGGTTCGGTGTCGCGCTCCGGTCCTCGTAGGAACTGGTCTTGGAAATTCCGATGTTGTAATAGGTGCCCTTGTCGTAAGCGGCCCGGTATATGGTGTATTCCTTCGCTCCCTCTGCCTCGTCCCAGGTCAGTTTCACGCAGTCGGGCCGGTCTTCCGTAGCCGTAAGGTTCGTCGGAGTCGATACATCAGACAGGCGCTCTTTTTCAGGATCAGCCAGCCGTGACAGGGCCGTAGTGACCGAAAGCAGCGTCACGCAGAAAATAAAAACAGATACTGATTGTTTCATAAATCCTCCCCCTAATCCTTCATTATATTTATACTGAATCTGTGCTTTTTTACTTTCAGGGATGGTAATCCTGCCACAAAAGGGATGATTTGTCAATGAAATGATCCGTATATCAAAGCCGGTTGGGAACCCGGATTCAAATCAGTTTTTTACCCGATGACAAGCCCCTGAAGTACAAGCTCCGTGATATGGTCCACCAGTTCCGGCGCCTCGACACCGATGAATTCAGTGCTTCTTTTGACCTCCAGGATCAGTTCCCCGTCGATCATGCCCCAGAGGGCGGCCGCGGTCATCCAGGGATCCACCTCCCGAAATTCACCGGAGGCTATCCCCTCAGTGATAACCGATTCCAGGATGGCGAGCAGATTTTTCGTCCGGTCCTCAAGAACCGGCACCATTCTCTGGTTCAGAAAAAACTCCCGGAGCCCCAGGTGGTTCACGGCGATTATATTGTAGAGTTCCCGCTCCTCAGAAAAGAACCGGTAGTACCCCCGGGCCAGGGCCCGTATCTTGTCCGCGCTCCCCCGGTGGTCGGCGCTTATCGCCTCAGTAATCATTGATTCGAGGAGATCGATCCCCGTTATGTTCAGGGTGCGGTACACCTCGATCTTGCTTGCGAAATAGAGATAGAATGAACCCGGCGAGAGAGAGGCCTCTTCGGTGATCATTTTTATGGTGGTTTCCTGGTACCCGTGTGTGGAAAAGAGCTTTTTCGCCGATTCCAGGATCTTGTCTCTCCGGCGTTGCTTGTCGCTGTCTGTTCGCGCTCTCTGTTTATTCATTAGCGGCTCCGATAGTTATCGGTGTTTTCCCGTAATATTCTTTTTTTGTAAAAGAATATTTAGAGCAGTATACAAAACAATATTTACATAATTTTAATTATGCACATAAAAAAGTATTTTTTTTGTTCCTCTCCAAAAAAAAGGATTAATCTATTGACAAATAACTAAACAGGTATTCATTTAAAACCTAGTTAACTGAATACCTGTTTATTTATCAATTAAAATTTTTTATTTCAGGAGGATTTTCATGAATTTTCTGAAAGGGTATACCTTCAGGAAGTGGCATATTGTTATCGCCCTTCTTATAATCATTGTCTTATACCTTCTCATATCGCGGATCCCCTTCGGGACCTACGTATTCACCCCGGATCCTTTGCCCGACGCGAAGGGAACATACGCCTACGACATACCCCTGGACCCGGAGAGCCCCTGGCCCAAGTTCCGCAACAACGCCCCCCAGAACGGGCGAAGCCAGGTGGCGCCCGAAGTCAACCCGGCCCTCAGGCCGTGGGAATTCAAAACCGGGAAAGGTATTTTCAGCTCGGCGGTGGTTGACGCTGAAGGGACCGTGTACATCGGCTCCGCCGACCAGTACTTTTACGCCCTCAGGAAGGACGGTTCCCTCAAGTGGAAATTCAAGACCGGAGAGGTCATCGACTCCTCCGCCCTCCTGGACGATCAGGGCCGTGTCTACTTCGGCTCCGGCGACGCCCACGTCTACTGCCTCGACCGTGAAACCGGAAAAGAAATCTGGCGTTTCAAGGCTGACCCTGTCGAGGTGGTCGAGAAGAAATATGATATAAAATCGTATAACGTCGACTGGTTCGAGGGAAACATCGCCATGCTGAAAGACGGCACCATCATCGCCCCGAACGACAACTTCCTGATATACGCAATCGACCGTGAAACCGGGACCAAGAAACAAGAGTACCTGGGCAACGAGCTCATGTGGTCGCTCCCGGCGGTGAACACGAAGACGAACCGTATGTTCGCCGGCTCCCAGTACATGGCTTTGGAAAACGTCTTCTGCTACGACACCGAAAAGCGGGAAGAGGTCTGGACCAGCGGGGGCCTCGGCTCCAACGCGTCCTCCCCCCTTCTCACCTCGACATCGGAGAAGGGAGCGGTCATCCTCGGTGGATACGACGGCTATGTACGGGCCTACGCCCAGGACAGCGGCAAGCAGCTCTGGAAGCAGGGCACCCGTGGCCACATCTACTCGAGCCCGGCCCAGCTTTCCGACGGGACCGTGATAATCCCCTCGGCGGACGGCACCATCTACGCCCTGAAGCCGGACAACGGAAAGGTCCTCTGGGCATACGACACCCTGGGCCCGGTGCGTTCGTCCCCGGCGGTTGACTCCAAAGACCGCATCTACGTCGGCAACGGCGCCGGCAGACTCTTCTGCCTTAATCCGGACGGGACCCTCCGGTGGGGGTACCAGTGCATCCTCACCGACCGGAACGACCTGAACGGGTCCCCGGGCCTCGGAAAGACCGGCGTCTATATCGCGGGCCAGAGCGGGGGGATCTTCTTCGTGCCGTACGATTATCCCCTTTCCGACGCCGGCAGGAAGGACCCGCGGTCAATACAGGGACCGGGAGAACCGCTCCCGAAAGAGGGCGACTTCCTCCTCTTCACCGAGAACTTCGGCGGACTACCCCTGGCTCCCCCGGACTCAATAAAGGCGAACCAGCCCCTCTGCTTCACCCTCTTCGTTCGGAAAAACGGGGACACTGTCAAGACCCTCATCGACAGGGACAGCCTGAAGTTCGACATAACCGGCGATCCGAAATACCGGGTGGACGTTTCCGCCAACAGGCAGTTTTTCATCATCACCCCCCAGGAGACCTGGATCGGCCCGGAAGGGGGAACAATGACTTTCACGGTAAAAGGAAACTACCGGAAAGATCCGCGGCGCTTCGGACTTAAATTTTTCTGGGGGAAGAAAGGCGACGGTTTCGAAAAGACCTATACCTTCGCCATTCCCGCCCGTGCCGGCGCCTCTCCCTACAAGGTACCGAAGAAGCCGGGTGACCCGTCAACCATGATCGAGTTCAGCCGGTTCGCCGCGCCGAACCCGACCATGCTTCCCTCGTGGAACCAGATCGGGTTTGACTCACTCCACTACCTGGCAGGTGCGGTGGAAGGGTCCCCGGACACGATGCTCTTCTGGGTCATCTCCGGCAAGCTCTTCAACGGCGAGACCGTAGTTGACCCGACCATGGAGATGCGCTTCCCCCTGACCCTGGATTACGACAGGGGCCTGTTGACCTTCAACAATTATGACGGATTCAAGATCAACTTCGTCGGCTCCTGGGACATGCCCTTCGGTATCTACCGCCTGAGCACCCACGGGAACCCGGCGACCGGGGCCATCCTCGAGTCTCCCGCCCTGATGGCGGTGATGCTCTGCGACGAGATCGAATACTACGGAAAGTTCCTGAAGCTCATGGGGATGTCCGAGTTCGACACCGGTCACATGGCCGCCTTCGGTGGCCTGAACGCTGAGCTCTACGGCAAAGGCTACGCAGTAATGCCCCGGAATGTCGGATCAGCAGAATTCCTGGGCACCGAGACATCGGCCACGGTGAAAATCTCCGGCGGCAGGCTCAGGAAGGATGACCACGTCTTCAGCCTGCTCCTGGTGGACGCGAAGACCGGCCGGTCATTCCCCCTCTACTACACGAAAAAGACCGAGGTTCAGACCAACGCCGCCGGTTTCGTTACCAGGATAACCGTGAGTTACAAGAAGGGAGAGGTTTCCGGCAGGGTCAGAGCCTATTACATGGTGGATACCTATCCTGCGGCAAAAGGTGAATTCTCACTGTAGAAATCTCCAAATATTTGCGTTAGAACCTGCAGCCCGGGCATTGCCCGGGCTGTTTTTATTTCCGGCGATTTTTTTCCGGCAAAAAGTGTTTGATATACCGGGTGAGTATTCTTCTATTGTATGTAATGCTGGCTGTTTCGGCATACAATCGCCTGTTTCGCGGTATGGGTGAAAACAATCACATGGGACGCAGCTGTCATTATAATTCCGGATGCAGGGAACAAACAATTATATGAGAAAATTAAAAGAAATCATCAGAAGTTACATGCGGAACAAATCAGCCCGGGGCAAGATTACCGATATTCTGTTTGTTGTATTAATCGTGGCGCTGATCGTACCAGGCAGCCGTCTGGCCATCGGCGGTTTTATCAATCGGGTAAAGTCGATGATAATTCAGCCCTCTCTGATAGAAACAAAAGACAGGCAAACAGTTGCGGATGGGGAATTCAACTGGGAGTTGGCGAGTCTCGAGGGCGACAGGATAAACCTGGCTGATTATCGTGGCAAAGTGATTTTCCTCAACTTCTGGGCCACGTGGTGTCCCCCCTGTGTAGGAGAGATGCCCGGAATACAGAAGTTATATGATACCTTTAAATCCAACAGTAACGTCGCATTCTTTCTCGTAACCGGAGAACAGCCCGGGGATGTTCAAAGTTTCATTGATAAAAAAGGATACAGCCTCCCTGTATTCACTGCTGAAAATCAATCCCCGCAAATATTTCATTCTAAAACTATCCCTGTCACGTTCGTCATATCGAAATCAGGAAAGATCATAATTAAAGAAACCGGGGCCGTTAACTGGGGAGGGTCGAAAATGAAAGGGATTATCGAACAGCTGGCGGCCGAATAAAATCCTGCCCCACCGTTTAGTACTATTTCGTAGTACGCTTATTTCCGGGAATCGCCTGCTGCAGTTTTTTCTTGTCGTGATAGAAAGTATTGTATATCAGGATATTTTCTTCAGGGCGTCGTCAAAGAGGCTGTAAATGTGATTATAGTCCTTTTCAACCTCATCTTTCGTGCTGTGTTCAAATTCCTTGAACTCATTGATCTTTCTCAGCATCTCTTCGTGTACCCTGTTGAGATCGGTTAACAAATTCTGGTTCTTCCTTCCCTGATCCCCGTTATTCATCATTCTTTCCAGCTCTTTCTTGTGCTCCCTGCTCTTCTCTTCCAGTTTTTTGATATATTCATCTTTGAATTTTTCCATGTAAAATCTCCATTTTGAAATTAGTACTTTAAGAGAACCTCAATTAATCATACAGGTGTTTCCATTTAAGGCACAAAGTTTGGTTAAAATTGATTAAGCTGTGATTAATCAATTTGTTATATGTACCATTACCTCTACATTATCAATATAGATCATAGGACCATCCGGGGTAAATAGCAGTACTATATTATATTCACCTAATTGATTCAGTGACACCGGGAGATCACCCGTTGTCCCGGGTCGGAGGTGACATGAAATCATGTTTAATATGCCAGGTGCCGAGGCCGATCCTGGAGGCTTGTATGCCGGTGTCCACGATTTTCAAATATTTCAATGCAGAACCTCCCTTTTATTAATAGAATATTTGACCCTGGAGCAGTTTATTACTATTATTTATTGATAAGAGAAAAAAAAAGCAGCCCCTGTCAGACAAGACATCCACCAGGGACTGAAACGGGGTATGGGGTATTATGAATAGAAGGCATACCTGTATATAATCATAAAAAGTAAAAGAACAATCGCCTATCTCTCTCTCATTTGCGTAATCAACATACCAGATTCAGAAAGATTTGTAAATACACCATTTACGTTATATATCCATCATGGATTAAGTTATAAACCCATGTTCTCCTTTTCACCATTTCCACCATGTTTGAGGGCTCTGACCCCTGATTTTACCGATAACAATCGGTATATTCGGTGCTCTGACCCCCTTGATTCGGTGCTCTGACCCCTGATTTTCCCGATATTAAGGAAATCAGCCCTGTTTTATACCAGTATTTCTACAAATTCTGTTAAATCACGGGATATTTCGCGCTGTTCCAGAGAAATGGTGATCATTTTTTTCTTTCTCATGATGGATTTATCCCTGTATTTATTTCGTTATTCATGTAAAATACTGTCTCCTGTACGAGAATCCTCTATTCAATACTCAGTAAAAATTCGTTCCGTCATCCACATTTGGCATTCTTAAAATGTGCTCCCTCACTGTTTTTTTCTTGACATTTTTTTATATTGTACATATTAGGTTGGTCAACCAACTTAACATAAGTACCCATGAACAGAAAGAACAAATCCAACAACGCTGAAGAGAAAAGAAAACAGATAACCTGGGCCCTGTACCGGTGCCTTGCCGATAAAGGCCAGGAGCAGGTATCGGTGAAGGACATTGCAGCCGCTGCCGGCCTTCCCCAGGGTGTCATCCACTACTACTTTAAAAGCAAGGACGAAATAATCTCAAGCCTGGCCGAGGCCATGGTGGAGCGGTTCAGCACCATGCTGGATGATCGCCTCGAAAAAGCCGGTCCCCGGGAGGCGATAACAATCATCATCGATCTCATCGTCGAGGTGCTGATCTTCGACCGGGACCTGAACCGGGTGTTCTACAACCTGGTGCAGATGACCTTCGAGCGCGAGTCTCTCAGACAGGTGATGATGAAACTGGTCCAGAGGTACCGGGAACAGATGACCGTTTTTTTCAAGCGGATCGGGGCCGGGAGCGCCAGCCATGCCATGAGTTCCGCCCTGGTCGCCATAACCGAGGGGTACGCCCTTCAGGTGCTGGTTGATCCGGATTCGTTCAATCCGGAGGCTGTACGGGCAATTATCGAGCGCGGCGTCCATGATATCCTTGCCAGCGTCAGGGACGCGGAGGAGCCCGGCAGGGTCTAAAAAACAACAGGGTTGGTATGAACTCCTGGCAATATATTGCTTCGCCCGACACCATCTTTTTCGAAGTCGGGCAGGACGAAACAAAGACAGTAACCGTAAAACAATTTCCACATAAAGGAGGGCGCGCATGAAAACTAAAGCGAAAGAATCACTCATGAAAAAAGAGGACTTCCGGGAGAAGAGCTACTGGATGACCACCAGGGACTACACTCCCGGGGAGCCACTGAAGGGGAGGATCGACGTGGACACCGCCATAATCGGCGCCGGCTTCACCGGCCTCTCCACCGCGTACCACCTCAAAAAGGACGAGCCCTCGATGAAGGTCGCGATCCTGGAGTCCCAGGTTGTCGGTTTCGGGGCCAGCGGCCGTAACGGGGGGTTCAGCATGACCCTCTTCGGCCTCACCCTCTCCATAACCGCGCTCCGTTTCGGAAAGGAGAAGGCGAAAGAGGCCCATCACTACATGGAACGCTCGGTTGATACGACAAAGGAACTGATCGAGACCCTGGGGCTCGACTGCGACTACGAGCACACCGGTTTCCTCAGGGTGGCCACATCCGAAAAATACAAGAAGCGGATCCTCCACGAGATTGAACTCGCCCATAAACTCGGCCTTGAAGACATAGACTGGATCGAAAAAGACAAAACACTGGAAGAGGTGAACAGCCCCATGTACCTCGGGGCCTGGTGGGAGCCGAGGTGCGGCATCCTGAATCCGGCGAAACTCTCCTGGAGCTGGGCTGAAAAGCTAAGGGGGATGGGGGTCGACATACGAGAGAACTCCCCGGTCATAGAACTTTCGAAAAGCGGGGACAGGTTCCGACTGAAGACCCCGGAGGGGGAGGTCTACGCAAACCGGGTGGTGCTGGCGACGAACGCCTGGTCCCACTTCTTCCCCCGGCTCAAGAGAAAGCAGGTACCGGTATGGACCCACATCGTCATGACCGAGCCCCTCAAGGACGAGCACTTCCGTGAGATCAGCTGGCACAACCGCCAGGGTATCGAGGACGCCCGGAACCTGGTCCACTACTATCGCCTGACCGCGGACAACCGGCTGGTCATGGGGGGGCGGGACGTGTCCCTCACCTACGACAAATGGGACATGGACCACGACCTGAACGAGGCGACCTTTGAAGGGTTGAAACAGGACATCAGCGAGATTTTCCCGGTATTGAAAAACATCAAGTACACCCACCAGTGGGGAGGACCGGTGTCCGTTCCCCTGGACATGGCCCCGACTATCGGGTACGCCGGTGACAAACGGGCGGTCTTCAGCCTCGGGTGCGTGGGCCACGGGGTCAGCATGACCCACCTGAACGGCCGGACACTTGCGGATATGATCCTCGAGAAGAAGACCGACCTCACCGAGGTTTTCTTCGTGAACCGGGCCACCATACCCTTCCCCCCCCAGCCGCTGAAACAGCTGGCCCTCAGGTCCATTCTCGGGTACATGCACCTGGAAGACCGGCTATATGACGAGCACCCGGAACAGAAGCAGCAGGAAGGATAAGATTCTCAGGCCGGAGAAAATCCGCTCCCGCGGCGGGGTCTGCTTGACAGACCCCGCCGCGGGGTGTATAGTATCCCTATTACCGTGAGAGGGGACAGACATGTGCGATACCTTTGCCGCCCTGCCGGGCATTACCGATAACAATATTACCATCCTGGCGAAAAATTCCGACCGGGAGCCGAACGAGGCCCAGAACATCACCTATGTCCCTGCCCGGGAGCACGCGCCGGGGAGCGAGGTGAAGTGCACCTATATCTCAATCCCCCTGGCCGAAAGGACCTTTGCCGCCCTCCTCTCCAGGCCATTCTGGATGTTCGGGGCCGAGATGGGGGTGAACGAGCACGGCGTTGCCATAGGCAACGAGGCGGTGTTCACGAAGAAAAAATACCGGAAGACCGGCCTCACCGGCATGGACCTTGTCCGCCTCGCCCTTGAGCGGACCGCCTCAGCGGAAGACGCCCTGGAGCTTATGATACGGCTCATCGGGGAGCACGGCCAGGGGGGAAACTGCGCCATGGAGGGGAAGCTCTTCTACCACAACTCCTTCATCATAGCGGACCCGTTAGAGGCATACGTTCTCGAAACCGCGGACTGTTCCTGGGCCTGGAAGAAGGTACGCGACAGCGCCTCCATATCGAACTGCCTCACCCTGGAGAGTTTTGACGAGTCCTCGAAAGATTTCTCCGGAGCTGACTTCAGGAAAAAAATGACCGAACCCCTCTTTACCTTTTTCGCGAAAGGGAGGAAGCGCCAGGCCCGGAGCAGGGAACACCTGGCATCCCTCGGGAAGGGAATCACCGCTGGAAACATGATGGCCCTCCTCCGGGACCACGGGAGCGGCGCCCCGTACCATCCCGGGAAAAAACCGATGGAGAACATCTGCATGCACGCCGGCGGGCTCCTCTCTTCCCAGAGCACCGGCTCCATGGTGGCACTCCTCAAAAAAAACAGCCCTCCCCTGGTCTACTT
>CAZEPS010000125.1:0-12410 GCA_964514165.1 uncultured Leptospirales bacterium
ACTGAGCGGCAGGTAAGCAGTTCCAATGGATTATATCATAGCGTAAAATAAATTGCTAAAAAGGCGGAAGACACACCATGCTTGAAACGAAATCTTCAAGGGAATCATTCATCAAGGTCCTAATCGGAATTTCCCTGGAAGATAAAACAATAAATTTTCATGAAGGAAAGTATATAAAAGATGTCATAAAACGGCTTCCCAAAAAAGTATTGGAAAAAATTATATTTGATGCTGATGAATTTTCAGAAAGATATTATCAGAAAATCAAGGATGATTATATGAACACACCAGGGGATGACGAAGATGCAAAAATCCCACGTTGGAAAATTTCCTGGTGGCTTGATTTAAAACAGAATTTCAATTCACTTGGTGATGAAGAAAAATCCTTTCTCCTGAAAACCGCGATTGAGCTGATAAGAATCGATGGGAAGACCAGCCAGACCGAATCGAAGTTGTATAGAATACTGAGAGAGCAAATACCTCCTGCCAAAACCGTGAAGGATAAACTTCCGGACAAACTGGATGATGCAACATATACATACCTTGTGAAAGAGTTAAAGCCAGAACGGGATAACAGCGACGATACTATCTTTGAAAATTCAATTTTTGATGATATCGAAGTTGAGTTTGACGACGATGAATCTAAAAGGGCAATCCAGTCTCATGGAGAATCCAAACGTATTGACGCTGCAATTCAGGAATTGCAGAAAATGAGCAAAGATTCCCGGTTGCTAACCAGGTATATCGATGCAGGTGACCTTGCGAAGAATGAAGGAGAGGGTCAATACGGTAATTTATATTTTCTAACGCCCCAGTCACCTGGAAGTGTTGAATATATTATCGTCGGCGACCTGCACGGCTCGTACACATGCATGAAGGCGATTATACATCAGTCCGGTTTTTTTGATAAGGTAACCCGGTTCCGAGAAGACAGCAGGAAAAATCCTGACATTAAACTGATATTCCTCGGTGACTACGTTGACCGTGGCACCAAAGGTTTTGACGGGGTAGTCAGGCTGCTTGCCAAACTCATTGTCGAGTACCCGGGGCACGTAATACCGTTATGCGGAAATCATGAAGGGTATTATATCGATAAGAATGGCGAAGTGCAAAGTGGGGTCCATCCTGCCGATACTCTTGAATTCTGGAAAAAGCACCTCCCTGCGAATCTCATAAGGAAATACCATGATTTCTTTAAATGCCTTCCTGTTACGGCATTCCTTGGCAATATTATTTTCACACACGGAGGGGCTCCCCGGGGTGGAGATTTCAAATGGTTAGGCTCGCTCAATGACCTGAACAACGATGCAAGACGCGAGGAGATGTTCTGGTCAGATCCCCACATCGGTGCTGATTATATCGAACCATACATGCAGGACATACAATTTGAACAACAAAGGAGGTTTAACTTTGGAAGGCAGCAGTTTTACGAATTCATGGCATCAACCGGTTGCAGGGTCATGTTTCGTGGTCACGAACAGTTCAAAGAAGGGCACCGGTGCCTCATAAAGGACAAGGGGATGCAGCTGTTTTCAGTTTTTTCAGTTGGCGGAAGGGACAATGTCGACCTGCCCGATGCGGCCCATTCCTACAGATCAGTTTCTCCGAAGTACTTAAGTCTTATCAGGGAAAGCGATAAAACCTATACCATTAAGCCTCATGAAGTTGATTATCATTTTTTTAATACTCATGAATTCAACGGTTTTATTGCACCGGTAAAAGCTGAATAATCATTGTGCAATGCAATATGCATAATATTCCCAGGTTATTATTTCAATGCTTCAACACAATCCTCAAATTATATTCTATTTTTTATCACATTCTGAAAAGTATTCGATGCATTCTTTATAAGTCACAAATTCATTTTCGAACTGCAGCTTGTGTAATCTGTTAGACACAATCTTCCAGCATGTAGCTTGAAGGTTTTTATTATAAAAATATTCAAATTTATTACATCGTATTCGTGATTGCATCCAATCTTCATGAATAGAGATATGATTCTCATATTGAACAGTATACATAGACACTGCAATTATAAGAATGATAACTGGCAAGAGTAAAAAAAATAATTCTATAATTACATTTATATTAGTAATAATTTTTGTAATAATTTTCCAGAGTATAAATATTAATACAAATACGCCAATTATTACAGAGATTGTTTCTATACATCCAGTAAGTGTCAATACAGAAAAAAGTGAAAATAATATTAGAGGGTTATTCTTAAATTTAATCATACAATATAACACTACTTATAAATCTTATATACAGGAACTTCTATTTATCGAATTTTGAAGTTCCTTCGTGGGTACAACATCTGATAAAATCATAAGTTTACGTTGGGGGATTATTTTAACTCCTGATTTTTTAAGGCAACCACATATCAAAATTGGTAGATATAACAATCATTTCATTATCCACATTTCCTTTATCATATCTGAAATAAATCCTGTATTATCATTATTTATTTTAGTACGATTTGCTACTGAAACTCTGATTGTATTCATATTCATTTCAAGGTCGTACCTGGATTCATTTTTTGAATATTTATCCAAGACTCTTATTTTATTGAATTTTTCTTTTAACATTTCACCTGTATAGCCGCATTTAATACCATAAACACTACCTTTAAAATGAGGTAATTTGCTCAGAGGGAGTGGACATGACACATATATCATTTTTACGGTATTTGAATCAGTATTGTATAATATTGCCATTGCGTCGCCAGGATAATAATCAAAGTTCGAATCATTTATCGGCTCCCCCAGGAGCTTTCTTACCGTGTCCCTGCTCATTCCTACGCGTATGTTCCTGGGGATGTTGATTTGATCACTCGCAAGTTTTCTATTGGACTTCTGTATTGCATGAATATACTCATCTGCAGTTCCATTTTTATGATAAACCTCAAATAATTTATCATAAAATTCTGAGAATCCAGCATTAGGTGTATTCCATCCAAACAGTTTTCCCGGGAAGCCCCATATAATAAGGAACACGAACAGCGTAGATAAAAGCATGACAGGAATTTTATAGACAAGTTTACCTGGCAATTTCTCAATGATAGTTCTTATAATTGCTTTCAATGACGGATTAGTTTTTGATCTGTCATAGCTTTTGGTCCTGTAATATATGAAGAGAGTTGTTAATAGAAATATGGGAAATGCATAATTTTTTATACTGAATAATACAGGGGCGTTGACACTGTTGTTAAACGTAAATAAAAAAGCTCCTCCCATTATAGACCAGGTAATTACCCTGTTATACTTTCCGATTAATACGCACATTAAGCATGCTATAACCAGAAGGCTTAAAAAGTTTATCAGCAGCCCTGATGAAGTAGCAAACAGGGTAACAAGTATTCCAATGGATGACGCAATAAGCAGCGGCCAGTCCCTGGGTTCAGTCGGTGTATGAGTCGGTGTGGGTGGCGGTGTATGTACAGGTTTAGAAGAACTGTGGTCATATGTTTCAGTCGAAGCATCTTTTGATGTAAGATCGTGATCAATCCTGGGGGGAGTAAATTTTATATTTGATTTCTCTTTTGATTTTTCTTTAAGTTTAATCCCCTCCTTGATGTCAATTGTTGCGTAACATGCTTCACAATCTGCATATTGTTCTTTTTCATTTACATTATTCTCAAGCCCACACTCTGGACAGATTACTTTCACCATTATTTATATGCTCTACCATTCAAGGATATAACTCTAATTAATTATATTTATTTCAAATTTTAACGGTATAATAGATTATAAGTATGCTGAATTCAAGAAAAAAACACTGCCCAAATTATTAAATGTATATAACAAATTTTGTTATATACATTTAATATCATATGAGTATTGACAAGAAAATAATTATTACTCTATATTATTGATAAAATTATATAAATTACATTAAAATAATAAATTATACTTTACTACTATAATTAAGAAATATTAAAAAATGAATTATTATAAATTGTTTAAACGATAATTTTGAGACTCCATTTTCTTTCAGTGAGGATTAAACCATGTTTGGACTGATGAAATTCAACCATTGCACCACGGTAAAAAAATATGCCGATGTTCACCGGCTTCATTACTGCGGGACCTGCAAGGCCATGGGAAAACTCTTCGGAAACAGGGCCAGGCTCTTCCTCAATGATGATGTTGTCTTCTTTGCTGAAATACTGTCTGAAATTAAACTTGAAACAGATTATAACAACTGGGACCAATCCGCCCTGGCCGGGAAATGCCTGAAACTTCCGGAAGAAGACTCCATACCCGATGTGCTGAGGTATTCCGCGTTGCTCAATACCCTCCTGGCAGTGACAAAGATCAGGGATAACAGGAAAGACAACAGGGGACTCGCATGGCGACTGGCAGAACGATTATTCAGAAAAGAATACAGGAAGGCCGAAGAGCTCGCAGGTGAATTCAATTTCCCGATGGAGGAATTCAGCCACTGGGTACAACAGCAGGATTTCCGGGAATCCCTCCCCCCCTCTGCGATACCGGCCGACCCGGAAAAGGCTGTCGCTTTCTACTCGGAACCGACCGGGAAAATGACTGAACTCACCATGGGGTTCGATCCCTTTAACATAGAAAACAATAGTGAAAATAATCCCCTTTCGCAACTGGGCCGGCATTTCGGAAGGCTTGTTTATCTGCTCGACGCATTGGAGGATTATGAAAAAGACACGAAAAGAAACAGGTTCAACGCTATCCAGAAGGCATATAACATTGACAGTAAAACACTCCCGGCAGAACTGAAGGCCGCCTGCATAATTCAAATCAACCATGAAGCGTCAATGGTGGAATCTGTTATCAGCGGACTCGGGATGAACAGCGACAAGCGGGACATGTTCATCAATCGCCTGAAGTCGAACCTGTCTGCCAGGCTCAATCCCGGCGCCGGCACCGCATGCGGACTGGTTAGGGACCTCGTACCGAAATTGTCCTTGAGGGAAAAATGGATACGGTCCCGGGATTTTGCGCGTTTACTCGCTGAAAGAATGTGCCTTAAAAATGGCCCCGCACTCAGAGTCCGCCTTGCTGTAACCACGTTCGTTTTATGGATTATACCCTATGCAGCCTGGGCCCAGGCCTCGTCATCCGAAAGTGAATGCTGGGTATGTGAATGCTTTTACACGGTTCTCGGCGCCATAGTATGTTTTGCCTGCGCGAGGTATGGCTGTTCCAGCGCCTGCTGCCAGGGATGCGCCCTTGGCTCAGTTTTAAGTTGTTTCATGTGTGGTGGCGATAAGTGATAAGTAAATACTGATTTCCAGATGTGCCCTCAAAATAATGTAGGTTCATACTTGACTATATTCTATAATGTTTTCATTATATTTGATTATACCATAAAAGGAACGTGTTCATGAAGACCTATAAACTTGAAATAATACGAGAAAAAATGACATTAAAGACCTTCATGCTGGGAGCGGTCAAACTCCCGTATGAAAAAATTGAAGAATTAATAAATCAGAAAGCAAGCGAAGGATGGGAGTTTGAGGACATGGCGGTTGAGACTGACCGAAGCCTCATCTTCTGGAGTAGAGAAACAGCAGTACTTGTTTTTTCCCGAACAGGGTAAAAAAATCAGTAATTGAATATTTTCTATACGCAAAGTAATTTTTTAGAGAGAATAAAAATGATCAGATTTATACTGGCAATTATTATTGGATATCTCCTGATTTCTGCAGGGCCAGTTGGCTGGATAGTACTTTTATTGATAATTCTTTTTGTCAGGTAACGGTAAATATTTTTAACTTGGTTTAAAACCCATCCTTATAGTGATATTCTATTGCAGCACTGGTTTCAATTGTTGTATCAATATACATCAACTCCCTGAAGATCACCGGCCAGGAGGAGCCATGTCAAATCGCAGTCTCATAGTCCTCATACTGATTATCCTAATACGGATACCCGCCGGGGCAATGCAGCGGAACACCCTTGAAGAAATCCATTACAAGGGGATGGTACTATCTTTTGTTGGGTTTGAGGAGGACAACAGCACTTACTGGTTTCTTCGTGCTGCTGAACACTTCAGGGAGTCCATAAAACGGATTGAGAAAAACCCCCAAATAATTGATACTGATGACAGAGCGAAAGTAATAGAGACTCTGGAACGGAAGGAACAGCTCAACAGGTGGAGGGCTGACACTTATTCCAACTTCATACGCAATTACTATCCCTTTATCCATTTCACACATGGAATGGGCGAGTTCAGGGACACCTACCGTAGTTCAGAAAACTCTGCCGTTTTAATGGCTACTGAAGAGCTGAAGGAGATCACTCCGGGGACCTTCACCTTTCACGGTCAGGTCCCTGTCCTTCTGGCCGGATATGAGGGTACACCCCAGTCATCCCTCAGTTATGCCATGTCAAAGGTCCAGAAGAATCCCCCCTTCGGGCCCTACATCGCCGATGAACTGCACGATTTCATTGGATTTGAACCTACAATAGAGGACTTAAAGATAGACCCGTCCATACTGATGCCTCTTCTGGATGCAGAGGGTTTTGACCGTCTGGTGGTTTTCGCCTACAGGCTGGAACCGGGAATACCGGAAATAGCCCATTGCACCGCCGAGTGTTATCTATACAGGAAATCAGAGCCGAACAAGCTGGTGACCCTGATCATCTCGGAAGGTTTCGGGCAGAAAACATACGATCTTGAAACACGAGCACGTATAAACATGGTTGAAGCTATAGTGGGTATGGTATTCCTTATAGTTTTTGTGTTCATGGTGACTGTACGTATAATGGATAAAGGCACTTTGCGTGAAAATAAAAAATCGCTGATTGTTTTATTCGTTATATTCATTGCTGGTATTGCCTCTGGCCCGGGATACGAATATATTCTTTCTCTCTTTTTTGAGAACCTCAACTCCCCTGTCGGATTTTCAACATTTTACCTTTATTTGCTGAATACTGGATATTCCCTGGTAATTATGCTGATACTGGGCGTAATCATTACCCAGTTCATGGGGTACTATGTTCTCAGCCGTTACATGACCCCTTTCATCATGGGCAGCTTCTGGGCCGGCATGGGGGCCTGGATGATTTTCCGCATGAGGCTGTACGGTGAAATCTACCCAGGGGCATTCATACTCAACCATTTCTGGCTCATTCTTCCGGCCCTGTTTATACCGGGCGTTCTTATCGGAATTGCCGTTCAGCGTTTCTTGAACAGAAATACCACAGGCCCCGGAAAAGCCACAGCAGCATTGTTGTATTTTT
Organism: uncultured Leptospirales bacterium; assembly: GCA_964514165.1. Lineage (GTDB taxonomy): Bacteria > Spirochaetota > UBA4802 > UBA4802 > UBA5550 > CAZEPS01. The sequence goes on from CAZEPS010000125.1 coordinate 7,221, forward strand.
TAGCAGGAAACACGATGCTTGCCTATACCCTCGAGCGGGTATGCTCCATACATTTTGAAAATTTTTACATGGTACCGGCAGCTTCATTTGTAATGGCCATTCTATTCGAACCTGTTGGTCTGCTGCTGGGAAGGATCAGGGAAAGAGACCAGGGGAATGAAACAGTTCAAGAAAGTAAACTTCCGGTCACGATACCGGATTTAGGGAAAAGTCTCGAAAGGCCGTTTTATATTGATTTAACTGAACCGGGAATACAGGAAGGAGTTGACCTTCTCAAAAAATGCCTGGACACGGAAAACATGGTGGAAGGGGGGGTGCTTTATGTACACGGCCCGTCAGGGTCGGGAAAGACCCGGTATGTAGATGAACTCATCAACGATGATGCCTTTAGTGGTGCGAAGGTTATCAGGCTTACATGTGAAGAAAAAAATAAAAAGCCCTTCCAGCCATTTATCAATGGCCTCAGGGAATTACCTGATATGCACTCACTCGAAGAATCTTACAGGATGAACAGGATCATCAGGGACAGTTCGGGGAAAATGCATGAGCCTGTATCCAATATTCCCATAGTAGGGCAGATCATCAGCTTTCTCCTGAAAACAGATACAACAAGCCTGACCGAGCGCGATGATGAAACGGCGATCATTCAGCGCCTGGCAAAGAGGATCGACCATCTCTCCTGTGAACTCATAAAAAAGGCAGAGAGAAATAATGCAGCTTCCCCCAATATGATATTCGTTGTTGATAACTACCAGCACATCGATGATGCCAGCAACAGGCTCCTCCATGAGATACAGAAATACCTTCATAAGTCAAAAGCAATAAACCCTGTTGCGTTTATTGTAATTAACACATCAGAAAATCAAGGATTTCTCCCATCCGGACTTGCCATGGACGATATCAAGAAGTTACGGATTAACGGCATGACAAAAAACAGGGCAATGAGCCTGTTCTACAACAGCCTAAATTTTTCGCCGTCAACAACCTCGGTTCTTGAACGCATTTTTTTCCGTACTGGATATGATGTAATACAAACCATGCCGTCATATCTTCTCGAATCCGTCAGGTCCATTATGGAAAACGGCATGCTCCTTGAGCCGCAAAAAGAGGACCAGAGGGGTTTCCGATTTGACAACGAAAGCATACAGGAACATATACCGATACCACCTGATATAAAAAACGAATATTTATCAGCTTTCAATGAAATGAGCATTGACGAGCAGGTTATACTCGAGTTTGCCGCAGTTATAGGCAACACCTTTGACTCGAAAATAATCGATGCGTGTATGGATAAGTTTTCTCTTCTCGATATCCTCCAGGTACTGAACCATATAGAAGAAAAGTCGCTGTACATATCAGAAGACACAGAGGAAGAGAATCTTTTCCGCTTTAAAACACCCCTCGCCCGGGACGTTATCCTGGAACGGCTCAATTACCAAGCGAAAAACTATATCAGGGCGAAACAGATCCTGGAACACTACTATTACCTGCTCTATGAGAAATATTACAGGCGTCTGGAAAATCCGGGTAAAAATGATATTATCAGGAGGGCGGTTTTTGCATATCTTGCCGAAAAAGAACTCGTTGAAATGGGTAAAAAACGCGAAGAAATACGCAAAGATGTAATAGAACATAACTTTGAAGCGGCTGAAGTATGTTATGAGGAAAAGGATTTCAAAAAAACAGCCCGACACCTTGCGTTTATTCTCAGGTTATATACTGATGAGAATGATAATGTAGATAATCACTGTTACAGTGAAATATTTATATCCCGATTTATCCCCAAGCTTGCATGGGTTATGCAGAATTACCGAAACCTGGCCCTGGTTGACTTCCCGAGAATTAATAATTACATAGCTGACTTGAAAAAAGAATCTGATAATCTGAGCCTTACGCCTGAGCAGTTTAATCAATTCGCTGAACTTGCTTTCATAATGAATAGCAAAGATATAGATGAAAAAATAAACTGGCCCCCGGAATTTACCATGAAAAGTGCTAACCGTGCATATAATAATACAGAAAACAGTATCATAAAGGCACAGGCATGCTTTTGGATTGCTTCAGCTGAAAATATATTAAAAAACGTTGATAGTTCGATAAGCTGGCTTGAAAAAGCAGAAAAACATCTCACACACGATTCAGACAGGGAGCTGCTATCACGCATATTAAATAAAAAAGGCGAAATACTTAGCAAAATAGATCCCATCACAGCTGAAAAGACATTTCATGAATCACTTAAATTAAAGAAAGAGATACATGACAGGCAGGGCATAGCCATGGTTAAGGGTTTCCTGTCAGAGTTATACAGAGATAGCAATCCTCAAAAATCGATTGATTATGCTGAAGAATGTTTAAAACTGAATAAAGAAATGGAGAGTGATATTGGAATCAGCATTGCTTTAAAATTGAAGGGAGATAGTACTATAGCTCTTGGTAATTATAAAGAGGCAATAAAAGTTTTTCTCGAAAGCCTGAATTATATCAATAGAGATGATAAACGTTTTGAACGAACTATTGAAATAGCTAAATTGGAACTTACCTACAACGGTACGATAAGTGAAGATACAGCTCTTATCCTCAATAATTATAAAAGAAGGTTTAATGAATTTAAGACAATAATATCTAAATCGAAAGATGGGGATGAATATGCCATATCAACCAGTGATATAGAAAACGTAGAAATGTGGTATAAAAATCAGAGTAGACAGGCTAAGACCCGGGTATGATAAAAGCGTGCCTCTTCCAGAATTCTCTGCTCCTTTCATAAGAATTATCATCCTGCACGGTTTTGTCCGGGAGTGGCGGTGCCGGCTTCCCGGGATACACCGCCAGCAGTGAACGTTCATCACCGCTCATTTCAATCACCACCGTCAGGTCCCACGTGGGAACAGGGTCATGGCACAGGTGCCAAACTTCATCGGCACTCCCCTCCTCGCGTTTTCGCCTGAACAGGCCCTTCCGCTCTTCATCAGTCAGATCGTCAATGGCAACGACCGATTCCCGGCCTATTCCATCAGGATAGTCATTTTCACTATATGCATATTCAAGTATGCGGATAGTTTCGGAAGGTTCTGACGAAACAGCACTATCAAAATCATTGTCCAGCTTTGTCATCAGATTATCAGGGTCGCTACAAAAGTTCGAATTAAATTTTGAACCCGGGATCTTCAATGCCTCGTCAATATCGCGACTGGTACTGCCGGAACCGAGTAACTGCTCCCGGTATCTATCAGGGACCTCTGTAAAATGGCGCAGAAGATGAAGGCGGAGTTCAATGGAGTTCAGGAGATCTTTCAGCATGAAATCAACAGGTCAACAATTATACTGTATAATCAATAGTGCATTCATTATTTTCTCTTCCCCCTGCTGACATATATCTTGTTCACAATATTTTTCCTGTAGCCTGAGCCATCATCATATATTTTCGTTGTATGGGGTATTTCACATGAAATCCGGTCGCCCTTTTTCATCCAGATATAGTCATAAGTGTACTCATTCATCACCCCGTCTTTTTTGACACTGAAATTATTACCGAGTATGTCCCTTATCCTTGCGAAACTCATACCGCATCGAATGCCGTAAGCTGTTCCCATGAAAAATTCTTCATTACTGCCGGGCAGGCCGCAATTAATCATGAATGATTCAACCTTATGGGTAGCAGTGTCATAGTGTATTGACAATCCCCTGGACCAGTAATAGTCGGCCTGGTAATTACTTCTTGGACCGCTGCAGCTAAAAATGCCTTTCTCCCGGCTACCCATGCTGTCCGGTTTTCCCAGCAGCTTCCTTACCTCCATGTCATCCATGCCGGGATGTAAATTGCCGGGGATGTTTATCTTGCTATCCGGAATAGATGCCTCTTGGTGTTTTTCATATTCTTCGACAGGCCTCTTTTCAAATCTTGAACCATCAGTTTTCGCTGCCCTGTCAAAGAACAGGTTTTTACCAAGGGAGACTGCCAGGAGCAATATTATCGCTATTGAAAGGACTGATGAAAAAGTATATAATACTTTCCTGCCGGATTTACCAGCTTCGGAAACCGGTTTATTTAAACGCTCAATTTCTCCTGGCAACAGCATGAAAACATATATGCTCATGACAATTATTCCGGCAGAAACAGCATATACCGTGTGCTTTATATCAGCGTTGTCATATTCCGTGACACGTGCCCTGCTCCACGCGTAATACCCGCAGTTGTTATCCAGTGATACGGTGGTGTCGTTATCAGACTTTAGATTCTGGATTTTACCAAAGGGCTCGTAATCATCATAGGTCAGGTAAAGGACTCCTGTTTCACCGCTTTCTAAAGTTTTGCCAAACTTTCTGCCCATTATAGTTTTATCAATAAGCGCATTCCCCCGTGAAAAATAATTTATTTGTATTATGATATCATCAATGGAGATATCAGTATTGTTCTTGATTTTGATTCTGTGAAAAGCAGTGCAAAATAAGTCGCTCTTGAAACGAGTTTCATTACTTACAACCGCTACATTTTTATCTTCATTTTTTATGGTGAACCTGGTGAAAATTTCAAATGGGGAGCCGAGATAAATCCAGAAAAGAACAGCCATCACTATGAAGGATGCCACAGATATGTGCTTGTTTCTGAAAATCCTGTGTATCTTCAAAGATATAAATAGAAACGTTAAAAGGGGGAGGAGATATATAATGCCAATGATTATCAGGTACAGGATTGCCAAATAGTATATCAGGATTATGAAAAGAATGAAAAAGAATATTATAGAGAATCTGTACAGCATTGAAATATTATGTGTTTACAAATATGGTTATTGGCATTATAGTGTTTTCTTGCAGCATGTCAATCCTTAAATAATGTTAATAGTATATAACAAATTTTGCTACGGTGCATAGAACGGCATTTTTTTAAAAAAATATAATTTCATCTTGACAGATAATTGACTTGTTATACAGTCATGCCAATTCCTCAATCAACGATTAATTCCGCTTCCGAAACTTCCTTCAATTCAACAATCGGCTCATTAGGTCCAACCATATCACCGCCGTCATGATTAATTACCGTATCTCCATAACTGATATCAATGATATATTCCCCGCTCGGATGGAGGGGTAATTCAGTAACAAAAAGAAAAACAAGCCTGGCCGGGTCAAACGAATCGGTTTCGAATGAATACGTGTTATGGCCCCTGTAATCTTCAAGCATTAGGGCAG
>CAZEPS010000126.1:0-6686 GCA_964514165.1 uncultured Leptospirales bacterium
AAGGGATATCGGCAAATAATTTTCCGGAATTTATAATTGCGGAATGTTCAATAAAAAACAGCTCCATCAACATGTTCAGAAACAGGGAAAGCAAACCATATATCAGTCTGGATTTCCATGCAAAAATGAAAGAAATCGATAATCTTAGACTTGATAAAACAGAAAATCTGTTAAGTACCGTAGAGGAAATACAAATCATCAATGCAATTTTCAGAACAAATAGCGGACTCTATACGTTCAGAACTTCATCAATTCGATACTCTGCTTCAAAAAAACATATACTTATGAAAAATCTCGATGTTGCCTGCGTCCATGATAAGTATCAACTGGGTAGAATTGTCGGCCATGAAATAGACTGGATCAATTTTCGGCTGAAATCAGCGACTGCCAAAGTGACCAATCTTAAAGAAGCTATTACTAAAAAACATATTCTAAAAATGCGACTGAATAATCCTAATCTCCATGTTTATCGCGATAAACGTCTTCCCTTTCCTGAAGGGCGTCGGCCGAAGCTGTTCAAAGAGATCCTGGCCACGGAAACCCTCTCGTTCGGTGTTGACGAAATTGAAATTATTAATGGAAATATCGTTTATGAAGAACTCGTAACCAAAGCGGAATCACCGGGAAGTATAAGCTTCAATGACTTAAACGGAACACTAACCGGTATATATACGTACGACAGAAGCTGTCATGAATCACCCCGCTTGAGGGCACACTGCAGTATCTTTAACAGGGGACGATTATATGCGGACATAATATTCCCCCAATCAAAAAAAGGATTCACCGTAGCTAAGGGAAAATTACTGCCGGTTGACCTTACTGTTTTTAACAGTATGCTGAAACACACCGCTTTCATAGAAATAGAACAGGGCTTCTCAAAGGGCATTGATTTCTCTTTTACTTATGGAACCAGCTATTCAAATGGAAAGATGCATTTCGTTTACGAAAATCTGAAAATAAACATTTTAAACAAGGGCGATATAAACAGAAAAGGACTCTTTACTTTCATTATGGATTTCGTTGCGAATACATTCATTATATATTCTGATAACAGTAAAGAATCCGGAGAGTTCAGGGTGGGAAAAATTTCAGTAAAAAGGAATATAAAAAAATCCATGTTTAACTTATGGTGGAAATCCTTACTGTCCGGTTTTAAATCCAGCATTGGGGCAGAATCTACAGAAAAAGAGAGTAATCCTGAATGATTATTCCAAGAATTCTCGAAACGATTTCATCCTCAATGGGTTGAGAAATTTACCTTGACCTTATCCCCTTTGCAATAAAGATAAAGCAATTATCACACATAAAAACACAATATGAAAAACAATAAAAATAAATTAAAAATCCTGATTATAAATTATGAACACCCCCCTCTCGGGGGAGGGGGTGGAGTCAGCACGCAAAGCCTCGCTCAAGCCCTGGTAAAAAAGGGGCATACGGTCCATATTCTCACAACAGGGATCAAGGGACTTCCAAAGAAAGAGGATGAAGATGGGGTTACCGTGTTCCGTGTGCCGGTACTCTTCAGAAAAGATCTGAAAACGGCGAGTGACATGTCCATGTTTACTTTTCCGATAACAAGTATACCGAAGGGAATCAGTCTGTGCATGAAGTTCCGGTACGATATCATCAATACCCACTTCTACGCCCCAACCGGGCCGACCGGTATGCTCCTGTCACTTGTGACCGGAATCCCCAATATTCTGTATATCCATGGCGCCGATGTATTTGACCCCACAAGAATTAATAAAACACCTGCGGGAAGGGGGCTCCTCAGCTTTCTCCTGAGACTCAACGCACGGATTCAGAACAGGTTCGCCCATTCCATCACCTGCCAGTCCACTAATACCAGGGACAATATTCAGGCATATATACAACCCCACAAGGGGATAACCGTTATACCATTGCCCTTTAACCGGCCCGAACATCCTTCTTCTTCCAGGAAAGAACTGGGACTTGATGAAAATATCTTTTATCTGCTAACTGCAGGGAGGGTCGTTAAGCGAAAAGGATACGACTTTCTCATTAAATCCATGACCGGCATCAATGATTCAATACACCTCATCATCATTGGAGACGGCCCTGAATTAGACAACCTGAGAAAACTTGCTGAAGAGCTGGGTATTTCACAGCGTGTGCACCTTCTCGGATATGTTGAAAAGGAGGAGGATAAATTCAAGTACTACTCCGCCTGTGACATTTTTGTTCTTTCTTCTCTTCACGAAGGAATGGGAATCGTATTGCAGGAGGCAATGGAATTCGGCCTGCCGATCATTGCCACAAATTTCGGGGGACAAGTTGATTTAATAGAGAATGATAAAAATGGAATCCTCATAAACCCGAAAAATTCTGAAGAACTCGCTGTATCGATTAATTCCCTTTTTTTAGATGCGGAAAAAAGAGACAGATTCGGCAGGGAAAATACCAGAAGAATCAAACAGTATTATTCCGATACAATCGCAGAGAGATTCCTTGAAATTTTTTACAGGTATGTTTAAACTGTATAAGAGAATACCATGGGACATGACTTCCATACAGAACTAATCGGGAAAAAAAGGGATTTAAGCATATTAATAATCGATGACGATGAACTCGTCAGGACGACTATAACGAAAATTCTGCAGTCATCCAATAAAAACTATTATATTACCCATGGTGAATGTGTCGAAGATGCAGTAGAACTGGTAAAAAAAACCTACTGGGATACCATACTCCTCGATATATCTCTTCCCTACAGAAAAGGAGAAAAGCCTGATCCCGAGAACGGAATCACGGCCCTGAAAATTCTCCTCGAACAGATACAAATAACAACACCGGTCATTGCTATTACCGGGTACAATGACGACGAGCTGTCAGACATTGTGCTTGATATGGGGGCTTACTACTTTCTAAACAAACCACTGAGGCCAAAATCCCTTGCCGCAATCGTAAGAAACTCCACCAGGTTCAGGCTCTCCGGGTACGACGGCTTGACAGGCCTGCTGAACAGGGAGACCTTTGAGGAACGACTGAAATCTGAATTTGAGCGTATCAAAAGAATCAACATGAAAGAGAATACCGTTTCTGAAAACAGTAACTATTCATATCTTTCAATAATATTCTTTGACGCGGATAATTTTAAAGAGATAAACGATACCTTTACTCATCTCGTAGGGGATCAGGTTTTAAAGAAAATAAGCAGTTCATTTGTTGATGAGAACATGTACAGAACCCAGAACGGAAACAATATCTTTTTTAAGTATATTATCCGTCCCTATGATCTGGCTGCCCGATTTGGGGGTGATGAATTCTGCATTTTCCTGCCGGAAACAACACACGAAAATGCACTTGTCGTTTCCAGGCGTATCAGGGAGCAGTTAAAACTGATAAAAATTCATGATATTGTCTCGGACAGGAACAAACCGGATCAGGATTTTACCCTTTCCCTTTCAATCGGAATATCCTCCTACCCGCACCCGAATAACGTTGATTCCTACCAGGCACTTCTGGACCTGGCTGACAATGCCATGTATTCATCAAAATTAAAAAGGATTGGGGAGATATTCGGATACAGTGATAGTGGAGAGATAATCAAACTGGATTAGACAATATGAACGAAACTCTTTTAGCTCAGATTCCAGTAAAAAATATTATTTCTATTGACATATACAAGTATCGAATGTCAAATCGAAAATAAGAACACGTATTTCTGATTGCTCATTTCAGTTATGATGTAACAAGAACTCTATATTGAGATGAAAATAATTGACGATAGCTATTCTCTCGACTTTATAGAAGATGAGAATAAGATTATAATTAAGGGAGCCCTTCGTCTACAGACAGTGGAAAAATACGAAGAGATCATGAATTTTATCCTGAAAAATGCCTATATCTCCAGTGAAATTCTTACTATCGACCTGACCCAGCTCTCATACATTAACAGTGCCGGAATTGCTTCTCTCGGTCTTTTTTTTATTAAACTGAGAGAACAGGACAAAAAGATTAGACTGCTTGCCTCAAGGCACGTAAGCTGGCATGAGACTTCACTTAAAGATTTCCAGATTATAAACGACAATATTGAACTCGAATATGTCGTACTTCATTAATCTGCGAGAACGCACACCGTGAAACCGGCTTATTGATGTATCCTTAACCCAGAAGAAGTTGACCCTGGGTAGCTAAGGTTTATTAATATATGGTTTAAAAATGAAAAACCTCCTACAAATAAGAAGGCTTTTCATCAAAAAAATAATAAACTATTAAAAATCTCAGGTGATAATCTTTTTAATCATCTTCATGATTACTTCAATATCTTCCTGGGATGAGTTATCGAGAAGTTTCTTAAAAATCACAAGTTCCTCACCGTAGCTTTCAGGAGTGGTTTCAACGTACTTATCGCCCACACCATACAGAAGCCAGTCAAGAGAGACCTTATGCTTTATTGATATGCTTCGTAAGAACTTAAAAGAAGGATTTTGAGAACCGCATTCTACTTTCGCCACATACCTTCTATCTATACCGGCAGTCTCACCAAATTCCCGCTGCGTCATCTTTAGTTCTTTTCGAACTTCTCGCAGTCGTAATCGGAGCTGCTTAAAGAAATCCAGTTCCTTCTGTTCGTCTAGAACATCATTGGATAGAACTTCATGATCATTATAACGCTCCCTGTACTTGCTTTCAACTATGTTACTGTTCATGTCCCACCACCTTTAACTTGGTATTGTCATTTTAATTTTAATTAACAACTTATCATTTTTATATATATTGAGTCAATAAAAAATGTATTAAGTTGTAATTATTTAGCGTATATAACAGAATACTTTCAGGATAATATTACTATATAAGTAATATATACAACTATTTTTATTTTGAACACTATAATATTTCTTATTTTGCAGTAATTATCATTCTGTAAGAGTTGTAGGAAATTTTCTTTTATTTTGTAAGAATAATCCTTACAAATTAGAGTTTTCATTATAATAATTTATCTAGTTTATCGATATATTTTATATCATTCTTGATAATAAATCAGCTATACAGTTAGTGTACATCAAATATTAAACCAACCGGTGGCCGTCTAAAAACTTATTTTTCGACGGCCAACCGGTTGCACAAAGTCTGAAAAAACCAGTCCAGCAGCATTTTTTTCAAAAAATGGTACTGGACTGGTTTCTGGACGTACCTGGATGTACCCGGTATTTGAATTTAAGACAGGTGAAGAAATGATATCAGTTGACGAAGCGCTCTCGATAATTTTGAGCTCCATAACTCCCCTTGAAAAGGAAACCGTGTCCTTGTGGGAAGCTTCAGGCCGCTTTATCTTTGAGGATATTCATTCAGACATTGATATACCAGGTTTTAATAATTCAGCCATGGACGGGTATGCGGTACGCAGCCTTGATACCGCAGGAGCAGGCTTGTCAAATCCTGTTGTACTGCGGTTGACAGGTGAGATTCAGGCAGGTGCATATCCCCCTCCGGGAATTCTGAATAGAAATTGTGCTATAAGAATAATGACCGGGGCGCCGATACCGGAAGGTGCCGACGCTGTCATCCCCTTTGAAGACACGGAAGAAAATGAAGAAAAGGTTAAAATACAAAAATCCCTTTCACTGAACGAAAACATTCGAATGGCCGGAGAAGACATCAAATCGGGTCAAAAGGTTTTACGGAAAGGTGAACGGATCAACCCTGCCAGTACCGGCATCCTTGCTTCCCTCAATATTGCTGGAATCGACGTTTTCCGGCAGCCAAGGGTCGCCATAATCTCAACCGGTGATGAAATCGCTGAAGTCGGGGAAGAATTCTCCAGTGGAAAGATTCGAAACAGCAACGCCTATACCCTGTATACAGAAATCCAAATGCATCAGTCAATACCAGATTATCTGGGTATTACCGGTGACTCAATAGAGAAAACCAGGGATATCTTCACCAGGGCGCTTAATCATGATGTTATAATAAGCACGGGCGGCATATCCATGGGTCGATACGATTTTATCAAGGAGGTAGTACGGGACCTCGAAATAATCGTACAGATTGAAACGATTAAAATGAAACCGGGAAAGCCGTTCGTCTTCGGAACCAGGGACAAGACCCTCTTTTTCGGCCTTCCCGGTAATCCTGTTTCGACAATGATATCGTTCATTCAATTCGTACGGCCTGCCCTGCTTGCACTAATGGGCGCGCGGAGACTACGTTTACCTGAAATTAATGCTGTCCTTGACGAGGATATTCGAAAAAAACCGGAACGACGCCATTTCATTCGGGGATTCTTTACCGTAAAAAACGGGACTATTCATGTAACAACCACCGGCCCCCAGGGTTCCGGAATATTAAGATCCATGGGTGAGGCAAACTGCCTCATTATCATCCCTGAGGGAGTTTCAGCAGTTTCTGCGGGAGAAACGGTAACCATTCAGCTGTTCAACCATGACGAGATAGAATGAAAAAAGGAAAGTGCATAGTACTGTTTTCAGGGGGGCTTGACAGCATTCTCGCGGCAAAAATACTCTTAAACCAGGATTTAGTCTGCATCGGTTTTAACGGGGTTCTTCCCTTCATTCCACCAGACGATAATTTACACGATTCACGGGTACAACAACTGGCAGACGACATCGGTCTCCCCCTGCATTTTTACCGCTGCGACAGTGAATATCTAGAGATGGTGAAAAATCCCCCCCATGGATACGGGAAAAACATGAATCCCT
>CAZEPS010000126.1:6696-12002 GCA_964514165.1 uncultured Leptospirales bacterium
TAAAGGCCGCCGAGTTAATGAATGAAATTAATGCTGACTTCGTCGCAACAGGGGAGGTAATCGGACAGCGCCCAATGTCACAGCTCAAAAACACGATGAACCGCATTGAGAAAATCAGTGGACTCAGAGGGAGATTATTACGTCCGCTGTCCGCCAGGCTCCTTCCTGAAACAATACCGGAAAAAGAGGGCATTGTTGACCGTGAACTGCTGTATGATATAAGCGGACGTTCCAGAAAACGGCAGATGGAATTAGCCAGGAAATTTACCATCACAGACTATTCATCCCCGGCCGGGGGGTGTCTTTTCACCGATCCCTTTATTTCCAGGCGTATTAAAGACCTTCTGGATTATCACTCTGTTATCAAACCGGTTGATTTTTATCTCCTCACCGTGGGCAGACATTTCCGATTAACAGAAAGCGCGAAAGTGATTATTGCAAAAAATGAAGAAGAAAACAGTATATTGATTAAATACAAAAACCATGGAGATCTTCTGATACTTCCCGGTTTCAAAGGGCCTTCCGCCCTCGCTTTTGGTACCCTGACTGACTTGAACATCCAGACCGTTTACTCCCTGGTTGCGCGGTACGGCAAGCCGGATTCTACCGGCCTGGTAGTAAATAGAAAAGAAAAAGAATTTACAGTATCACCGCAATATCATGATATCACCAGCGATGTACTGGAAAGAATGCGAATATAGGAGGATAAATGGCAAAAAAAAGGGTCTCCTTTCTTGTATCCGGGCGGGGTTCAAACTTCCAGGCGGTAGCTGAAGAGATCAGAACAGGCAGTATAAAAGCTGAACTCGGTATCGTTATATCCGATAACCCGGAAGCCGGAGCGCTTGGCATCGCTGAAATCTATGGCATGGAGGCTCATGTTGTCAATCCTGCAGATTACGATGACAGGGAATCCCTGGATAAAGAAATGATAAAACTGTTTAAAAAAAGCAAAACAGACCTTATCGTCGCAGCGGGATTCATGAGAATTCTTACCCCGTATTTTGTTAATATATTTAAAAGTAAAATCATCAATATCCATCCAGCGCTGTTACCATCCTTTCCAGGAGTGCACGCCCAGGAAAAAGCGTTTAACTATGGGGTAAAAATAACCGGCTGTACAGCGCATTTCATCGATGAGGGAACAGACACCGGTCCTATTATCATACAGGCATCTGTTGACGTTCGAGAAAATGACTCTGTTCAGAGCCTCTCGGCAAAAATATTGAAGGAAGAACACCGAATTCTCCCTGAATCAGTAAGGCTGTTTTGCGAAGACAGATTGACAGTGAAAGGGAGAAAGGTCTTCATAAAAAATTGTTTTTGAAGTCATTATTATCTTTCAAATTTCTTCTTCAGATCTTTACCCCGTATCTGGAAATTAATAACAACCCCATCATCTGTTTCTTTTTTATCGATAACCTTCCCCTCCCTGAGGGGCTTGTCGAATTCAACCTGAATTTTTGATATATCAGTATAACGGCTGCCGTTTCTAACCCTGACACTGACAATATCCTTTAGAATTTTATGTATGCCATTGTTGACAGCTTCTTTCTCGTTCTCCCCAGACGCTGTAACGGCATAGGTATCAGGATCAACCCAGCCCGTTTTAAATGATTCTTCAACCTTTTCAGCAGGAGCCTTTTTTTCGGAAGGTTCATGCTGATCAGAAGTTGACGTACAGGATATAATCAATGCAACTATCATAATTATTGCGATTCTCATTATTATTGTCTCCTTTAAGCACTGAAATATTTTTTCTATAATAATTCCTGGCATCTCAATGTATTTAACATGAGTCACCATTATCAGGCAAATAAATACCCGTACTGTCTGTGTACTGATGTAAATATATACATAACGGGCACATCTATAAACCGGTATTTTCAATTTTCCAAAAAAAATGTAAATACCGGTTCCTGGGACTTCAAATACCCATTGGAGGCCCCCTGAATAACAATTTATCTATAAAAGAACAGTATGTATTCTTAAACATGATTTTTGGTGCATAATACTTGTATTGTATTCCCCCGCCGCTGAAGGCGGCAAGGAAATATGCTATAATAGCGCATTCAAAGTACAGAAATAATAAAGGAATAATTTCTGATAAAGAACCATTTTAAAGCAATAATTTCAAATTATTGAGAACTAAATTCATAGTTCGCCAATCTAATAGCAATCAAGTAATAAATCGTTAAGAATCGGACCATAAAACAGTTGACTTTTTAATTTTTCAAATAAGAATACACCAAATCATAAAAAAAGGAGATTTGCGGTGATTTTAGAACTGATATTAATATTTATTATCTACCTGTTCATTATAATCACTGGATATTACTATATTGATTTAATCATCACCAGGGATGAATTCACAAAAAATGATCTGAAAAGCATAGGTCCATATTATAAAAAAATCTGGAGTAACATTCAGGAGAGATTCTCACTGCCGGTTATGTTTTTATTTTTAGCGGGGAGTGCGCTCATTGGTTTACTCATCCCGCTATTTACCTACAACTGGTTTGTCAATTCTTCCATTATATTCGCTGTTGTGTTTGTTGTACTGCCAATAACAAAAAAGTATTTTGAAGAATCACAGGTGACCGCCACAGAAAACGCACTTGACACTTCGGCAAATATCTTTATAAAGTATGCGGAAATAATTGTTTTCGGATTCGGTGCTGGAACTGCTGCCACAGTAATGTACAATTGGGGTTCTTCAAGGGAGATTAACTTCATCTGGTTCCTCATCAATATTATAATTATTACAGTGCTTCTCGGTGTCATTGTAAGAAATTATTTAAATAAAGAATAACAAATTGCAGCCTTAAATTAAGAAGAGAACGTGATTGGCAGAAAATGGTCTCTTCAAAAACATATAATTATTCACAAGGAGGATATTACAACCATGAAGAAATTTCATATTCTTCTAACTATTTTTGCTGTGTCGACAGCCGTTGTAGCAATGTCATGCGCATCTGCAAAAGATTATGGTGATATTGTAAAGGGCAAAACCTACAGGGTAGGTGAATGGCTTGATGACGATGCGTACGCAATAACTACGATTGGCCTGCTCGGCCTTCAGAAAGAGAGCAAGGGTGGGGTATGCCCCGACGATCTCGATGACGAAGACCTCTATGCCTGTCTTGAAAAGGGTGCCCAGGAAGCTGCCAGGCTTGAAGCGGAATATAAAATACTGCTTCAATTTTCCGGGGGAAAATTCCGCGGCGCAGCCGGCATGAAAAACTTCAGACTCTCAGGGATTGCTGCTGCCGAAGAAGTGGCGGGCTCTATCCGTAACGGCAGTGTTGAAGAATTGAAATGCGACAAGATTCGATGCGCGGTGACCTATGTTATCTACTCGAAGGGTTTAAGGCAGCAGGTCAAGAAACTTCAGAATGCCCTTAAATAATCTGCAGGGGCGCACTAAGTCTGATAAAACCAGTGTTTACAATTTTCGTGAAAATTATAAACACTGGTTTTTTGATGTGCCCAGTAATTAAAATTAATATAAAAGAGGCTGTCGAATTGACAGCCTCTTTCTTTGATAGTAAGATAAATGCAATCCTGGCAGTGTCCTACTCTCCCACACCGTCTCCAGTGCAGTACCATCGGCGATGAGAGGCTTAACTACTGTGTTCGGAATGGGAACAGGTGTTTCCCTCTCTCCATAACCACCAGGATTTACCATAAATAATTATTTAAAATAATTGTCAATACATTATTTTTAAATTATTATAATTTTTGAAAAGTATCATGAAACTGAATGATCTAGTAGAATTAAAAAACAAGCAGGCTGAAATACTGAAGCAGAATTATACACCCTTCGGCTTTAGCAAAGAGGGAGATATAATTCATTCTTTCCAGGCTAATATTCATAATATACAGCTGTTTACCCTCCAGGGACTATTGTCCGGTTCAATTGAAGATCAAATAATACGAATTTTTTTGCCTTCAACCAGGTTTGGCATGTCTCCCCGGTCAGAATTAACACAACCCTTTGGCTGGACAGGGAAGATAAATGAATATGCGGCAGAAGTGTCTGTATGGTGGGCATTCGAAATTCTGACTGATAATGAAGGAACCCGTTTCATGGAATTGCAAAGACCAGCAGTTTTTTTTCATTATATGGAAAAGAATTTTTTTCATGAGCTTGAAGTGAGATACAATGGTAATTTTTGGGAAGTCCTGGGCGAATAATTGGTATTATTTTAATTAGATGATATTATCCGGGAAACTGTTTTTTTACCTCGAAGAGGTAATCGATAGCTTTATCTGTCTCCCCCTTAAACAGGTGACAGAGGCTCAATGAAAACAGACTGTTTGAATCATTTTTTTCCTGGAGAAATTCAATTTTTTCTTCAAGTGAACCGTACCGGTCCGTGTACACTTCCACCGGGATTGTTTTAATATATTCATTAAAGTACCGATAACCGTCCGATATTCTCGTCAACGTTTTAAACTCATGTGCCGATTCTTCCAGCCTGCCTGCGCTGTAAAGCACATTTGATTTAAACTCACGAACCTTTTTATTGTCATTATCCGACTGCAGGAGAATATTGAGAAGCCGCAGTGAATCCTGGTACTGATGATCATTATAAAAAATGATCGAGAGAGCGGTCAGGGCAACCCTGTTGTCAGGCCAGCTTTTCAGCACCCGTAAAAAATTCTTCTTCGCTGCCTTGATGCTGTTCAGCCTGCTGTAGCAGAGCCCCATGACCAGGGTGGAGAGGGTGAAATTCTCATTGAGCTTTCTCGATTTTTCGAGAAACATCACCGCCCTTTTATAATTACCCATTTTGTAATGTATGCTTCCCATGTTAAAATAGGTAATGAAATCCCTTCCAAGAGCAAGGGCTGAATTATAACAGCGCATCGCTTCGGATAGTTTGTTCATCCTCGAATACAGGGAACCGAGATTCACATAGGCTTCTCGATAACCGTGATCCATCTGGATAACCTGTATATATTCAGTAAGGGCCTTGAGATAGTACCCCTCCCGCTCCAGGCGAATAGCATTGTTGAATTTCAGTATTACATTTTTATCTTTCATGGCTTCAAAGCATATTGGCATTGTTTTCCAGAAATATCAATACTTTTACTAAAGGGTACATCTATTAATCGGATATTGTATGAATGTAAATCAATAAAAACTGATTTCTTCACATTTATACCCTCTGGGCAACAGGCTGTCCAATATCTGTATTCACTATTTTAAAGCATTAGGGTACATCTATTAATCGGTTTTATTCACTATTTAAATGGGATAAAACCGATTTAAACCAACATGTGTGCCCCAAAGGGAACCT
>CAZEPS010000127.1:0-11654 GCA_964514165.1 uncultured Leptospirales bacterium
ATGGTCGTCGCCACGGCTGTCGCCTATATCAGCCAGTGGCGGTACGGGAACCTGACCCTTCCCTTTTTCATCGCCCTGGTCGTCGGGTACATATTTAAGGACCGGATAAAGGAATCGATGCGGGTCTATCTGAACCTGAAGGTGAACAATTTTCTCTACGACCGGACGAGGAACATCTACCAGAGTTTCAGCAGGAAGATCGGCCTTTTCAAGGAGAGCGTCCATTTCGTGAACGAGACGAACATACCGGAATCGATCATGGAACTGCGGAAGAGTGACTCCCTTGCGGATATCGATAACAGCCTCATCGGTGAAAAGATCATGCTGTACCGGAAATATATCAAGCTGAAGCCGCACCGGCAGGTCCGGATTAAGGGGAAATACCCGTCAAAGGGAATCATTGACATCATCAGGATCAACGTGGAGGATTTCCTTCGCAGTATGGACAACCCCTACCGGAAGGTTTACATTCCGGATAAAAACGGTTTTCGCCAGGTGAAGGGGAGGCGTGTCTATCACATAAACATGATTTCCCATTTTGTGATAGAGGGAACTGATTTTACGAGCCGTTTCCGCATCGTACTCAACCGGGAAGGTATATTACGCATTGAAGAAATCGGATAAGATCTTTCAGTAAAAAGTACCCAGGCTTACCGGGCAGCCCGTCCCGCTACCAGGGGGAGGTCAAGGAACGTGCTGATTCACGGTTTTTCCCGGCTGAAAACCCATACCCCTGCCAATTCCAGTTCCGGGTGCGCCAGAATTCCTTCTATGGCTGCCCGGCCCACGTTCCCCACTGTACGACCCTGTATATCATGGTGATGTCCTCCTTCTTTCTTTCGGGACAGATTTACCTGAGGCCGTGAATATAAAAAGTATTTTTAACCTTCAGGGAAGAAGGCGTCCAGGAGGTTGTTGATGTATGCCTGCTGCGTTTCGTGGTCACTGAGATCCATGCCGAGGAACCGGGTGAAGACATCTGGCATGAGGCCCATGATCATGATGGAGGAAAAAACCTGGCAAACGGAGAGACGGAGTCCTGTTTCATCTTTCCGTGAGATTTTTGAAACGATCTTGTCGGTTATCCTGCCGAGCTGTTCATTATAGCGCTCGATAAAGGGGATGTCGTAGTTTCCGTTAATCAGGGGTTCGTAAAGGTGTGCCTTCACGAGATTTGGATACCGTAACATTCCTATAATCGTAAACTCCAGTATCGTTTTCAGAGCCCGACGGGGATCGTCGATTTTCTTGTCGAGTATCTCCTTCTCAATATCCTGAAAATACCCCTCCAGGGTGAATTCCATGATCGCGTGGAGGAGTTTTTCCTTGGTACCGAAGTAGTAGTTAATTGCTGCGCTGTTGACCCCCGCTTCAGCGGCTATGGCACGGGTGGTCAGTTTCTGGATACCGTCCCGTTCGATGCAGGTAACCGCGGCAATGATTATTTTTATTCGTACCGGGATCTCCCCTTCTTTTCCGAAGGAGTTGAACATTCTCTGCAGGGTTTCATTATTACCATTCATTTGAATATTCCTGGCAGAATAATTGAGGGAACTTTCCAAAACTAATTATTTTGATGTTTTCTTCAATCAATCGATTAAATCAAATGATTAAATTAGTACAGATCCTGTTCTCTGTCAACAGGTTTATTCTGTTATGGTAAAAATGTGACGGAACTATTTTTTCCGGTTTCCGTATATGTCACGGGTGCAGAGATTGAACTCCTGCTCGAGTTCATCAATAGATTTAATGGGGAAATGGCCCGCCATGTCCAGGGTATCGAATACCTGGGGGGGTACATCACAGAGGATTAATTCGCAGTGACGGAGCCTGGCCTTTTTGCGGATTCGCTTGAAGGCGTCCGGGACCGAGGAGTCCGCGTCGGAAACCCGGGAGAGGTCAACCGCCAGGACATCCGGCTTGAGGTTGAAGAGTTCACTCACTTCGTTCTCAAATTTCGGGATGTTCCTTCCCTTTAAAATTCCGCTCGGTTTCGCAATAATCATGTTACGGCATGCTAAATAATCCATACATATCCCATTTAAATTAAAATAACCAGTGCTTCATTTTTTTCCAGCTGGATGTGCCCGCATGGTCAGTATATCAATTCCTCAGTTTGAATTCAAAAAAAATCATGGGGCCTCTATTAATTAAACAAGAGTTTCCCTTATGTCTTACTGAAATATTTTGCCATTTAAAAAGTTTTTTGATACATAATACGAATCTGAGTTACATATAAAACACAATCTTAGATTCAACGTATCTACTCAGCTATTGCTGAATAGATGTACATTTTTATAAAAATTGGCTTTATAATTCCCCGCCGCCTTCGGCGGCAGGGAATTATATTAACAAATTTTCTTTTAATATGCATATAATTACATATAGCCGAATAGTTACGATTCAACTATATAACAGGTTCTTCATAAAAAATAGTTGTGATGAATTATTTTATTGATCCTTTTTTAATTTTGATGATCATGGAATAACCTCCTGCAATCGAGTTATGTTATCCCTATGAAAGAACTCCAGAACAGATCACACTCCCTGCTGATAAAGCCCGCGTCGTACCGGTGCAACATGGCCTGTCCCTACTGTTTTTATAAGAGGGTTGAGGACGTCTATCCCGGGGGTAGCAGGATGTCAATAGAAAATGCATGTGCCATGGTTGAAAAGACCCTCGACGACGGAAGGGCCCATAATATTTTTATCTGGCAGGGGGGGGAACCGGCCCTCATGGGCCTTGAGTTTTTTGAGGAGATTGCCCGGTTTCAGCGGTCAGTGAAACGTAACGGGCAGGTCGTTGAAAACTGCCTGCAGACCAACGGGCTCCTGCTTGACGACGCATGGTGCGGGTTTCTCGCGGACGAGGACTGGCTCGTTGGAATAAGCCTGGACGGGCCTGAAAAGATCCATGACCGGTACCGGATTACCCCTGACGGCCAAGGGACCTTTACCCGGGTCATGGATACCATCGAACGGATGCGGAAAAACCGGGTCAAGTTCAACATTCTCACCCTCCTCACCGACGCGAACGTGAGGGAGCATGAAGGGGTCTACCGGTTTTTCAGAAAGAACAGCTTCAACTTCCTGCAGTTTATCAACTGCTTTGAGTGGGATGAGGAGCATACCGGCCTCACCGGTTTTTCGGTCAACGGCAGGGAAGTGGGGAAATTCTATGAAAGGATATTCGACCTCTGGATGGATGACGGTTTCCCCCATGTATCGATCCGCTTTTTCGAGGACATCCTGATGTACCACATCGACGGCCGCCACGTTTCCTGCTGCTGGATGGAAAACTGTGACAATTACTTTGTCGTGGAGCACAACGGGGACTGCTATCCCTGCGATTTCTTCGTGTACCCGGAATGGAGACTCGGAAATATCGTAACCGATGATATGGATTCGATCGTAAACAGCCCGTTGCGCAGTAAATTCGCAGCCATGAAGTCGGAATATCCGGATGAGTGCCGCGAGTGCGCCCTGTTCAAGTTCTGCCACGGCGACTGCACCAAGTTCAGGCAAACCCCGGCCGGTGGGTATACCGCACAGAGCGAATATTGCGAGAGTCTTAAGTCGTTAGTCAGCCACCTGGAACCGAGGCTCGGGGAGATTCACCGGAAGGTGATGGACATCCGGTCAGGTCGGGTTGCACTCACTGCCGGCCGTAATGATCCCTGCCCGTGCGGGAGCGGCAGAAAATACAAGCACTGCTGCGGTAAAGGGTAGATCAGTTTCCCTGCCAGGTTACGGTGTAATCCATGCCCTCTCTTTGGTCGATTTCCCTTTCTTTGAGTACCTTCCATGAACCCTTCAATCCTTTTTCCTCCGCTGACAGCTGGAAATGGCACATGGCAATACCCATGTCGATGCGCTGAATATCAGCCATTTTGAACAGGGCCCGGTTTTCATTATAATAGCCCATGGTTCTCTCCAGGAAAAAATGGAGGTTGTTGTTTTCCTTGAATACGCGCCACGGCTGCTTGTTTGAAGCCGAAGGGCCGCGACGGACCATCTCCAGGGGAAGTTCGTAATTTCCTGCCGTCTCCCCGGTCAAAGGGATGCCGGCGCCGTTAAAAAACAGTTCATTCCACGGTTTTCTCCTGTCAGAACCGGCCCCCCACCGGATCAACGCCTCGCGCCTGCTTTTCCTGTCAGCAGGATACCCGAGGGCGACAACCGCCGGAACGGTCTCGGTTTCCTGGGCGTCAATTTTCAGGGTAAAGGTGCTTTTCGTGAAACTGCCCCCGAGCCAGCAGGTGCCGATTCCCATGTGCGTGGCCAGGAGTATATTTCTTTCCATGAGAAACCCGTAGTCTTCAAGGCTGTGCGGTCCGTCGGTTATCGCCCCGATGATGAATCCGGCAGGGTTTTTGATGAAACCGTACGTCCCAAGTTCCTTGAGGACCCGGGTATCGTCATCACTGGCCGCGGTTAATGTGAACCGTATTTTGCTTCCCAGCGGCCCGGTATGATCTCCATCGATGGTTTCCTTGAGCTTGTCAGTGTCCTTTTGGCTGAGATATTTCTTTTTAAATGTTCTGCACGAATGGCGATTGTTTATGGTTTTTTCTACCGGGATGTCCTGCATGATTTGCTCCGTTTTTAAGATCAACAGTATAGAATTATGATGCTCCGTCCACCAGATTTTTATGGCTTGTACGCAGTTTGTCCGTTGATGGTTTACCATCATGGTATTTTATGTTCTCGTGGGGATGGATTTGGAGTTTCTGGCTGTTGTTTTGTGCCGTGTATTTCTATTCACAGTTAATATTGACTAAAAAATTGGATAAATACTATTAACTGTGAATAGTTATCGGCACTTTATTATTCAAGAAACTTAATAAGTTCTTTCTCTGGTGGAAAATCCCAAAAAACAACATACGAAAACCCACCCTCGGACCTTTTCCCAATACAAACATAATTTCTGAGATTCTTATCGGTACATTCCCCATTAAGCAGTTCATCAATGACAGAATCAAAGTACCGGTTATAAGCAACCGTCAGAATAAACGAAACCGACATTTTGTAAAGTTTCCGCATGTCGATACTTTTTTCATATACATCTGGTTCAAGCATCACATGGGGCCGTTTCCATTCCGCATTTTCGTCCCGTTTCTGGTATGTAACCCGGGAAAACCGATTCTTATCGGTTTTTCTGTCCCGCATTGCCCGTTTCAGAAGCAGGGAAACCAGTTCACTTCTGGAAACAGAACACTCTTTTGAGGCCTCATCAATCCTCTTATAAATCTCCTTCCTGATGTTTATTGTCGTGTCGATTTTCATATGGTATCCTCCCAACATTTATAAAGCTATACGACCGGGAGAATGAATTCTTTCGAATTTTTTTAATAAAAAACCTCCTCTTTGACTGAGAGGAGGTTCAGGCCAGACATATGTTGTACTGATATGCGTATTATTCTTTCGGTTTGTAGATCAAGCTTACCACGATACCGGCGAGTATGAATTCAACCAGGCCGTAGAAGAACCACTGGAGCGCGAGATTAAAGGGTATAGGGTAAACTGTATACTGGCCGAAAACTCCGGGCACCTGCATGAAGAGGCCGATAATGAGCCCGAACCGGAACCCTTCCATAGCGCCTTTGCCCTCATAGCCTTTTGTGTAGATATAGACGAAAAGCAATGTCATAATCGCGCTGGCCAGGTACATGACCCACATATAGGACATCATGTCCTGCCGCCACAACGAAGATAATTCCTGGTATGTTTTCATCAGTATGACGCTGTGAATAACGAAATCCAGGAGTTGAAACGTAACGAATGCCCCGAGGCTCGCGAGAAGGTACCTTTTAATGTTCATTCTTTCCCCCTGTATATGTCTTATATTATACTATACAAAAATATAGCATAGTAAAAATCGCGTCAAATCCTTTTTTATTTATTTTTTTTATATGTGAGTCCGATAAAATCGAGCTGGTTGTTTTTGAAGGATATAATTTCTCCAGACCCGGCAATCCTCGCCAGGTCGGCTGTCAGGGGGAAAAGGACCAGGGTCCCTTTTCCCATCCAGGTTTTCGTTTCCATGAGGGGCCACCCGTTCTTCTCGTACACGGTGAATGTGTCGGATCGCAGATAGAGTTTCAGTATGTCCGGATAGTCGGTTTGAGCAGTCAGTTTCCAGACCCCGTAGTTTTTATTGAAACCATCTGGAATGTCCGGCTTTTTGACCCGGTGCAGGGGAAAGTAGAAATAGGTTTTGCCGTAGGAGGGCTCGACCGACAAAAAAGTCTCCCCTTCACGGTTCGTATAAAACCTGAACCGAATGTCATCGTATTCTGTGAACTTCGCGACGTCAATACAGGCAAAGAGGATGCATACCTTTCCTCCGTAGAGGCCATTTTCAATTAGATTGAGACGGGTCGCGGGGCCGGTGAACTTGGCCCGCAGTTTCCCCCTCTTTCTGTATATGTTAACGTTGAATCCAAACGCGGCATACCTGCCTGTCACATCAGCAGGTGGAGGTGACAGGGAAAGCTTCCGCTCATAGGTGTTTTCGCGTGTATCGCTGCTGATCCCCAGCGCCTTGAGATATGCCCGGAGGCCGCGGTCCGCGATGACAATATCGGCCTTCCACCCGAGGGATGAGTTTGACAGCACCGCCATCCCGAGTTTCGCCTCGGGGATGTAGGTCAGTTCCGACGAGAAACCGTTCACGTTGCCGCTGTTTGAGAGAACGTGCCGCACACCGGGAAAATCGTAAAACCCGAGATACCATCCTGTGGTGTAGATATTCATGCTGTCGTAAAAGGTGTCGATGGAAAAGTCAGCGTTCTTAATAACAGAATTGACCGCCTCGGGTCCAGGGATTGATATGCCGGATGCGTCCCCCTCCCCGGAAAGATAGCTGAGAAAAGAGGTTAAATCTCTGATCGTTGTAAAGAGCCCGCTCGAAGGATTGTCCCTGATATCAATCATGGGGATGACCTTGTTTCGCCGGTTCCCGTCATGGCCGGTCGCGGTGACGCCGACATCCGCCTTGTTGTACGCGCTCCCGTTCATGCCGGCGGGGCTGAACACGGTTTCTCTCATGTAGTTTTCGAAGGATTTCCCGGCCACCCGCTCGACAATCATCCCGACGAGTTTGTATCCGATGTTCGAATACTTTACCGCCGTGCCGGGCTGGAAGCAGAGGTACTCCTCGCCGAGGCGGGATAAAAGCGCCTCGGCGGAAAAATTCCGCTCCCCGGTAAACCGGGCGTAGTAATCGATGGGGAGTCCCGATGTGTGGGTGAGAAGGTGGCGCACGGTTATCGGCCGTTCCTGCTTTTCCCATGATTTAATGGAAAAACCGGGAAGATAGGTCTTTATGTCAGCGTCGGGATCGATTTTTCCGTCGTGTATCAGGTTCGACACCGCCATGGCGGTGAAGGACTTGGACAGTGATCCGGCCATGAAGGCCGCCCCTTGTATCAGGGGAGTGTCTTTTTTATCGTGGGCCTTCCCATAGAACCGGGAGAAGAGGATCTTCCCTTCATGGACAACGGCAACGGCCATGCCCGGTATCCGGTGTTCTCTCATCTGGGCCCTTATCAGTGCATCGAGATATTCCTCTGCTGACGTCACGTTTCCCCTTGAGACGCTCTCCTTGAGTTGCGGGGTTGATTTGCACCCTGTTACTGAAGTTATTATAATAAGTGAGAAGAGGAGGGATAAGTGTGATATTATACGTCTCATCTTTTTCTTCTCTGTTCCACACAAGCAATATCTATATAGATTATGCAAGTATGGTTATTCTGTTTTATTGTAATCCATTATGGTAAAATACATTTCAATGAAACTTTTTGGTGAAACAATCCTGTTTTCTTCCGGAAAATGATTCAGGTTGCCGGTCACCAGGTAATCTGCTTCGGCTGCAATCATTACTTCATAAAACTTTTTATCATCCTCGTCGGTAAATTTTGTATTTATTGGTTCAGCTGTTATTATTATACCCTCTTTATGGATATACTCTAGAAGATATTCAATTAATTCTGGTTTGAAACCGAACTTTTCCCGATATAAAACATCTGAATATTCTGCGAGTATCCTCGTATCGACAGACAGGTGTATACTAGCGTTTAAAAACAGGCTGACTATCTGCGAAGGAATACCAGATGGGTTTATAACACCTGAAATCAGTACATTCGTATCCAGTACGATTATCATGGTTTTCTGGATTTTCGTGCAGACTGAATCTCTTTCTCAATTTCTTCACTATTCATTCCGGACAACCCCTTCTTTACTGAAGAGATCTGCATATTGTGAACAGCCTGCATGGCCCGGGCCCTTCGTACAGCTGATATGGTTTCTTCGAGGTCGTTTTCGCTAATCGGAGTTATGAGTGCGATCGGCTTGCCGTTATTAGTAAGTATCAATTCCCGCTCTTCAGGAAGTTCCTTCCATATTTTCGCGGGTGTTGTGCGCAAATCCCTGACAGTAATGAATTTCATTGTTTGCTCCGTGTATCTTTAATGTAATGAATTGTCACCTGGTTGTCAACAGGTTATGAAGAATATTTCACCTTTTCCGCCCGGCCTTTACCGTCAGGGGCCATCTGATTGTTTTCGGCGCATCCGGGTCCCCCCAGATCTCCTGTAATTCGGACTCCAGCTGGGGCATGGGGCTCTGACCCCTCTCCTTTATGCAGCGCTGCACCGCGGACCAGGACTCGATATAACCGAGCAGGTCATCGAGACGCCACTCCAGTTCCATGGAGAATTCGGGCACCGGTATCTCGTCAAAAGGGAAGGGGATGGATTCGTACCTGCTCTCAACGTGACTCCGCTCCGGGGGCCAGTACGGGCCCGCCACGTCCCGGTAAAACCGGGCCACGGCAGCGTCGACCTTGTCCTCTACGGTCTGAAGAAAATGTGTCCAGGCGGCTATGACCCCCCCGGCTTGAGCACACGGTTTACTTCGGCGTAAAATCCGCCGAAATCGAACCAGTGGAGGGCCTGGGCCACGGTGACCAGATTGACCGTCTGGTCAGCGATATCCGCCTTCCCGGCAGGGAAGTTCCGGTAGTTGATATTTTCGCTCTGTTCAGCGCTTTTGAGCTGGCTTCCGCTCGCGTCCGAGGCCATCACCTTTTTGAAAAAGGGAGAAAGCCCCCGGGCGGGCCTGGCCGCCCGGGGGCGCAGTCCCATGCCAGGTCGTGGTCTCTTGCCAGGGACGCGAGGAATCCGTACAGGGCGGCAGGGTAGGCGGGTCGGAACCTGGCGTACGATTCCGAATGTCCGGAAAAATGGTCCTTGAAGCGCACGGCTCAATCCGGGATTTTCACACAGTCTGGCGGGGCCCAATGGAAATTTCCCTCGGTGATCTGTATCGAGGTGACGTTGCGCTCCCGGAGAAAGTCGTGAAGCCCCTCCCGGTACTCGCCGATCCCGGGGCCGATGACCATGATGCAGCCGGGCCGGCCGGTCTCCTGCACCTGCCGGTACACGAGTTCACCGTGCAGGGACTCGAAATAGTAACTGGAACCGCGGCAGTGAAAGTGCCCCTTGACCCGGTACGAGGCCGCGGTAACGATGCCCAGGAGTTCCAGGATGGTGTGAAGGTCGACGTCCCCCTCCCCGTGAATGTGGAACATGGCGGCGTTTTCCGAAAGGTGGGGGATATCGTACTGCCGACACGGCAGGCTGCTCACGGTTACGGCGTCCAGTTCGTCCATGGGAATGCGGGCCAGGAATGAGTAAAAAAACCTCGCCTCGGGCCTGATGCCCTGGGCCAGTTCGTCGTCCCCGGCGAGATCAATCTTGTTGATGACGATATGGGTCGCTGACTCAACCTGTTTCCTGAGGACACCGACGGTGTCGTAGAGGGAACGGAAGTTGGTGCTGTCCACCATGGTGACGCACTTGCTGTAGCGAAACAGGCCCCCGGTCTGTTCGTTTACCCCGGCGACGATTTTTTCCATTCCGGAAGGATCAGCGAACCCTGACGTCTCGATAATCAGGATGTCCACCGGGTTCCCGCTGTAATAGGCCAGTCCGTCAATGAACACCGACTGCCTGGTCCCGCAGAATATGGAGCCGTCGGTTATCTCGACCAGCCGGTACTCCTCCCTGTTTTCGATGAGGATGCTGTCAATGCAGATCTTCCCGTATTCGTTCAGGATGATGCCGATCCGCTTTCCCCAGACCCGGTAGTGGCCGAGCATGCGGTTGAGCATGGTGGTCTTGCCGGACCCGAAAAACCCGGTAAGCAGTATGATATCTGTCATGTCACGTAACCCGCTCCGTGAGCAAACCGCCGGTTTATCCCGTAACGGGCAGGACCGGCGGCCGCTGGAGAATTACATCAGCGACATGGCCAGGTCAACGGCGGATGAGGCGTCAGCCGCGTAACCGTCAGCCCCGATTTCGTCCGCGAAGTTCTGGGTGACCGGGGCCCCGCCGATCATGACCCTGACACCGTCGTTGCCGGTCTCCCTGACAGCGGCGATGATGTCCTTCATGTAGGGCATGGTGGTGGTCAACAGGGCGGAGAGCCCGATAAGCCTCGGTTTCTCGTCGGCGATGGCGCTGATGAACTGATCTTTTGAAACGTCTATCCCGAGATCAACGACGTCGTACCCGGCCCCTTCGAGCATGATGACCACGATGTTCTTGCCGATGTCGTGGAGGTCCCCCTTGACTGTCCCGATGAGGACCTTGCCCTTGGACTCGATCTTGGCGGCCGCCAGGTGCGGCTTCAGTATCTCCAGGGCCCCCTTCATGGCACGGGCCGCAACCAGGACCTCGGGAATGAAGACCTCGTTATTGCGGAACTTTATCCCGATGCTGTTCATGCCGGTTATGAGGCCGTTGTTGAGAATGTCCCCGGCGGGATGGTTTTCCTCCAGGGCCTTTTCCACCAGCTCCTTGGTCCCGGCGGAATCCCCTTTTTCTATTTTTGCTGCCAGTTCCTGAAAAATATCCATAACACCCTCCGTTTATGCAGATGACGCGCAAATAATCGGATAGAGATTATTACGTGTTAGATACGGTCACTATACCCCCGGGAGGATTCCCCTGTATTGTATATTTTAAATAATTTTTTGTACGATTATGCTATTTGAAAAAATAATTAATATTTTTATGGCAGAATAGTCCCTTTCTCAATCGTTTTAGACCGAAATATGTACCCGAAAGTGAACCCCGTAATGAATTGAGGTTCCCATAGTTTTTCTGCGGCATACCGCTAATCATTAACAGACTGCTGATCACGCTGTATTATTGAATACTTACTTAGTGTCTCCGTGCCTCTGTGGTTGAACGATTTAAAAATCAACCGGCCAGTATGACCAGGGCGTCCACCGCCACCGGCCTGCCGCCGCTTATGATGAGGGGATTTATATCTATTTCCGAAACCTCTCCGTTTTCCATGGCCAGATCACCGATGGCGATGAGGACCTTCACCAGGAGGCCACGGTCCGCGGCAGGCTCCCCCCGAAACTCGCGCAGCAGCTCCCGGGAACGGATCTCGTCGAGCATCTCGTCGGCGTCCGCCCTTATGAGGGGCGCTATGCGGAAGGAGACGTCTTTCAGTACCTCGGTGTAGACCCCCCCGAGGCCGAACATGACCGTGGGGCCGAACTGGGGGTCCCGGTTCATCCCGACGACGAACTCCCGCTTTCCGGAAACCTGTTCCTGGACCAAAACCCCGTCCAT
>CAZEPS010000128.1:0-11649 GCA_964514165.1 uncultured Leptospirales bacterium
TTCGCCGCCGAGTTCAACACCATCGCAATCGACGACGGCATCGCCATGGGCCACGACGGTATGCTCTATTCCCTCCCCTCCCGGGACCTCATCGCCGACAGCGTGGAATTCATGATAAACGCCCACCGGGTCGACGCTATGGTCTGCATCAGCAACTGCGACAAGATCACCCCGGGCATGCTCATGGCCGCCATGCGCCTTAACATCCCGGCGGTTTTCGTTTCCGGCGGCCCCATGGAAGCGGGGGTCCGGGGCGGCAAAAAGTACGACCTCATCGACGCCATGGTCATGGCCGCCGACCCGAAGGTCTCGGACGCCGAGGTCGCCGAGGTGGAGATGATAGCATGCCCCGGGTGCGGCTCCTGCTCGGGAATGTTTACCGCCAATTCCATGAACTGCCTGAACGAGGCCATCGGCCTGGCCCTTCCGGGCAACGGCACTGTCGTGGCCACCCACGCCAACCGGCTCGCCCTCTTTGAAAAGGCGGCGGACATCATCGTCGACATCGCCGAAAAGTACTATTTCCAGAAAGACACCTCCGTGCTCCCCCGGTCTATCGCTGACCGGAAGGCCTTCATGAACGCCATGTGCCTCGACATCGCCATGGGGGGGTCCACCAACACCGTGCTTCACCTCATGGCAATCGCCCGCGAGGCCGGGGTCGATTTCACCATGAAGGACATCGACTCCCTGTCGAGGAAGGTGCCGAACCTCTGCAAGGTGGCCCCGAGCTCCAACTATCACGTTGAGGACGTGAACCGGGCCGGGGGCATCATGTCCATCATGGGGGAGCTTGACCGGGCCGGCCTCATCGACCGTTCCGCCGGACGGGTGGACGCCCGGTCCCTGGGGGAGATCATCGACACCCACGACGTCATGGGGGACTCGGTCACCATGGAGGCCCTGGAACTGTTTCACAGCGCCCCGGGCGGTGGCGCCCGGAACCTGGTCATGGGCTCCCAGTCCAACCGGTTCAGGGAACTCGACCGTGACCGCAAGAAGGGCTGCATCAGGGACCTCGACAACGCCTACAGCAGGGAGGGGGGCCTGGCGGTCCTCTTCGGGAACATCGCTGAAAAGGGGTGCATCGTGAAGACCGCCGGGGTCGACCCCGAGGCCTACACCTTCTCCGGCCCGGCGAAAATCTTCGATTCCCAGGACCTGGCCTGCGGCGGCATCCTCGACGGGTCGGTGAAATCCGGCGAGGTGGTTGTTATCCGGTACGAGGGCCCGAAGGGGGGGCCCGGCATGCAGGAGATGCTCTATCCGACCTCGTACATCAAGTCCATGGGGCTCGGCAAGGAGTGCGCCCTCATAACCGACGGGAGGTTCTCCGGCGGGACCGCCGGCCTCTCCATCGGCCACGTGTCTCCCGAGGCGGCGGCCGGGGGGAACATCGCCCTCCTCCGGGACGGTGACACCATAGAAATAGACATCCCGAAGCGGACCATAAAGGTTTTGCTCGATGAAAAAGAACTCGCCGCCCGGCGGGAACAGGAAACGGCAAAAGGAAAAAAGGCCTTCAGGCCCGCCGGCCGCGACCGCCAGGTGTCCGACGCACTGAAGACCTACGCCCGGCACGTGACCTCCGCCGATATGGGGGGCGTCAGGGTCATTTCTGACGAGGATTGAGACAGGGGTTCCCGCAACGCTTTTTGATTGACGGAATAATTCACGGGGTGAATATGTCTATTTTTACCGCAACGGCACGGCCTGTCAAAATTATGGGGGTCTTCTAAAAAGTCTTTTTTTGGTGTGCCCTTATATAAAAAGGATTCACCCGATAACGGAATTGACGAGGATTTTCGATGGTATTCAGCACTGTTCATTTTCTCTTCCTGTTTTTTCCTATAGTTTTGACCGTGTATTTCGCACTTCCGAAACGGGCGCGGAACGTGTGGCTCCTCCTGACGAGCCTCTTTTTTTACGCCTGGGGGGAGGGGTTCTTCACCCTTATCATGATTTTCTCCATCGTGGTGAACCATTACCTCGGTGTCTGGATCGACAAAAACCACGAGAAACTGACCCCGAAGAAGGTCCTCGTTATCGGGATAATCGTCAACCTGTCCCTGCTCGGTTTCTATAAATACGGCAACTTCATCGTTAGAAACATAAATCATATCCTGGCCGCCCTGGACGTTGGGGCCATTCAGTCCCCGAGGATACACCTTCCCATCGGGATTTCGTTCTTCACATTCCAGTCTTTGTCGTACATCATGGACGTGTACCGGCGGGAGGTCCCGGCCCAGCAGAAGTTCACCAACACGGCACTGTACATATCCTCTTTTCCCCAGCTCGTGGCAGGGCCCATTGTGCGTTACCACGACGTGGCGAGCCAGCTCTTTCACCGTGAGGTGACCAGGGAAAAATTCGCCCTGGGGCTCAAACGCTTCATCGTGGGGCTCGGAAAGAAGGTCCTCATCGCCAACACCTGCGCCTTGACCGTTGACAAGATCTTCGGAAACCCGATGTACGGCATCGAGGGAATCCCCACGGACGAGCTCACCTTCGCCCTGGCATGGATAGGGGTCCTCTTCTACGCCATACAGCTTTATTTCGACTTTTCGGGCTACTCGGACATGGCCATCGGCATGGGGCACATGTTCGGATTCACCTTTCTCGAGAATTTCAACTACCCCTTCATCTCCCTCTCCATACGGGACCACTGGAAGCGGTGGCACATATCCCTCACCAACTGGTTCAGGGACTACGTGTACGTCCCCCTGGGAGGAAACCGGAAGGGGACGTTCCGCACCTATTTCAACCTGGTGATAATCTTCGTCCTGGCCGGGTTCTGGCACGGGGCCGACTGGCATTATCTCTTCTGGGGGCTCTACAACGGCCTCTTCCTCGCCCTGGAGCGGCGGGTCATCAACGTGGACAAATACTTAAGGTTCGTTCCGATCAAGTGGACATACACCATGGTGGTCATCCTCATCGGGTACGTGTTCTTCAGGGCCAATACCCTTGAACAGGCCTTCCCCTACATCGGCGCCATGTTCGGCTTCGCCCAGGGGACCGGGGCCGGCCACCACCCGATGTTCTACGTGCAGAACGAGACCATTATCGCCTTTATCGCCGGGGTCATCGGTTCCGGGCCAACCATGTCCTATCTCAACGAGATCATAACCACGGCCCTGCACCGGTACGAAAGCCGGTTCGCCCGGATCATGAGGCCGGTGTTCCCCATCATCAAGATGCTGCTCCTCCTGACAGTGCTGATTCTTTCGATAATAACGCTGTCATCGGGGACCCATAATCCCTTTATCTACTATATATTCTGATTCGAGAGCGACATGGGAACGAGATTATCAGAAATACTGTTTATTACATTCACCATGGTCATACTATTCCTCCCCTCAACCACCATGGTCCTCGGGATAAAACCGGACGTGAAGAGCGGGACAAAGCAGGTCCTGGCCGAGTGGCCCGAGTTCGAGGCTGACCGGGAACTGGTGAAGAAGAGTCCCATTGCGACGTGGAAGGCCTCGATAAAATATTTCGACGGCATGAAAGAATACTACGAGGACCATTACGGATTCAGGAACCTCTTTATTAATTCGTACAACGTCATCATCACGAAATACGTCAAGAGCGTCATAAAGGGAAAGGTCATCTTCGGCAGGGAGAACTGGCTCTTCTGGTCCGGGGAGGATTCCCTGGTGCAGTACCGCGCATTCACCCCCATGACCGAAGATGAGCTGAAAAAATTCACCCGCATCCTGGAGGAGCGGCATGCCTGGTGCGAAGCCCGGGGCATACGCTACCTCTTCGTCATACCCCCGAACAAGCTGACCGTTTATCCCGAGTACATGCCCGAGGGCCTGACACGCACCTCCGAAGAGTCCCACGTGGACCAGTTCATGGAGTACGTGAACAAAAATTCGAACGTGAAGGTCATCCACCTGAAAGACATTCTCTTCAGGGCCAAAGAGAAATACGAAGGAGTGCACCCGATCTTTTACAAGACCGGCACCCATTGGAACCAGCTCGGTGCCTATTCCGCCTACCGCGCCATAATCGATCCGGTCGCCGAATGGTTCCCCCGGATACGGCCCTTTGAGCTCGACGATTTCACCCGGAAGCACGCGGTCATCCCTGGTGGAGACCTGGCGGCCTATGCCGGCATCCAGGACCAGTACCGGATAGACGCGATCTTCCTGGTGCCGAAAAAGCCGCGGACCGCACGCACGGTGAAGCTCGAAGATTTTTACCGCGAGAATTTCAGCGACAAGAAGCTCGACATACAGGACCCCGTTACCCCGGGAATTTACGTCACCGAAAAGGCCGACCCCTCGCTCCCGAAGGCGGTCATGTTCCGGGACTCCTTCGCCAACGACCTGGCCCCGCACCTGTCCGAGCACTTCAGCCGCATCGTCTACTTCTGGTACGTTGCCAAAAAGGACAGGTACGACTTCAACCCGGACGTCATCGAGCACGAGAATCCTGCCATCGTCATCAACGAGGCTGCGGAGCGGGTCTTTTTCCGCATCGCCGAGAACGCGCCCCGGGTGAATGCCGCCCTGGAGGGGAACGACTAGGGGCGCGCCATGGTATTCAGTTCCGTATATTTTCTGTTCCTGTTCCTTCCGCTGGTACTTCTAATCTATTATATTGTGCCGAAGGGCTTCAGGAACCTGGTGCTCCTGGCCGCGAGCCTCATCTTCTACGCCTGGGGGGAGGCGTTCTACGTCCTTATCATGATCGTTTCAATCGTGTCGAACCATATCCTCGGCATTTGGATAAGCAGGAACCACAAGCGCTTCACCCCGGGGCGGGTCCTTCTCATGGCCGTGATCCTGAACCTCGGGCTTCTCGGCTTTTTCAAGTACGCGAACTTCTTCGTGGACAACCTGAATTTCCTACTCGGGGCCGTCGGGTTCGACCCGCTGGAATATACGAAGGTGCACCTCCCCATCGGGATTTCATTCTTCACCTTCCAGTCCCTGTCGTACGTAATAGACGTCTACCGGAACGAGGTGCCGCCACAGAAGAAGTTCATCAACACGGCCCTGTACATATCATCCTTTCCCCAGCTCATTGCCGGGCCTATAATCCGCTATCACGACGTGGCGACCCAGCTCATCGAGCGTTACACCACGGTCGAGAAGTTCGCCCTCGGGATCAGGCGGTTCATCGTGGGCCTCGGAAAGAAAGTGCTCATCGCCAACACCGTGGCCCTGTGCACGGACAAGATCTTCGACATCCCCCCGGACCAGCTCACGACACCCCTGGCCTGGATCGGGGTCTTCTGCTTCTGGCTCCAGATATACTTTGACTTTTCCGGGTACTCTGACATGGCAATCGGCCTGGGGCACATGTTCGGATTCACCTTCCGTGAGAACTTTAACTATCCGAACATCTCCCAGTCGGTGCGTGAATACTGGGTGCGGTGGCACATATCCCTCACCAGCTGGATACGGGACTACCTCTACTTCCCCCTGGGAGGGAACAAGATCTCGGTGCCGAGGACCTATTTGAACCTGCTGATCATCTTCGTCGTCACCGGCCTCTGGCACGGGGCCTCGTGGACCTTCGTGCTCTGGGGGCTCTGGAACGGAATGTTCATGGCCCTGGAGCGTCGGATTATCCAGATTGAAAAGGTACCGTTTCTTCCGGTGCGGTGGCTCTATATGTTCATGGCCCTCATTCCCGGGTATGTCATGTTCAGGGCGGAAACGGTCGGCTACGCGTTCCCCTACCTTGCGGCAATGTACGGTTTCGCCCAGGGGACCGGCGCCGGCCACAACATCAATTTCTACGTGCAGATGGACACGATCCTGGCCATGGTCTTCGGATTAATCGGCGGGGCACCCATCATTCCGTATATTGACAATAAGATTAAGGGGGCGTTCGAGAAATACCGGGGAAAGCCGGCCAGGGTGATGGAACGGCTCTATCCGGCGTTCCAGATTCTCCTCCTCATGGCAATCCTGGGGCTCAGCATCCTGAAACTCTCGGCCGGGACCTATAATCCATTTATCTACTTCAGGTTTTAGGACAGGGTA
The DNA here is from genome assembly GCA_964514165.1 of uncultured Leptospirales bacterium. Taxonomy (GTDB): domain Bacteria; phylum Spirochaetota; class UBA4802; order UBA4802; family UBA5550; genus CAZEPS01. The sequence goes on from CAZEPS010000128.1 coordinate 6,009, forward strand.
TGAAAAGCAGAGTTTACAGCTACATACTGATTATCATTTTTCTCCTGGTAGTGACCCTGCCGAATATCGTCATGATCGCGGGGCTGAACAAATACATCGACCGTGTCACCGAGACCAGGGAGCTCAGGAGGGAGCATACCCTGCCGAAACTCGAACCCAGCCTGCAATCGTTTCGGGAATACTTCCGGGCCCTCCAGGCCTACTACGTGAACAACTACGGCTTCAGGTCAGTGCTGGTCGAGGCCTATAACACGATTCTGAGCGATTACCTGAACAATTTCAACGAGCGGAGCGTCATATACGGGAAAGACAGCTGGATGTTCTGGGCCGGGGACGGCGTCCTGGAGCAGTACCGCGCCATCAGGCCCCTGACCGACGATCAGCTTATACGGTACCGGAAGATCCTGTACGAGCGCCACGCCTGGTGCGAGGCCAACGGCATGACCTACATATTCATCATCGCCCCGAACAAGCACGGCATATACTCCGAATACCTGCCGGACTGGATAGACAAGGCCGACGACATGTCCCAGACAGACCAGCTCGCCGCCCTGTTTCAAGAGAGCGAGGTGAATTACATAGACGTCCGCCCGGTCCTCATCGAAAACAAGGAGAGGTTCCGCCTCTACTACAAGTTTGACACCCACTGGAACGAACTCGGCGCCTTTGTCGCCTACCGTGAAATCATGGACACGGTTCAGGAACGGTTCCCCCGTCTGAACCCCCTCGAACTCGACGACTTCACCATCACCTACGTTAACCGTACGGAAGGCGACATGTACTACTACCTCGGAATGAAGAAGGAACTGCGTGAGCGGGTGCCGGTCCTGAAACCGGACCGGCCCTACCGTGCGCGGAAGATGTACATGGGCAGGCAGGGTGGTAAAAAGGATGAAAAGACAGCAAACGTAATTGAGCCCTTTTACGCCGAGCGGAGCTCCGTCAGCCAGTCCTTCATCATAAGTACCGTGAACGATCCCGCGCTGCCGAAGGCGGTCATGTTCAGGGATTCCATGGCCACGGCAATGGTGCCCTATCTGTCAGAGAATTTCCGCCGGATAGTGTACAGCTGGGACTATTTCAGCCACGACTTTAAAGTAGACATACTAGACCACGAAAAACCGGATATCGTCATAACAGAGATCGGGGAACGGGCCATTCACCGGGTCATAGAGAAGGACAATCCCCCGGAGGTACAGAGGGCGGCACAGTTCGAACCGCCTATGCCGGCCAGGGGTCCCAGTCCCCCCAGTTCTCCAGATATTCCGTGAAAGCTGGCACGGACTCCTGGTTTTCGACGAGGAAATTTTTCGCCGACCTGACAATCTCCTGTTCCAGGTCGATTCCGAGTTCACCCATCATCACCCTGGTCCTGAGAAAGACAAAGTAGGTGTCGAGGACATCGTGAACGCAGTACCGGTTGATCTTGTCGTGTTCGCCCCCGAGGTACATGTCGTAGACCTCGTCACCCTTGGCGGAAATCTTGCCCGGCTTGCCGATGACCTTGGCGAGCAGGTTCAGGCCGCCGTGCATTCTCACCGCGTTGTAGTTCGACATCCAGTCGTGAAGATCGATATGCTTGGTCCCGAAACGGTAGCGGCCGGCGAATTTGTCCTTGAAATGGCGCTTCGCCGTGTAGCCGTACCGGTAGGCCATGAGCTCCAGGAGGGGGACGTCGAAGCCGCGGCCGTTGAACGATACGAACGAGGCGTTGTTGTATATTACCTCAACCCCGTGCCAGAAGAGGCGCGCCATTTCGCCGGGGCGGAAGTTCGGCTCGTCCAGGGAGACCACCTCCAGGAGTTTAAAGTCTCCGCTCACCTTGGCCACGCAGATAGACACCGGGAGCTGAAAGGTAACCGGGATGAACTCGGTATACCCGCCGGTGTTCTCCAGGATCTCCCCCTGGTATTTCCTCACCGCCTCCTCGTCTGAGAGTTCCTCATCAGGGTATTTCACCATCTTGATAAGCTTCGTGTCAGGGACTGACTCGATATCGAAAACGAGATACTGTACTTCTTCAGGTTTTACCGGTTTTTCCATTGTTCTCCATACAAAAAAGGCATGCCGCGACTGACGCACCATGCCAGCAGATTTATTTCAGGGGCCGCCATCGGCGGCAGGGGGCATAGTTATCGGGTTATTTCTTCGCCTTCTCCCGTACCTTTTCCAGGAGGTCTTTGATGTAGGGGTCTGTCTCCTGCTCGTAGGACTGTTTCAGGGCGTCGATGGACTTCTTCGATCCGATTCTCATGGTGGCGAGAACAGCCGCGTACCTTACGATGGGGCTCTCGTCCTCGAGCATGGCCCGGTTCAGGGCCTCGACCGCGTCCTCAAGGCCGATGTAACCGAGGGCGGCCGCGGCGGCAGACCTGACGTTCTCACGTTTGTCTTTCAGGAGGCCGGTAAGGTTCGGTATCGCTTCCTTTACCTTTTTTTCACCGGCCCAGTCGGCCGCTTTCAGTATTACCGGTTCCTCCCTGTCCGAGGAGAGAGCAGCGATGTACTCCTCTTTGGACATGGTCTTCTCCTTCTCTTCCTGGGCAAAAGCAGGGGCAGAGAAAATCACCGTGATGAGAAAAAGGCTGAACAGCTTTTTCATAGGTTTCTCCGTTTTCTTTCTTTTTTAAAGCGCCACAGAGGCACAGATTCACAGAGGACTATTAAATAGTCTATCACAAATTTGAGCTCAATGCAAACAAAAAAACCGTTAAATTAGTCATCGCGAGGAGTCCCGGCCAGCCGGGACGACGAAGCGATCTCTCATATAATTTGATAAAACCTGTACATTACATGATAATGCAATGATTGTTGGTACTTTTTTGAGAGATTGCTACGGCTGTCTACGACAGCCACGCAATGACCGTTAGTTTTGAATGAAGCCTAATTTACATTTATCTTTGCTGGCTCTTTAAGACTCAATGTTATTCTCAAATTTGCCCCCTCTCCCATCACATCACCCACAAAATTACGGGAGAGGGGTATGGGGGTGAGGGTAATTGAAATATATTCATCCGCATATTACACCCTGTCAATAACTTTAAAAAAAATTGTAGGAACCTCCCGTGTTTGTAAACTGCAGCTTAATAACCCCGAAAAAAATGTGTTTACAGATTCGGGGGGCTGTCGCTAATCTGTACGTTCAGAAAACCCCTTAAGTAAGTAAATCAAGACGAGGAATCAATGAGCGAAGAAGAGAGGCAGGACTCCCAGAACGAAAATTTTGAGGAACTGCTCGAACAGTCACTTTCAAGAAGCGACTCCTTCACCCCGGGAGAAAAAGTAACGGGCACAATTGTCCAGATCGGCAAGGAAAACGTGTTCGTCGACATATCTGGCAAGAGCGAGGCGGTCATCGATCTGAGTGAGTTCCTGGATGACGATGAAAATCTGACCGTTGAGATAAACGACCCGGTGGAGGCGTATGTGGTCTCCGACAGCGGGGGTGAAATACGGCTCACCACCCGTTTCGGCAGGGGGCAGATCAACAATACCCTCATCCGACTGGCCTACGAAAACCGGATCCCCGTGCACGCTACCATCCAGAAGGTCGTCAAGGGTGGATATTCCCTCTCCCTTTCCGGGATCCGCTGTTTCTGCCCCTTCTCCCAGATAGACATGAAGCCCACCGCCGACCCGGAGGAACTCGTCAGCACGAGCTCATCCTTCCTGATAATCGAATACGACCGGAAGGGGAAGAACATCGTCCTCTCCCGCCGGGCCCTCCAGGAAGAGAGGATGATCGAGGCGGAGAAAGACCTGAAAGAAACCCTTTCCATCGGGGACACCATCTCAGGCACGGTTCAATCAATCCAGAACTTCGGGATTTTCCTCGATATCGGCGGGATCGAAGGGCTGATACCAAAATCGGAACTCTCCTGGAGCAGGGCCGTTGACGTAAAGTCCTATAGTGACGGGGACGTGATTGAAACTAAAGTCATCGACCTTGACTGGGAGAACAAGAAGATAACCCTGAGCGTAAAGGCCCTGTCCGAAGACCCCTGGGAGCATATCGATTCGTACGAAAGGGGAAATACCCATACCGGGACCGTGGTGAACCTCATCAAGACCGGCGCTTTCGTGGAGATCGCCCCGGGCCTTGAAGGATATATCCATGTCTCACGGATGAGCCTGGTGAAGAAGGTGAACCGTCCGGAAGAGGTCCTCTCGTTCGGCGACCGGGTCATGGTGCGGATAACGGGCATCAAAAAGGATGAGCGGAAGATATCCCTGGAGCTGGTCACCGACGAGCCTGATCCCTGGCTCTCCCCGGCGCATGAACTGAAGAAAGCCCCCCATGCCGGCATCGTCGAATCGGCCCGCAAAAACGGGATCCACGTGCGCCTCGCGAACGGCATGCTCGGATTCGCCCCGAAGGACGACCTCCTGGCGAAAGACGAGACCGACCTCCAGAAGAAGTACCCGACCGGTACCGAGGTAACGGTCGCCATAAAGGATCTTGACAGCGCGAGGAAAATGTGCATACTGAGCGAACGGATGGCCTTGAAGCTGGAAGAGCGGAAAGACTTCGAAAAGTTCATGGGGGAGCAGGACGGCGATTCCGGCTCAAACCTGGGCTCCCTTTTCAAGAATGAGTTCGACAAGATTCAGGACAAACTGGAGAAATAACCAGCCGAATGATCAAGCTCAAAAACGGTGTGGAGCTCCCCTATACCGAGGATTTTGACGTTTTTTTTCAAAACCTCCTGGAGTCCATGATCCGCGAATCGCGCAAAACCGCCCTGGAAAAGTTTTCGAACAAGAAAGAAGAAGAACCCCTGAACGACATGTTTCTGCGTGAGCTCATGGACAACTGCATCTACGTCACCCACCAGCTTTTCGAGATGTCCAGGATAAATGAGGAATTCTCCAAGTTCATCATCACCGGCTTCATCTTCAACAGCACGGTTTTGAGCCTTTCCCAGTTCAGCGGGGATTTCGACACCGACGAAGACGGCGGAGACAAGGGCAAAATCCACTGAAGCCTAAAGGAGTTTCAGGAGTTCGGCCATCTCCCGCGAGAGCGCCGCGTCGAGGCGTTTTCTCAACTCATCAGGTTTCGCTGTTTTCGTAACTTCCATTCGCAGCGTCACGCTCCCCCCTTCAAAATAAGGGGGGATATCGATACTGAGACCCTTCTTTTCCAGTGCCCCCTTCAATTCGTCAGCCTGTTTTTTCAGGGCGCTGTATTCAGGATACCGGGCCTCGTACACCGCCCGGAATACCTGTTCCTCACCCTTTTTCGGGTCATCCGCGTCGTAACTGAGATCACCAAGGCCGCTGATTTCTCCGCCCCCCTGCCTGATATCGAGGAGCATCCCGGTTATCATCTTGAAATAGTTAACCCTGAAATCGATCCGCTCGGCCCATTTCCCGAGGAGTAATGCCATCTCATTGGGCATGGCCAGTACCTTCTCCACTGTTTTGAAGGGGATGTCCCGGTTGTCCAGGTACTCACGCAGGGCCCGGGGGAGACCGTCCAGTTCATCCGCGGCATCAGGGCCGTAAAGCGTACCGGGAACCGACAGGCCGGATTGTGCCACAACGGCGAGTTCCCTCTCCATCATACCGCAGCCGCGCAGATTCTCCAGGGCCCGAATTTTACCTGCCGGGCCGAGTTCTCCCCGCCATGACTTGAGGA
>CAZEPS010000129.1:0-11546 GCA_964514165.1 uncultured Leptospirales bacterium
ATATGCTATAGTAGCGCCTTGAAATAACAAAAATAGTTAAGGAATAATTACTGGTTTTGAATGATTTTTTCATAATGGATCGGATGAGGAATGGAAAACGGTATATTAATGTAATAAGGCGCGGAGTTTGTATTCCGCGCCGTTTTTAGAAGAATTTTTTCTCTATAATGAAGATTTGGCTAAAAAGGCAATCCGGAATGCGAACTCATCTTTTTTTCAACGCACCCGGTCAGACCGCCCTGAACCAGTCCGGTTGATACGGTGATCAGGTTACTCGTATTTGATAACCTCAACCGGGCATCCTTCAGCGGATTCCTTGATGCAGTCTTCGTTCGCGTTGAAATCAGCACCGCTTTTTACCACGGCTACGTCTTCCATTTCAAACACATCGGGGCAGGTATCTTCACAAAGACCGCACGAGGTGCATCCATCTTCAATCCAGACCTTGGAAATCGCCATTTCATACTCCTTTACTCTATTGAATTTTTTTTGATATTAATATATCAGATAAATGGTGAGTGATTCAATACACATTTACCGTGATTAATATACCATGGTATGGATTATGCAAGTTTTTTTGTGTTTACAAAATAAAAAAAGTAAGGGGAACCATGCCCGGACTGATTGTGGATTTTACCTCTTCACCAGTTCAGCGCAGGTCGGGAAGTCCTGTACATGGAAATTTCGTATCACCGCGGCTTTTTCAAATCACATAATAGAATTCAGGGTGTATGGGAAACGGAGAGACCCCTAGGGCCTCTCCTTTATGGTGATGAACAGGTTCACCAGCTGTCTGTTTCGCCAGACCTGTACCTTAAGTGTTTTCCCGATGGGGGTCTTGTCAACCAGTTCAACCAGGTCCCCGAAGTCTTCGATTTTTTTACCGTTTACGCTTCTAATCACATCGCCGACCTTGACGCCGCCTTTTTCAGCGGGGCTTCCGTCAAGAACGCCCCCTACCAGGGCGCCCTCGGCATCCTTGAGGCCAGTCTCCTTCGCGTATTCCTCGGTAAAGGGGACTATCTGGACCCCCATATACCCGCGCTTGATCTTACCGTGCTTCTGGAGCTGATTGAGGACCGTCTTCGCCCGGTTTACGGGGATGGCGAAACCGATACCCATGTACCCGCCGCTCCGGGAGTAGATCATCCGGTTGATGCCAATGACCTCGCCGTGGATGTTTATCAACGGGCCGCCGGAATTTCCCGGGTTGATGGAGGCGTCGGTCTGGATGAATGACTGGTAGCCTCCCATGAGGTCCAGGTCTTTCCGCCCGATCGCGCTGATGACCCCGGTGGTGAAGGTCTTGTCCAGGCCGAAGGGGTTGCCGATGGCGATTGCCCAGTCCCCCACCTGCACCGTGTCGGAGTCGCCCAGGTAGACCGGCTTGAACCGCTTCGATGATTTAATTTTAAGAAGGGCGATATCGGTTTTCTGGTCAGAGCCGATTATCTTCGCGTCGTAGGAGTCCCCGTCAATCTTGACCTTGACGCTGTCAACGTTTGCCACAACGTGATGGTTGGTGCACACGTAACCGTCATTTGATATGACAAAACCGCTCCCCAGGCCCTGGCGTTTCCGCTCCTTCGGCATTGGACGGTTGCCGAAAAATTCCCTGAAAAGGGGATCGTTAAAGAAGGGATGGGCCGGCATCTTCACCGTCTGCTCGGTGCTGATAAACACGACACGGTCGCTGTAGAGCTTGTATATTTCCCGGTACGCCTCCTGGACCTGCACCGCGTCAGCCATCTTTTTGCTGTCTTTCAATGGTGACTCTTCACCGGTGCCGAATGGGGTGGCATTGCCGTTACAGAAGGTGAATGTCAAAAGGGTCACTGAAAAGATTGCGGTAATGATGAGTAATTGCTTCAGATTTTTCACAAATGCTGGTTTATCCATAGATGTCCTCCCTGGCTTTCACTAACAGTTCAGTACTATAGTAAACAGGTCCCGTATATTCTTCTATCCATGATTTGCCTGTTTATGATATAATTGATAGTGTGAATGGTGTTCACGGGACCCGGAAGCTGTTTTTCTTATAGGATGTTGTGATGGTTTTTTTGTTACCGGGAAATTTTCGGTAACATGAATCGCGATCTTAATTGAAACAAACGGCGGGGGTTCTTCACTCCCCGCCGTTCAGTATCAGTTGACGGTAATTTCGATCTTTTTCGGTTTGACCTCTTCCTTCTTCGGAAGGGTTACGGTAAGGACCCCGTTGTTTAGCTTCGCCGATATCTTTCCGGTGTCGATGTCATTGCCCACGGTGAAGGTCCGCAGGTAATTGTACAGGGAAAACTCCCGGTACTTCAGATTCTCGCCGCTCAATTCGTCATTATCAACAGCCCCCTTGATGGTGAGGGTGTTGTTGTCCATGGTGATATCAAGGCCCTCTTTCGACACGGCCGGCATGTCAGCCGTTATTACGTATTCCTCGTCGGTCGTATAGACATCAGCGAGGGGAACGACGTAGAAATCCTTCCCCCTGTTGTCGCCCCTGGTTTGTACTTCGTTTGCCATGACTTTACCTCCCGTTACCTGATTTCGATCTTTCTCGGCTTCGCGTCTTCGCTCTTTTCGAGTGAGACGGTGAGTATGCCGTTCTTCAGGGCCGCGTTAATCGCGTCCTGCTTGACAGGGTAGGGGAGCCGTATCGATTTCTTGAACGTGCCGAAAGTCCGCTCCCTGCGCAGATACGGCTTCTCTGTCACATCGCTCTTTCGCTCACCCTGAATCATCAGGCCCGATTCGGTCAGCTCGATGGAGATGTCCTCTTTCGCGACTCCGGGCATGACCGCCTTCAGTTCCAGATGGTCGTCATTCTCATGCAGGTTGATGTAGGGGTATTCATACACCCTGTTTCCCCTGGTGGGAATGTCCCTGAAGAAGGTGTCGACCACATCCCTGAGCCTGACCGCGTCATCGAAATAATCATTTATTGCGTACATCGTGTTACCTCCGATAAAGGTTTTCGCGGGAACCGTTTCCCTATAAGCGGTTCCCGCTTCTTGTTAACCTGCGTTGCGTTCTTCACTCCGCAGCACTTCTCATGTCAGTTGACCTTGATAGATATCCGCTTCTTCTCCGCGGACTCGTCCTTCGGTATCATGATGGAAAGTACCCCGTTCTTGAACTTCGCCTTGATCTTGTCCTGCTTAATCTCCTCAGGCAGGGATATGGACCGGCTGAAGCTGCCGTAATGCCGTTCAGAGTGATACCGGTTCCTCTTTTCGTCCTTCTCTTCCCGTTCTTCCTTCTTTTCTCCGGCGATGGTCAGGATGCTGTTTTCAAGGGTAACGGTGATGTCCTTTTCCTCCATGCCGGGAAGTTCCGCTGTCACGTTGAATTCCTTTTCGTTTTCGTCCACGTCGATGCTTGGAAGCCAGTCAGAGTCAAAAAGGGTTGACGGTTTGAGAGAAAAGAACTCGTCAAACACGGTGTCGATCTCCCTCCGGAAGGAATCAAGAGGAGAACGGTTCCCATCATCTCGTCTTGTAATTCCCCATTTCATGGTAGACCTCCTGTTGATTAAAATTATGTTAGCACTCATCTTGATAGAGTGCTAACAACTTTTCTATTTTCATAATACAGAAAAAAAAACGGATCGTCAAGTTTGCAGATGAAATATTTTTAAAATTTCAATGATATTTTTTGCATCATGGTACTCATGTGTAACGTACAGTAAAGATCACAGTTCCACCCCCAGACCACCAAAAAGGGTTTATGAATACGTACACTTGTTGCTAATTATTCCGATAACTATCTTGCAAAATTTATTGAAATTCTGACTATAACTAATCCTTTATGAATATTATGATTGAAAAGGGTGCATTAAAGCACACAATGACCATTATTTTATATTACAGGCACCGTCTATGACCGATAACAATCTACCTGAACCGGCAAATTTCATCGAAGATATCGTCGTAGCTGATATTCAGAACAAGAAGCACGACAGCCGGGTCCATACCCGCTTCCCCCCGGAGCCGAACGGCTACCTCCACATAGGCCACGCCAAGTCCATATGCCTGAATTTCGGCCTGGCCCGGAAATTCAGCGGGCTCACGAACCTCAGGATGGACGACACCAATCCGACCAGGGAAGACATGGAGTATGTGGAGTCCATACAGAACGACGTGCGGTGGCTCGGCTTCGACTGGGAGGACCGCCTTTTTTTCGCCTCCGACTACTACGAGCGGCTCTACGAGTGCGCCATAGTCCTCATCAAGAAGGGGAAGGCATACGTGGACAGCCTGAGCCCGGAGGAGATTCGCAGGCACCGGGGAACCCTCACCGAGCCGGGGAAGGAGAGCCCCTTTCGGGACCGGCCGGTGGAAGAAAACCTCGACCTCTTCGCGCGGATGCGCGCCGGCGAATTCAAAGAGGGGGAGCACGTCCTCAGGGCGAAAATAGACATGGCATCAGGCAACATCACCATGCGTGACCCGGTCATATACCGTATCCAGCGCCAGGAGCACTACCGCACCGGCGACGCCTGGTGCATCTACCCGATGTACGATTTCACCCACTGCCTCTCCGACTCCTTCGAGGGGATCACCCATTCCGTGTGCACCCTCGAATTCGAGAACAACCGTCCCCTCTATGACTGGGTCCTCCGGGAAGTGGACACCCCGAACCGGCCCCAGCAGATCGAGTTCGCCCGGCTGAACCTCTCATACACGGTGATGAGCAAGCGGAAACTCCTCACCCTGGTGCAGGAGAAGCACGTCAAGGGGTGGGACGATCCCCGGATGCCCACCATCGCCGGCCTCCGGCGCCGGGGCTATACCCCCGAGGCTATCCGCGATTTCTGCGACCGTATCGGGGTGGCCAAGCGCGACAACGTGGTCGACATCGCCCTCCTGGAGCACTGCCTCAGGGAAGACCTGAACAAAAGGGCGCCCCGGGTCATGGCGGTCCTCAACCCGGTAAAGTTGATCATCGAGAATTACCCTGAGGATAAAATTGAGGAGTTTGACGCGATCAATAATCCCGAGGACGAGTCCGCCGGGAAGCGGAAGCTCCCATTCAGCCGCGAGATATACATCGAACGGGACGATTTCCGGGAGGAGGCCCCGAAGAAGTTCTTCCGCCTGGCCCCGGGGAAAGAGGTGCGCCTGAAATTCGCCTGTTACGTGACCTGTACGGGCTTCGAAAAGAACGACGCCGGTGAGATTACCGAAATCCGGTGCGCCTATGATCCGGAAACCATCGGGGGCTGGTCAAAGGACGGGCGTAAAGTGAAGGGGACCCTCCACTGGCTTTCGGCGGCAGAGTGCCACAGGGCCGAGGTGCGCCTGTACGAAAGCCTCTTTACGTCTGAAGATCCTGATGACGATGAATCCGGAGACTGGAAGAACAACATCAACCCCGATTCCCTGAAGGTGATACCGGAAGCCCTGGTGGAGAAGAGCCTCCTCGGGAGCGAACCCGGCACCCTGTACCAGTTCGAGCGCCTCGGCTACTTCTGCGTTGATCCCGATTCTGCTCCTGAGAAGCCGGTCTTCAACCGGGCCGTGACACTGCGGGACTCCTGGGCGAAGATCGAGAAATCTCAACAATGATTTTTGCTTAAATTATATTAAAAAATTGACCGGGAGCTGGTCGTACATAATGGCACTTTCTCTGCTCGCCCGGAGAAAGTGCCCAAAGAGAGGGCGCCGCTGCGCGGGGCTTTTTACATTATGTATGGAAAAACATTTTCTTGCTCGCTGCGGAGTGCCATCCTAACGTCTTCGCGAGCATCCTGACGCTCGGCCCCCATGCCTCGCTTCATTGTTTCGGCCTCATCCGAGAAAATCTGCATACCAGATTTCTACTTTTTTCTTAGAATCTGCAGTTCACTCTCAGTAAAAAGTGTTTGCTGATGTTTGCACGTATACTGCATACTGTGCATGATCGGTCGTGTTTCAGGTACCGCTTTTACGGTGACGTTCACTCTCAGGGACTGATACTTAAAACTTACCTTGACAAGGGGAGCGACGAATTGATGTCTCTCTCCATTAAAGATATGGAAAAGCTGGAGCGGAATGACGAGGGCAGCCTCGTCGTGAGGTGTAAAACCAACACCGGTGTTGGTAAGGTGAAGAAAAGATGAAGGGAGGATTGACGCTGAAGGGAGCGGTCGCCGGCCTTGCCCTTATCGCGGTCATGGCTCTCGCCGTGATGGATCTTTCCGGGGCCCTGCTTCTTCCGGAGGTCCCCCTGTTCCGTTGAATAGATAACTTTATCTTTCATCAATTTTCGTTGGTCCCTGTCTGTAGTCATAGCGGGACCTGTCCATAAATTTATCTCAGAAAAAACTGCTTTTCCTTCCTGCCAGATATTGATTGCTGAACAACGGATCTATACCGCACAATGTGTGTTATCGGCTGTCCACTATATTCCTGTCTCCGAGCATTTTTTTCAGCTCCAGGGCCTCGGCATTCTGTTCTTCTGTCAGCTCAATGCCCGTATGGCGGGCCTCGCGCTGGATAACCAAAAAGCCGCGCAGGCGTTCATGCACACTCTTCGAAAGGGGATAGAAAATGCAGGCTGTCATGGCGATTACCACAAGACCGCTGGGTATCAGGGTGAAAAGCAGGAGCAGTGAGAAGAGAAAACTGTCTGTCTGCGCCTGGTCGATTTTCACCAGCTTGCCGTCCGCCAGTTTCTCGATGGGCTCCAGGTAGCCTGCAAGCTCAAGGCTTACCCCGATGATGAACATCAGAAAGGCCCCGCCGGCCTTGCGGAGAAAGGCGAAGAAGCCGGAAAAGGTGCCTTCGCGGCGCTGGTTGGTGAAGAGCTCATCCACGTCGGGTATGTCAGGGAACATGGCGAAGACCATGACCTGTATGCCTGCGTTGCCGATGCCGAAGGCAATGCCGAAAAGGGTCAGCAGTGTCTGATTCATGCCGGGCTTCATGAAGAAGACGGTGGAAAACGCCCCGAGCCAGATAATGCAGGAGAGTATAAAGGTGTTCTTCTTTCCCAGTGCGCGGTTTATCTGCAGCACCTCGAGTAGAATGATTGCAATGATCATGGCACCGAAGACCGGCACCAGCAGGGTCATCATTGAGTCAATTTTCAGATAATACTTCATGAAAATCAGGGCCATCATCATTACCGCGTCACTGGCCATGAATCCGAAGAGGTACATCATGGTAACGTTCCTGAAGGGCTTGATTGACAGTGGCTCGATGAAATAGTCACGGATGAAAGATTTCAGGCTGCCGATCTTTTTCTTCGGCTCGTTCATGAACTCGGGGTCCTCTTTACACCAGAGAAAGGTCAGGATGTAGGGCAGGGCAAAGAAGAGGCCGAAACAGATGCCCATAATAAAGTAGCCATTAGCCGGGTCTTCCCTGTTAAGGCCGATGACGAAGAGGTCATAGGAGAGGGTGGCGCCGAGCACGCCGGCAAGGTTTGAAAAGACCATTCTGAAGGTCGATAGCTTGGTCCTTTCGTCGTAATCGGGGGTCAGCTCAGCTGCGATTGACTGGTAGGGAACCCAGACCATGGTGTAGACCGTGGAAAAGAAGAGATAGGCCCCCAGGTAGAAGACAAAGGTGAGTCCCTGGCTTTTGATGGGCATGGGGGTCCACATCAGTGCGAATGATACGAAGATGAGAAAAATGCCGGCGAAGAAGTAGGGCCTGCGCCTTCCCCATTTTGTCCTCGTGTTGTCGGATATGATGCCCATGAAGGGGTCGGTTACGGCGTCCCAGAGTTTGCTTACCAGGAAGGTCGTCCCGGCCAGGGCTGGATTGATGCCCACAACCTCGACGAGGAACACGAAGTAGTACATCGAGATGATGGTCATGGCGCCTCCCCCGTAGAGGTCGCCGAGGCCGTAGCCCAGAAGTGTCTTGGCTGAAAGCTTTTCTGATTTCATGTCTACGCTCCCATGTTTTTTTATGAGGGGCTGGTGCGCTGGTTCTGCTATATTGGGGCCCTGAGTCGACTGCCGGGCCTTATCCCCGTTTTGAGCATGATACGTTCTGGTGTTAGTGGAAATGACCCTGTCGGCAGGTCCTGTTTGTCAGGACCTGCCGATATATCTTTAAGACAGGAGATGATTGTAGATGTGGTGTGAAATATTGCAAGAAATTTTCAATCCGGGTACAACCGGTGGGAATCATACTCCTGGTCTCATAGTCAAGTAGAATGTGGATCCGTTCAACGGAATTTTTGTCTTTCGAGGCATATCCGGTTCCCATTAAGCAAAAAGTTATTGCTGAACAGTGTGAGCATGCTGCATAATGCGTTTATCGGTCGTCCAGTGAGTGCCGTTTTCACGGAAACGTTCACTCACAAGGACCGGTACTTAAAACAAAGGTAGAAAAATGGAAGAGGGTACCCCCACCATAAATGTTCTGGACGAACTGCTGTCGCTTCTGAAGCTTGAAAAAATCGAGGAGAATATTTTCCGGGGCGACTCCCAGGACCTCGGGTTCGGCAACGTGTTCGGGGGCCAGGTGCTGGGACCCGACAATGCAGGTGGCGAGCCTGGATCATGCCATGTGGTTTCACCGGGATTTCCGCATGGACGACTGGCTGCTGTACGTGAGCCACAGCCCCAGCGCCAGCCGGTCCCGGGGGCTGAACAGGGGACAGGTCTTTACGCGGGACGGAGTCCTGGCGGCTTCAACTGTACAGGAGGGGTTGATCCGGTTTCGGGGTTAACCCCTGCGCCTGATGGGTTACTGGCTCTCACTCAGGGTTATCGGCACCGGTTTCACCCCCCATATTTCCCCGGCGTACTCGGCGATGGTGCGGTCCGTGGAGAACTTACCCATCCGGACAACGTTCAGGATAGACATCCTGGTCCACCTCTCTTCGTCCCGGTAGGTTTCGCTCACCAGGTCCTGGCACTTCACGTAGCTTTCGTAATCGGCCAGGAGCATATACCGATCCCCATGGTTGAGGAGGGCATCAACAATCGGGCGGAAAAGGCCCCGGTCTTCGGGGGAGAAACTCCCGTCTCCGATCATGTCCAGGACCCGCCTGAGGCCGGCATCTGTCTCGTAAATGCCCCGGGGATTATACCCATCCCGCCTCACCCTGTTGATCCCCGCGGCGTCGAGGCCGAAGATGAATATGTTCTCCCTGCCAACCTCCTCCATTATTTCGATATTGGCACCGTCCAGGGTCCCGATGGTGAGGGCCCCGTTGAGGGCGAATTTCATGTTACCCGTGCCCGAGGCCTCCATCCCGGCGGTGGAGATCTGCTCGGAAAGGTCCGCAGCGGGTATGATCTTCTCGGCGTTGGAAACGCAGTAGTTCCGCAGAAAGAGCACCTTCAGGGCCCCCCCGATGTCCGGATCGTCGTTCACCCTCTCGGCGACGGCGTTTATCAGCTTGATGATCAATTTCGCCATGTAGTATCCCGGCGCCGCCTTGCCCGCGAAGATAACGGTCCGGGGGGCTGTATCGACCCCGGTTTTATCCTTCAGGCGGTTGTAGAGGGTAATCACGTGGAGCACGTTGAGGAGCTGGCGCTTGTATTCATGAATACGCTTTACCTGGCAGTCGAATATAGAGGCGGGGTCCACCGCGATTCCGTTGTGGCTCATGATGTATCCGCCCAGAAGCGCCTTGTTCGCTGCCTTCACGCCGCGCCAGGCCTTTCTGAAAGCCGGGTCGTCGGCCAGGGGTTCCAGGTCCCTGAGGGCTGAGAGGTCGGTGATCCACCGGTCGCCGATCTTTGAGGTGATGAGGGAGGCGAGACCGCGGTTGCAGAGTTTGAGCCACCGCCGCTGGGTTATCCCGTTGGTCTTGTTGTTGAACTTATCCGGCCAGAGCTCAAAGAAGTCCCTGAAGAGCTGCTCCTTGATGATTTCCGTGTGGAGGGCCGCGACACCGTTGACCGAGTGGCTCCCGATGATCGCCAGGTTCGCCATGCGCACCTTCTGCTCCGGCCCCTCCTCGATGACAGACATCCTGGCGATTCGGCCGGGGTCCCCGGGGAAGCGTTCCCTGATCTCATCGAGAAAGCGCCTGTTAATCTCATAGACAATCTGCAGGTGCCTCGGTAGGACGCTGCCGAAGAGGGAAACGGGCCAGCGCTCAAGAGCCTCGGGAAGTACCGTATGATTCGTGTACGCGAAGGTCCTGACCGTGATCTCCCAGGCCCTGTCCCAGGGGAGTCCCTCGAGGTCCATGAGAATCCGCATGAGCTCCGGTATCGCCACGGCCGGGTGGGTGTCGTTCAGCTGTATGGCAACTTTCTCCGGAAACAGGTCAAAGCCCTCGTGGTCCTTTTTGTAGCGGCGCACGATGTCCTGCAGGGTGGCGCTGACGAAAAAGTATTCCTGCTTCAGGCGAAGCTCCTTACCCTCAAAGATGTTGTCGTTCGGATAGAGGACCCTGGATATGTTCTCTGACCGGGCCTTCTCGGAGACCGCCTTTTCGTAGTCGCCGGAGTTGAAGTACTCCAGGTTGAATTCACGGGTGGATTTCGCGGACCAGAGGCGCATGTTGTTCACGGTATTGTTCCTGAATCCCGGAATCGGGGTGTCGTAGGCCATGGCCATGATCGTCTCCGTGTCGATCCATTCGTAGCGTGCCCCGTCATCTTCCTCCCGCTGCTGCACCATTCCGTGAAAATTGACCGGATAGAGGTATTCGGGACGTTCGAACTCCCAGGGGTTTCCGTACCGGAGCCAGCTGTCCGGGCTCTCAACCTGGTATCCGTTTACGATGCTCTGGAAGAAGATGCCGTAGTCGTACCTGATGCCGTAGCCGTAGGCCGGCAGGTGGAGGGTCGCCATGGAATCCATGAAGCAGGCCGCCAGTCTCCCGAGGCCCCCGTTGCCGAGGCCCGCGTCCCATTCCGTCTCCCTGAGCTTTTCAAGGTCGTATCCGATCTCGCGCAGGGCTTCGGCCGTTTCGTCGTAGAGGTCCAGGTTGATGAGGCTGTTGCCCAGGGTCCTTCCGATGAGGAATTCGAGGGACAGGTAGTAGACCCGCTTGGCGTCATTCCGGTAATAGGTCTGCTGGGTCTCGATCCACCGCTCTATCATCCGGTCCCGCACCATGAGGGCGGCACTGTTGAAGGAGTCGTGTTCCGTTGCTGAATACTCGTCCTTTGCGCAGGAATACTCGAGGTGGCTTACGAAAGAGTTCTGGAGGGACTCTTTGTCCCTCCCCTGAAATTCGTTTGTCGAAGGGGTGAGCTTCTTTTTCATCAGGACCTCCATGCCATTGTTTTGTACGCATTGCAAACAACCCCAATCGTAATCCAGGGTTGTATGTTTTGGAAACTTCTAAATACCATGTTTTTAAAGTCCCCTTGTGTGCATCCCGAACCCATATACTATATAATGGAATCGGGAATAAAACCAGCATTTATAATTATAAGGATAATTGTAAATGCTGGTTTTTAGATGTGCCCTTTTATCCGTGAAATGAAATAAATATACATACATTATTAAGAAATTTCAGTTTTCTCTCAGCAAAAAAGTCATGGCTGATTCAAATACGCATACTGAACAGTGCGGGTTATCAGCCACGGTAGCAGTTTAATTTTAGGGGTCAGGCCCCTTTTTCATGCACAATAAAATTAT
>CAZEPS010000130.1:0-11476 GCA_964514165.1 uncultured Leptospirales bacterium
GATGTTGAGATAATACCTGCTGTCCTTCTCGTCAAGTCTTTCTAACAGGGTGAATGACGCCGACCGGAGAAACTTCGCGGGGAAAACCCCGTCCATTACCCGGCAGTAGAGCCCGTTATTGTTCAGGTTGAAACAGAGGGTGTCCGGGTCTATCTTCTCCTCAACGCCGGTGGTGAGATTGCACCATACCTTTTCGAAATCACCGAACCCCTCGTACCGGACCCCGGTGATGAAAACCGGCACGTCCTCAATTACGATCGGATAGGTGTACACGTCGTAATGGACAACATAGTTCCCGTCAGCGGTCAGGCGGATGCTTTGGTTGAAGAAGTCGATTATCTTTTTGTTCGTGAACTGTATGCCGTTATGAAACCATTTCCCCTCGCCGTCAAGGCGGATCTCGTCGATCGGCTCATCAGCGGTAAAGAGGTCCTCGAGGAATTCGGGCAGGATAAAATCTTCGCCGTTCATACGCGAATCATCGGGTCGGTCAGTTTCTGGTGCTCCTCAAGGGCGTACCGGTCGGTCATGCCGGCGATATAGTCGGTGGCGGTGCGCTCGACACCGACGGCCGGAATTCGCTCCTGGTAGGGGGCGGGGAGTGTGTCCGGGTGCTCGGTGTATATCTGGAAGAGTTCCCGCACCACCTTCTGCGCCTTGATGGACATCCGGTTCACCTTGTAGTGCTGGTAGAGCTTTTTCCTGAGGAACTGTTTCAGCTCGCCGCTTGCCGCCGATATCTCTTCGCTGAAGCCGGTTATTTTTTCCGGGAAGAGGCGGATGTCGGCAATGGTCTTGATCGAATGTTCCGTTATGGCGCCGGAGGTGGTCTCGATGAGGTCCGACACCAGGAGGTTGATGACGGTGCGGATTATCTCCCCGGTGAGGAGTTTCCTGTCCCGGGGGAGTTCGCTCCCGTACCGCTCCTTCGCCATCTTCCATATGGCGAGATCCGTCACCTCGTCGATGTTCAGGTGGCCTGAGTTGATCCCGTCGTCCAGGTCGTGGTTGTTATAGGCGATTTCGTCGGCCTCGTCGATTATCTGGGCCTCCAGGGTCGGCCGTGTTTCCGGCGAGAAGTCGGACACGTCAGGATGGTCGTACGATGTCGTGTGCTTGATTATTCCCTCCCGGGTCTCCCAGGTCAGGTTCAGGCCGTCGAACCGGGCGTACCGCTTTTCCAGATGGTCCACAATGCGGAAGCTCTGGCGGTTGTGCTCGAACCCCCCCTTGTCGTTCAACAGCTCGTTCAGCTCACGCTCGCCGGCGTGTCCGAAGGGGGTGTGGCCCAGGTCGTGGGCCAGGGCTATGCTCTCGGCCAGGTCTTCGTTCAGCCTCAGGGCCCGGGCAATGGTTCGGGAGATCTGGGCCACCTCTATGGTGTGGGTGAGCCTGGTGCGGTAGTGGTCCCCCTCGTGGTTGATGAAAACCTGGGTCTTGTACTCGAGGCGCCGAAACGCCCGGGAATGGATGATCCGCTCCCGGTCCCGCTGGTACTCGGTACGGTAGGGGTGGGGTGTGTCCGGGTGCCTGCGGCCCCGTGTGGTGAATGAACTGGCGGCGTAGGGGGCGAGGGCCCGCCCCTCCAGGTCCCTGAGAATTGAAAGGTCGGCCCTGGTCATCGCTCTTCGCCGAGCTGGCGTTCATAGGCCTGCATCGCCACCTTCCGGTTCATCCGGATCTCCTCGTTGGTCGGGTCCTCCTCTATCCCCCTGGTGAAGGACTGCATCGCTTTCTTGTACTGCTTTTTCTCGTAGTAGCTCTTGCCGATGTTGTTGTACGCCTCGGCAAGGAGCCCGGTGTCAGTGGTGCTCTTCAGCACCTGGTAAAAGGTGTCGATGGCGTTGTCGTGCATGGCCATCTTCGAGTATATGATCCCGAGGGCGAGGAGTGTTTCGGGGTCTCCCGGTTTCATGAGCAGGGCCTTCTGGATAAGGTCACGGGAGCGCTCCAGGGAGCCCTCGTCCTGGCCGAGTTTCGCGGTTATGAGGGCGATGTTCACGTACGATTTCCGGGCCATCTCGCTCGATGAGTTCAGCTCAGCCACCCGCTGGTATGCCTTGAGGGCGTAGCGGTAGTCCCCCCTCTTGAAATAAAGGTTCGCAATCTTGTAGTGGGGCTCCTGGATTTCGGGCCACCGGTTCGCGATCTCCTGGTACCCGGTCTCCGCCAGGTCGTAGAAGCCCCGCTGGTAGTAGTAGTCAGCCACAGCTATCCGGGGGGCGGGATCAGAGGGCTTCAGTTCGCTTGCCTTCTTCCAGGCCCTGATTGCACCTTCCGGCTGGTTCGCGTTTTTGTAGGATATCCCCATGAGATACCAGGCCCGGTGGTCCTTCGGGTCCAGGGTCAGGGCCTTCTCGTAGGCGTCGATGGCGTCCCCGTATCGCTGGGTGTCGTCGAGGATGCTCCCCATGTTCAGCCAGGCTACCCGGGCGTTCTCCGTGGCCGGCTCTATGGTCGCGATCTTCCGGTACGCCTCGTAGGCCCTGTCCAGGTTTCCCTGCTCGTAGTAGATCTCCCCGAGCCGGGAGAGAACCCTCACGTTCCGGGAGTTCAGATCCGCGAGCTTCTCGAATGTCTCGAGGCCCCGGTCGTAGTCTTTC
Organism: uncultured Leptospirales bacterium; assembly: GCA_964514165.1. Classification (GTDB taxonomy): domain Bacteria; phylum Spirochaetota; class UBA4802; order UBA4802; family UBA5550; genus CAZEPS01. Next base: position 2,604 of record CAZEPS010000130.1, read on the forward strand.
ATGGTGAGGTAGGCGTCGCCGACGTTCTCCAGCATGTCGGTGTCCTTTTCGCCGAGGCGTTCCGCCTCCCGGAGTTCCTCCGCGGCGCGGTCCTTCCTGCCCTGCTTCATCAGGGCCACCCCCAGGTTGTACCGGTTTCGCGGGTCCCCGGGCCGTATGTTGACCGCCTGCTTCAGCATCTCCTCGGCCCGCTTGTAGTCGTTCCGTTTCATGTAGATGGTCCCGAGCCGGTTGTAGGCCCGGTGGGCCACGTCGCCTATCCGGTCAAAGGTTGCCGCCTTTTTGAGATACTCCACGGCCGCGAACTCGTCACCGGTCTTCAGGAGCGCCGACGCCAGGTTATAGAGGACCGGCGGGTTCTCCGGCGAAACTTTCAGTACCCGGTGGTATATGTCCGCAGCCTCCTCGTATTCGGAAACCTCGAAATAGATGTTCCCCATGAGTGTCATGGTGTCGATGTCGTTCGGCCTGAGTGACAGGGCCTTTTTAGCGTAGGTAACCGCGTTCTGGTAGTCCTTCTTGTGTCGGAAGGCTGTTGACATGTACTTGTAGGTGTCAGGATTGTTCCTGTCGTAGGTGATTGCCCGGGAGAAGTACTCTATGGCCCTGTCATACTCGCCCCGGTCGTCGCTTATCATACCCAGGTAGGTGAGGGCGATGGCCTTGTCCCGGTCCGAAGCCCCGGACTCAACCACCTCGTTGAACTCAGATATGGCGTCGGTGAGGTACCCCTTCCGGTAGCTGTCCCGGCCCCTGATGATATTAACGTTTTCGGACTGGACCTCGAAATCCCGCTCGATACTGTCAAAGGGAATGGTTTCTTCTTTAGAGAGGGGCTTGAAGATCTGCGGTTTCTTGTAAAAAAAGGTTACGGCAACGAGGATCCCCGCGATCAGGACTACCGCTATGGAGGATATTATCAGTATCGGTTTTTTGATATTTCTCGAACGGGATTCTTCGTCGATTTCAAGGGCGTTGATCCTGTTCTTCTGAAGCAGGTCGTCGTCGCTTGCCGGCCCGGGTTGCGACGGGGTATTGTAATCACCATGTATCACGGCTGTTACGCCTCCTCGCTCGGGAGTTCGGTCTTCCGTATGGCGTCCAGGATCCCGTTGATGAACTGCCCCGAGCTTTCTCCGCCGTAAATTTTGCCGAGTTCGATCCCTTCGTTTATGGTGACCGCCACCGGGATGTCCATGAGATTGATCATGGCAAATACCGAAAGCCGGAGGATCGACTTGTCCACGGCGCTCAGTCGCTCCATCTTCCAGTTCCTGGAGTGCTTTTCTATAAGATCGTCAATTTCCTTAAGATTTTCAACCGATCCGCTGATAAGTTTCACCGCAAAGTCCCGGATATCATCCGGTATCTCCCTGTCTACCCACGTCAGAGAGATTATTTCCTCCATGGGGCTGTGGGAGATTTCGCACATGTACAGGCCCTGGAGGGCGTATTCGCGGGATTTTCGCCGGTGCCCCATCGTTACAGAAGTCTATAGAGATTGGCCATCTCGATGGCGGAGAGTGCGGCGTCAAAGCCCTTGTTTCCGGATTTCGTCCCGGCGCGCTCGATGGCCTGTTCGATACTTTCGGTAGTGAGTACCCCGAAGATGACAGGTACCTTTGACGACAGGCTGATCTGGGCCACCCCCTTGGAAACCTCAGCCGCGACGTAATCGAAATGGGGGGTCGCCCCCCGGATAACCGCCCCGAGGCAGATGACCGCGTCAAAATTTTCGGATTCAGCCAGCCGTTTCGTGACAGCCGGTATCTCGAAGGAGCCGGGGGCCCAGACCACGGTGATGTTCTCCTCTTCGGCGCTGTTTCTTTTCAGGCAGTCCAGGGCCCCGCCGAGGAGCTTGCTGGTTATGAACTCGTTGAACCGGGAAACGACAATGGCGAAACGGAGTCCCGAGGCGTCGATTTTACCTTCGATTGTGTTCATGGCAGTCCTGTTTTTTATGAATATGAAAAGCGCGAGTCTTACCCGCGCTTTCATTTGGATTCATGTTTAAATGAAACGTCAAGCCTTTTTTACGAATCATCCCATCATCTTTATGACCATGTTGACGGCCCCCCGGGTGGCCTCGTCGAAGAAACAGTTGAACGCTTCCTTCCAGTTTTCGTTCTCCAGGCGGTGGCGCATCCGCCCGGCGCAGGGGGCCCGCTGGGACCGCTTCAGAAGGGTAAAGGCGTTCCCCGGGCCGCTCATCCAGCCGGTGATGATCTCTTTCGCCCGGGGGAGCAGGTTCTCTTCTTCAACGAGTTCGTCAACGATATCGAGCTCCTTCGCCCTGTTGACGTCGAACATCTCGCCGAAGAACATGACGTCGCGGAACTTCCGGTCGCTGTCGAACCCGAAGCGCATGATTTCAGTCTGCACGATGGACAGGCCGAGGCCGATCTTTATCTCGCTCATGCCGAGGCGTATCTTCGGGTGGTTTTTCATTATCCGGTAGTCGGTGGCCATGGCGGTTATCAGCCCCCCGGCGATTGAGGCCCCGTTCATGGCGCTCACCACCGGTTTCGCGCACAAGAAGAGGTCGATGTACAACTCTTCGGTCTTTTCGAAAAAGGCCACCACCTCGTCCAGGTTTTTAAAACCCATGAACATCGGAAGGTCGAAACCGGATGAGAAGGTCCTTCCCTCGCCGGTCAGAATAATCCCTTTAATTGAATCGTCTGAGTCGGCCCGGTCCACAATCTCCCGGAGGTTTTTAAGGGTCTCCTGGGTAATGGTGTTGTACTTGCCGTTGTCAAAGGTGCCGATAAGAATGCCGTCCTCAACCTGCTGTTTTATCATGGTTTTTCTCCTTATTATGATACTATTAAGTTCTTTTGCGCTATCCTGTCATTGCGATGCTGTCGCAGACAGCCGTGGCAATGACTGTTCAAGTATATTTTACCATTAAAACAATCAGGTACATTTGCGCACCGTGGTCCCTGTTGACAAGAAAAAAACAGTGAATAAACTGGAAGCGATAGGTTACCTGAGAGTAAATCGAGGGAACAGGCAGATATATTTCCGTAAAAAACCTTGACTTTTACATCTGCCGGGTTACTCCCTGTATTTTTTCTGGAAGTTCACTCTTTTTTCATGTTTATTGACGAATATAGAAACAGGTAGAGGGATCAATATTTTTAAAGAAAAACGTTCTTCTCTGCCCTCACCCCCCGGCCCCCTCTCCCATATTTCAATAGTATGGAGGGGAGAGGGGATCTGAAAAACAGGGAGTAGTATATGTGCGGAATCATCGGATATATCGGGGACAAGAACGCCGCGGACGTGGTGATGAACGGGCTCAAGCGTCTCGAGTACCGGGGATACGACTCTGCCGGGATAGCCCTTGTAGACGGTGAACTTTTCGTGCGCAAGCGCGCCGGGAAGATCGCCGGCCTTGAAGAGAACCTGGAGTACGACGGTTTCCTCGACTACCATACCGGCATTGGCCACACCCGGTGGGCAACCCACGGGGAACCCTCTGACAGGAACGCACATCCCCACGTCGACTGCAATGGGGAAATCGCCGTGGTCCACAACGGCATCATCGAGAATTACATGGCCCTCAGGCAGATGCTCATCGAGCACGGCCACACCATACAGAGCGACACCGACACCGAGGTGATCGTTCACCTGATCGAATACTATTACCAGAAATACTCACTCCTGGACGCGGTGATGAAGAGTGTGTCCAAGCTGGTGGGGACCTACGGCCTCCTGGTCATATCGAAGAGGGAACCGGACGTGCTCATCGCCGCCCGCCACGGGAGCCCCCTTATCCTCGGCATCACCGGAAACGGCATGATTGCCGCGTCCGACGCCAGCGCGGTGATTCCCCACACCAGGCGGGTCATCTACCTTGACGACAACGAGATCCTCGAAATGAGGAAGGACACCTACCGCACCTACGACATCAACATGGTGGAGACGAACAAGCAGGTCGAGGACATCAACTGGGACATCAGCGCCATCGAGAAGCAGGGATACGACCACTTCATGCTCAAGGAGATCTTCGAGCAGCCCGAAACGATACACAACGCCTTCCGGGGAAGGATTCTCCACGACCAGGGGAACGTGCGCCTGGACGGTCTGGAACTGACCGAAAACGAATTCAGGAACATAAAGAGGATTATCTTCATCGCCTGCGGAACATCGTGGCACGCCGCCCTCATCGGGGGTTACCTCATCGAGGAGTTCGCCCGGATTCCGGTTTCAGTGGAATACGCGTCGGAGTTCCGGTACCGGAAGCCGATGCTGGTAAAGGGAGACCTGGTATTTGTCATAAGCCAGTCAGGCGAAACGGCGGACACCCTGGCCGCCCTCAGGGAGGCCCAGACAAAGGGGATAAAGGTCCTCGGCATAACCAACGTGGTGGGGAGCACCATAGCGAGGGAGAGCAACGGCGGCACCTACATCCACGCGGGCCCCGAGATCGGGGTCGCGTCCACCAAGGCCTTCACCTCCCAGGTGACGGTTTTGATCCTTCTCACAATACTTCTGTCCCGGAAAAGGGACATGAATATCGCCGAGGGGAGGGCCTTTCTCGAGGAGCTCATGACCATACCTGACAAGGTGCGGACCATCCTTGATACCAGCGATACAATCCGTGATATCGCCGAAATCTACATGGACAAGCGCAACTTCCTCTACCTCGGGAGGGGAGTGAACTTTCCCGTGGCCCTGGAGGGGGCCCTGAAACTGAAGGAGATTTCCTATATCCACGCCGAGGGGTACCCGGCGGCCGAGATGAAACACGGGCCCATCGCCCTTATCGACGACGATATGCCGGTGGTGTTTATCGCGCCACGGGACGACATCTACGAGAAGGTTTTGAGCAACATGGAAGAGGTGAAGGCTCGCAAGGGACGGATAATTACCATTGCACACCAGAACGACGACCACATAAAGAATTTCTCGAACCATGTGATCTATGTTCCCATGGTGAGCAGGATCTTCAGCCCCCTGCTTACTGTTGTCCCCCTCCAGCTTCTGGCGTACCATGTTGCGGTGCTTCGCGGGTGCGACGTGGACCAGCCGCGGAACCTGGCCAAGAGCGTTACGGTTGAATAATACAAAGGCATCCCTTAATACTATTTATCCAATCGTTTTTTCCAGTAACCGGATTTCCTTTTGCAATGAGCAAATGCGATTATCCAGATTTTATGATATTCAATTGTATATATTATAAGATATGGAAATCTGTTTATAAGTAATCTGCGGGTTTCATCATTTCTCAGTGGGCAGCATTCAGGGTATCTATTTATAATTTCAATCGAGTGTCTTATTTGCTTGTGAAAATCAATACCAAGGCCTTCTGATTTTTCTTCATAGAAACTGACTGCCTGGAAAAGTTCAGTCCTGGCTTCATCGATTATTATAACATCTGTCACGTATATTTTTTCTCTATTTCGTCGAACACTGAATCGGCTGAGTAACCTTCAACATCTCCAGCTTTAATTTTTTTTAATCTATGTTGTATTTCTTCTTCAATATGAGGTTCCAGATCATAGCTTGATTCTTCCTCCAGGCTCAAAATTAAGTCATGGATTAGACTTGCCCTTTCGGAAGATGATAAAGAAAGAGCTTTTTCTTTGATTTTTTCTTTCATGGTTTTCATGTTTTGAATATAAACAGCATTAAATGTTTTGTCAATATTCTTTTCAGTGAATATGTGTCTTAGAATAATCAGCCGGAAAAAACAGTTGACAGGCTGTAACTACCGGAAAATAAGTAGCACGTATGTTAATATTCGGGCGCATAGCTCAGCTGGTTAGAGTGCCTGCTCGACACGCAGGAGGTCACTGGTTCGACTCCAGTTGCGCCCACATATTTCTCATTGCCCTGGGTTCCTGCCCGGGGCAATGAGTTTAATTCGCGAGGAGAATTACGTGTCACAGGAAATTACCATACAGCTCCCTGATTCGTCAACCGTCAGGGCAAAGCGGGGATCCTCTGTTTACGATATAGTCGGCAGTATCGGGAAGGGACTCCAGAAGGCCGCGGTCGCGGCCGAGGTCAACCACCGCAAGGTAGATCTCGGCGCCACGGTTGACGCCGACGCCGAGATAAAGGTCCTCACGTTTGATTCACCCGAGGGAAAGGACGTGTTCTGGCACTCCGGATCACACCTTTTGGCCCAGGCGGTGAAGCGCCTTTATCCGGACGCTAAATTCGCCATCGGCCCGGCAATCGACAACGGTTTCTATTACGATATTGATATGGAACATTCCCTGGTCCCCGAGGACTTCGAAAATATCGAAGCCGAGATGAAAAAGATCGTAGACGAAAACCTGGAGATCGAGCGGGAGGAGCTTCCGAAAGATAAAGCCCTGAAGATGTTCCAGGAGATTGGGGAGACCTATAAGGCGGAACTCATCAAAGAGATGGAGGACGACACCGTGTCCGTGTACCGGCAGGGTGAGTTCGTTGACCTCTGCCGCGGCCCCCACGTACCGAGCACGTCCCGGCTCAGGGCGTTCAAGCTCCTTTCGCTGGCAGGGGCCTACTGGCGCGGGGACGAGAAAAACAAGATGCTCCAGCGGGTCTACGGCGTCGCCTTCCCGGACGAAAAATCCCTGAAGAAGTACCTCCAGATGCTCGAGGAAGCGAAGAAGCGGGACCACCGGGTCCTGGGGCGCGACCTTGACCTCTTTTCATTCAGCAGCGAGGTCGGGGCAGGGCTTCCCCTCTGGCACCCGAACGGCGCGGCCCTGAGGTTCATCATCGAACGATTCGAGACCGAGGAGCATTTGAAGAGGGGATACAGCCTTTTTTCGGTTCCCCATATCGCCAAGGCGGATCTCTACCAGACCTCGGGCCATCTCGATTTCTACACCGAGAACATGTACTCCCCGATAAAGATCGACAACCAGGACTATTACCTGAAGCCGATGAACTGCCCCTCCCAGATACAGATCTTCAAGTCGGGCATCAAGAGCTACCGGGACCTGCCGTTCAGGGGCTTCGAGATGGGAACCGTGTACCGGTACGAGCGATCCGGGGTGCTTCACGGCCTCACCAGGGTACGGGGTTTCACCCAGGATGACGCGCACATATTCTGCACCGAAGATCAGATCGTCGGTGAGATACGGGGGGTCCTCGATTTCACCCTCTACATGCTCCGGGTCTTCGGCTTTGAAGAGATGAACATCTACCTCTCCACCAGGCCCGAGAAGTCAGTAGGAGGCGACGAAGGGTGGGAGATGGCGACTAACGCACTGAGGAGCGCCCTTGAGAACGGCGCCATCGACTATTCCATCGACCCCGGGGAAGGGGTCTTCTACGGCCCCAAGATCGACATCAAGATAAAAGACGCCATCGGACGGGAGTGGCAGTGCAGCACAATCCAGGTCGACTTTAACCTTCCGGAGCGTTTCGACATAACCTACATCGGCCCGGACGGCCAGAAGAAGCGGCCCATCATGATTCACCGGGCCCTCCTCGGCTCTCTGGAGCGCTTCATCGGTATCCTCATCGAGCACTACGGCGGGAAGTTCCCGGTCTGGCTCGCCCCGGTCCAGGTGATGCTCATCAGCGTTTCCGACGAGCAGGGAAATCATGTACGTGAACTGAAACAAAGGCTCCTCATGGAGAACATCAGGGCCGAGATGGACATCCGTGATGAATCGGTCGGCTACAAGATACGGGACGCCATAGGGGGAAAAGTCCCCATTATCGGGGTAATCGGTCAAAACGAGGTGGATGCGGGAGCCATTGCGGTCAGGAAACGCGGTGAGAAAAACTCGGTCGCAATGAAGGTCGAGGATTTCAACGCTCTGATCCGGGAAGCTGAAAAAAACCGTCAATAGGGTTATTTACCAGATTCATGACGGTAAATACTGAATAATTATATGAAATCAATGAAAATTAGTTGATTTTATATCGCATGTTCTGTCAATCTGACATTTAAATCTCATTTTCATATCAGGCACAGGAGGGATACTATTAGCGATAAGTTTGATAAGTATCGAATAAATGAAGAGATTCGGGCACAGAACGTCCGCCTTGTTGGCGAAGAAGACGGTCAGGCTGTCATTTCACGGGAAAAGGCCCTGGAACTGGCCCGACAGAAGGATATGGATCTGGTGGAGATTTCACCGAACCAGGACCCTCCTGTTGTCAGGATAATCGATTACAGCAAGTTTAAATTTGAACAGATTAAAAAAGCGAAAGAGGCAAAGAAGAAGCAGAAGATTATCCACGTTAAAGAGATTAAAATGAGGCCGAATATCGATGATCATGACTTTGATCACAAGATTCGGCACGCCATGGAGTTTCTCGAAAAGGGGGACAAGGTGAAATTCACCCTCATGTTCCGGGGGCGGGAGATGGTCCACCCTGAGCTTGGATTCGAGGTCATGGAGAAGATAAAGGGAGTTGTCTCCGAGGTTGTGGTCATTGAGAAACAACCTGACCAGGAAGGGAGGAACATTACCATGATAGTCGCACCCATCAAGGGTACGGAGAAGAAATAATAGCGCGAGGAACAGTATGCCAAAGATAAAGTCTAACAGCGGAGCGAAAAAGCGCTTCAGGATAACCCGTAACGGCAAGATCAAGCGGGCAAAGAGCGGCAAGAGCCATATTCTGGAAAAAAAATCACCCAAGAGGAAACGAAATCTCCGGGGGGTGAGTATTTCCAGCAGGACCGAATTCGACCGCGTCCGGCGGATGCTCCCGTACGGGTCTTAAAGTAAGATAATACGAAAAGATAACCACGGAGGCACAGAGACACAGAGAAAGTCGGGTTTGTTTTGAAATTCCTTGAAATTGTCATTGCGAGCGAAGCGAAGCAATCTCTCATTAAAGTAATAGATAAGGGTACATCTATAAATCGGTTTTATTTATAATTTAAATGGGATAAAACCGATTTA
>CAZEPS010000131.1:0-11398 GCA_964514165.1 uncultured Leptospirales bacterium
TGCACCTCTCATTCAGAAACCATGAAAATGCATACTCATGCATTTTCATGGTAGTATGTAACAGGCTGAGTTGATAACATTTTCGTGGGTTGACATTTAGGCTGTGTAAAGGACGGTGTCAATATATTTTTCTCTGCCGTCCCCGGGGGGGCACGGACAAAAAAAGTCAGCATTTTACACTTTTTTGAATATCCTGCCTTGACAACAGGAAAAGAATTCCGTATATTATTAATAATTTTAGAAAATACTAAAATAGAAACAGCTCATATATATTGTTATTATATTTGAAGGAATGAAATATCGAGGAGGTTAAATGGAACATTTGACAAAGGAGACCTTCAAGGAAAAGGTTTTCGATTTCGAAACGAAAAAGGACTGGGAATTCAGCGGGGATCTACCCTGTATCATTGACTTCTACGCGGACTGGTGCGGGCCGTGCAAGATGGTGGCCCCCATTCTTGATCAACTCTCCGGTGAATACGAGGGAAAGGTCAATATCTACAAGGTCAACACAGAAGAGCAGCCGGACCTGGCCCAGGCCTTCGGGATATCAAGCATACCGAGCCTTCTCTTTATTCCCATGGACGACAAGCCCCAGCTCGCCACCGGGGCCCTGCCGAAGCAGGCCTTCGAAGAGGCGATACGGGACGTGCTGAAAGTTCACTGACTCATCTCCATACTCTAACATTAAAATGCATGAGCATGCATTTTAATGGCTTTATAATGAGAGGCGCAATGCACCTCTCATTATAAACTGATCCTGAAATGGGGCGCCGGCAGCGGCGCTCTTTTTTTTACCGTACCTCCAGTATCGAAACAATGTCCCCGTTCTCGTCAGCCGCTGATTTTTCGTTATACACGTCCGGGACCCACCGGCCGTCGACGATGTACATGTACCGGTACCTTCCCGGGGGAAGCCGCTTAACCAGTCTCCACACCCCCCCCGGTTCCCGCTCCATGAGGTCGTTTTCCGGATTCCAGTGGTTGAAGTCCCCGACCAGGCTGATGAGGGTTGCCTCCCTGTTGTAGGTGCGAAATTCGATTCGGCTCCCGTCAAGCATCCTGAAGGTAAGGTGCTTCCCTTCAGACAGCCCCGGGAATTCCACTACTGATACGTAGGATCCGGCGCGATCGTCCATGGTAAGGGTGTTTTCAGGGTCCATTATCCAGGTGTCGTCAACGAAATACTTGTAGGTAACGTCCCCCCGGTCGGAAATCCCGTCAAGATAGTAGAACCAGACCCCGTTCTGGCCCCTGGTCATCGGCTTCAGGTTCCATTTTGAAAAACTCCCCGCAATTCGAACATCCCGGGCGTTGCGGTTGTTATACGTAAAGAGTATACCGGTGGTTACCACCGGCCTGTTCTCCTTCATGTTTTTCACGGTTACCATCTCGACGATCCGCGGTTCACGGGCCCGGTCGAGGTCTTTCAGCCGGTAATAATTCTCCGTAGGGTATGAATTATTCTGTGAAGTGTAGGCGAAAAACGGCGTGAATAATGCCAGTATCAGCACTCTGAGCCTCATCAGATACTCCCTTGCGTTATAATGAATTGATTTGTATATTAAATATGTCGATAAATGTATAGGAAATATTTACAGGATAAATAGCCGCTTTATTATTTTTAAGGGAAATTTGTACAGGACCGGTTGGTTAAAAATAATAGAGATGATCCTTTCGGAACGGCGCATGAAAAACTGGTTGATTAATAAACCGGATGTGCTATAATCTGATTATGTCGCATGATATCTCCATGCGCACGTGTAACTGGTCTGCCGGTGTAAAACGTAATAACCTATGGGTGACAGCGAAGACAAATATCAGGAGATAGAGTACTCTCCCGAAGAACTGGAAGAGATCAACAGGGTTGTTGACCATATCCAGTCAACCCTCGCCGGCACGGCGGTGGCAGAGGGTCCGCCACCGGCGCGCCCTGACGCTGCTGAACCTGAAGAGCTCGAAGAACTTGAAGACGATCTCGACTTCGAGGAGCTTGAAGAGCCTGATATGGATTTCGACGAGGAATACGTCGGTGAACCGAAGGACCTTGATCTCCCCTCCGGGGATCTTGACAGTCTTGCCGCCGACGAGGTGGAGGAGTTCCCGGAAGAGCCCGGGGCCCCGGAAGAGGACATCTCCCTGGATGCCGAACTTCCCATGGAGGATATCGACGAACTCGCATCCCTTGAGGATCTGGGGGCCGAAGAAGAGGGACCGGCCCCTGACCTGGAGTTCGACGAGGAACCGGAGGAGTTAGAGGACATTACCGATATACTCGAGGAGGTGGAGGAGGAAGAACCGGAGCCGGTCGAGGAATTCCCGGAATTCGAGGACATATCCGGGGTGCCGGAAGAACTTCCCGAAGAAGAGATCCCCTCCCTCCCGGAAGAAAAACCGGTTTCCGATGAGGCAACCCCCCTGGAGCAGCTTGACGCTCTGACCCTCGATGAACCCGAGTCCCTGGACACCGGTGATCTTGCCCCTGACGACGAGTTCGTTGACGAGGTGGGTATCCCCGACCTGGACCTCGGGGAACCGGAGGCCCAGGCAGAACCTTCCGGGGAAGTGGTATCCATCGGTGAAGATAGCGACATGGACATTCCGGACCTCTCCGACCTGACCCTGGAGGAGCCCGGCGAGATCGAAGAAGCCGCCGACGAGGATATTCCCGATCTCGATTTAGGAGAAATCGGGGAGGAGGAGCCAGAGGAAGGGGGCGAACCCCTGGTGAGTGATGAAATCGACGAGATAGATGACCTGGGGGCCCTGGCTGGTTTTGACGAGGAGCCTTCCCTCGGGGACGAGCTCATGGACACCTCCGTTGAGGAGGAGCCGGCCGGGGAAGAGGATTTTATGCCTCAGGCCCCGGGGCTTCCGGATATATCTGATGCCGATATCGGGGGTGAAGAGCCCCTTGAGATAGAACCCCTTGACGACGAGAGCTTCGAGGAGCCACTGGTGGAACCGGTCGCCCCCCCGACCCCGGAAGCGGGCGAGGGGATTGAGCTCTCTGACCGTGATCTCAAGAGGCTTAAGAAGGCGATCCTTCTTTTCAATCCCGCCCTGATCAGGGAAATAAAAGATACGGTCATAAACGACCGGCTTTCTGAGAAAGACACCCGCCAGCTCGTTGACCTGATTATCTCCGGGCGTCCGGAGGATAACGTAAGGGCTTTTCTCGAGAAGAAACTCAAGAAGAGAATCGTTCCGGTGGACGAAACCAGGGTCCCCGGGCGCCGGATTATCACTGCCCGACCCGAATATTCCCTGGAGGGGAGGGAGCGGCAGAAGCGGCTCCTGAGGGCCACCAGGATTGGGGGGCTCGCGGCCCTGGCAGCCGTGGTTTTCACCCTGGTCGGGTATCAGTACCTGTACAAGCCCTACATGGCAAAGAAGAAAATCCAGGACGGGGTCGCCCTTATACTGCGGAGCGGTGACTACATGCAGAAACCGGCCGATTACGAGGCGGCCGAAAAGATCTTCAAGCAGGTTGACCAGGATTACCGGAAAAACTATATCTACGGGTACAACGCCTACGGCCGGGCCTACTTCGACAGGAAAAAGTGGGGGCGTTCCCTCGACAAGCTGAACCAGGCCTACCGGATCGACTACGATCGGAACAGGCCCATACACCTTCACACTCTGAACAACCTGGGGTACTTCTATTCCCGGGTCCCGGAGGAGTATTTCAGCTCAGTGAGGGACAATATCAGGGAGTGGTACTACCCGGAACGTCAGCTCAAGGACGAACCGAGGAGCCAGCTCGATCTGGCCATCGAGTTTTACAACCGGGTCCTCTCGAGGGACAGCGACAACACCGAGGCGATGTACGGCATCGGCAATTCCTACTATTTCCAGGGTGAATACCTCAAGGCCAAAAAATACTACGAGGACATACTTACCATAGATTCCGATTCAGTTGTCGGATACTCGGGCCTCCTGAACCTCTATATAGAGCGGGATACCTTCGATGAGGTGGTTTCCATCGATTCGATCCTCAGGGACAAAAAGATCATGGAGGACATGCCTCCGCCACTCCTCGCGAAATTAGCGTCCTATTATCTCGACAAGACCGAAAAGAGCAACGTCAGGATCGATTACGGGGTCCAGTCCCCCCGGTTCAAGGACGCTGACGACAAGCTTTATCCCGCGGTGGCCTCGGTGCTTATCGCCCTGAGTAAGAAGCACCCGGAGTACCCGCCCCTCCACCTCCAGTTCGCCAGGCTCAATAAGGCCCAGGATAATCTCAAGCAGATGAAAATTTATCTCGACCGGGCCGTCGAATACTCCAGGAAGAATTACGATGCCGATTATTTTGGGGCCCTTCATCTTTTCGGGGAATACTTCTACGAAATCAGGGAGCCGGTCAGGGCATACGAGTACCTCAACCAGGCAATCGAGGCCCACGGCTATCAGCCGGAGTTCGTGAGGGACGACTTTTATCACGAGACCGAAAGCATCGGCAAGACTCACGCCCTCATGGGGAACATCTTCTACTATTTCTTCGACAAGGTCAAGGCACGGTACGGGGACCTGGAGGAGGAGGTCCTGGACAGCGAGATGGACCAGATGGCGAATTTTGAAATAGCGAAAGACAAATACGAGAAAGCAGTAAGCGAGGGATTCGAATCGCCGGAAGTACACTATAACCTGGGAAGGATCTACTACCTGAACAGCCGGTACCGGGACGCCCTGGACCAGTGGCTCCACCTCTACGAGGATTTCGTCACCAGCCCTGAGATGATGTTCGCCCTGGGCAACGCCTTTTACCATATGGGCAACTACGAGGCCGCGAAGGGTGAATACCTCAAGCTCATATCGGTCTATGAGGACGAGGCTGAACGGATACGAAGCCCGAGAGAGGGGAACACCCAGCACATAAAAATCTTCAATTCCCTGGCGTCCGCGTACAACAACCTCGGGGCCGTGTACCAGCTCCAGAACAACGAGGGTAAGAGCAGTATCAGCTACTGGAAGGCTATTGATTACTCCAGGCGTATAAACAGGGAAAACCAGTTCGCCCGGGTGAACCTGGCCCGTTCCTTCAAGGAAAAGAGCTACGTTGTCGAGCCGATTCTCGACGAAAACATCCCCTACAGCATCGACGTGTATCGTGAAGATATGCGGATGTAACTCATAGTTTAGAGACCTTTCTCTTCTTAAGAATCATATACTCGAACCCGTCGATGAGGACATTGAACGAGGCGTGGTTGATGTTTTCTGAAAGGGAGTAGACCTTCCAGACGTCCCTGCCGTCGGTGAAGATGATGGTAACCTCCACCTCCGTGCTGGTACCCCGGCGGGCGTCAATGATATTGGCCTGGTAGTCGATGAGCTTGACGTTTTCTATCTCGGGGAAGAGGGGGATGAGGCTCTTCTTCAACACCTTCGCCAGGGCGTCAACCGGGCCGTTGCCGGTGGAGGCCTCGTGGATGACCTTGCCGTCCGCCTCTATCTGGACCGTGGCCTCGGGGTCGATGCCGTTGTCGATGAGCCGGTAGTTGTCGATGACCCTGAAGGGCGACTCGTAGTTTTCCAGTGACCTGGCGATTGCCAGGGACTTGGAGGCGTCTATTATATCGTAATTCAGCATTGGCGTTTCCTATTGTAATAGTTTCCCGTTCACCGGGGATATCTTCTCCTCCCTGCCGGAGTGGTACTTCAGCTGTATTCGGTCGCTTCTAAAATTGTACTGGTCGAGATCTTCGTCTATCCGGTGGTGCCAGATTTTTCTGCCGTCTTCCTTGTCGATTTTCAGGAGGTAGAAGAGCCCTTTCTCATCAATGAAGATCAGGTAGATGAAGTCATCAAAGAGAAGGTGAAAGTATGACCTCCCCGGGATGAACCAGAGGGTCGCCCCGTCCGACTTTTTTACGGCGACGAACTGCCCCTCGGTGTCCCCGAGTTCGCACGACAGGTAATAGGCCTCATTGTCCTCGGTCACGACGGTAATTTGAAAGATATCGGCCAGTTTCTTGACCCACCGGTTGCCGTGGTCGTTTTTCTTTCTGCAAAGAAGTATTGATTTTTCGCTGTTGTAGTAGAGCGTATCCTCATCCATTTCAAAGATTTGAGAATAGTTTCCGTCCATTTTCAACGGCTATATCAATCCCTTTATTTTCATCCCCTCTATGATCAGGCGCGCCGCTTCTTCCAGTGTGTGGGGCGAGTTGTTTATCACGATATGGAAATTGTGGGGATTGGAAAGATCAAATTTCACGTATTCCTTGATGAATCCCTCCCGCTCCTTCGACTTTTCCAGTATGGTCTTTTCGGCGTCTTTCCGCGACATGCCGGATGTTTCCTGTACGTTTTTTATTCTCCAGTCCATGGAGGCGACGAGCCGCACGTGGTAGCCGGATTCGTAATCACGGGTTATCACATTGCCCGCCCTGCCGACGATGACAACGTTCCCGTTTAACGCGAGTATCCGAATGGTTTCCACCAGCTTTCGGAAAACAGCCACCTGGGGCGGAAAATTGCTGAAGGTTGTCTGAAGCAGGTTCGTAAGGGTCTTTCGGGCGTTATTGGTGAGGGTTTCGGTCAGGCTCTGGGAGAGTCCCATGTCCTTCATGATTTTATCGAGAAGTTTCCTGTCGTACGCGGCCCACACCGGTTCAGGGTTGTATTTTTCATTGATCAGCTTTACCAGCGTCTCTGCCAGCTGATATCCGCAACAGCCGTATTCCCGGGAAATGGTCACAAAGGTAGGGTTCTGCTTTTTCTCGACCTCTTTGGCCGAAATCTGTTCTTTCATCTGCTGCCAGTATTTGACCTGGGCGCTTAAATATTTTTCCATTTGTGCATAAGGCATAAGAAACTCCTGAAAAATGTGATAGTTTACATTGTATATTAATTTAAATATCCCCAAATAGCAAGTAATTTTCGGAATGCCGGGCGTGACCTGCCTGTCGTTTACCGAATCTCGCCGATTTTCTCGCCCACCCTGACCCTTCCGGAGGTTACAATTCCGGTGAAATCGAGAAATCCCTCCTCGAACAGGCAGATTACCGTGGATCCGAGGTTGAATATACCTATTTCGTTTCCCTTCTTGATCGGGATTCGATCGTCCTCGCTGAAAATAACCTCGTATTTTCGTTTTACGAACCGGTTGGTCCGTATCCCCTCCCGGTACGAGAGGGATATGGTTCCCACGTTCATGGCCCCGATCTTACACACGACGACCATGCGCCCGCCGCACGATATGCAGGTATTGATGCGTTCGTTGCCGTTGAAGAGGCGGGGATCATTACGCACCATGAAGTCCTGGACCGTTTTGAGCCTTCCCGGCACGATGCTGTAGCCGGTAATCTCGCCCGTGACCGGTGAGTGGATCCGGTGGTAGTCGGCCGGCGAAAGGTAGAGGGTGATGAAGCTGCCGTTTTCAAAACGGGTGGCGATGTCAAAGGGAACCAGCTCGCCGATTTTACAATCGATCCCCTTGGCCTGGAGAAGGGTGCCTTTCTCGATTTTTCCGAACTGGTCTATCCGCCCCTCAACCGGTGACACGACAGAGCCTTCTGTTTCGTCAACGGCCAGAAACTCTTCCCTGAGTTTCCTGGTAAAGAACCGGTTGAAGTTGCGAAACCCCCCTGGAGGGACACGGTATTCGTCGCGGACCCCGTAGGAACGGCTGTACCAGGTGATGACCCTGTCCAGGAGAAACCGCGGGGTCTGTATGCGGGTGAGGGCCCCGAAAATCCGCGACAACAGCCGCGTGGGGATAATTCTAAAGACTGCGTAAAGAAGATACTGTCCCCTGGTCATCAGAAGTCCCAGTTTTCTGAGATTTCTATGCCCCGCATAATTGCCCTGAGGTTGTCCGGGATCGTGTCCTTGAGGTGTTTCGGTATGACTTCCTCGATGCAGTTTTCCACGTCCCGGTATTCGATGAACGATATTTTCCCGATGAAACACCCGAGGGTGATCATGTTCGCCATCTTAGGATTCCCAAGGGATATTGATTCATCTATGAACTTCACCGGCATGATCTTATTCGTTTCTGTTTTTATGATATTCTCCGGGATGAGGCTCGTGTTGGCGATGAGGATGCTCTCCCCGGTAAGCTGTGGCTGGTAGAACTCCAGGCCGATGCTGTCCATGGCGATGAGTGAAAGGGGCGTGTTGGTTATGGGGGAACCGATCTCTCCGTCAGAAAAGATAACCGTCACGTCGGTACGCCCCCCCCGCTTCTCAACGCCGTAAGAGGGGAGGTAGGTCACCTCGAGGCCCTTGTTGATCGCCGCTATGGCGGCAATCAGGCTCATGGTCTGTATTCCCTGTCCGCCGAATCCGGTCATGATTACGTCGAAGTACATTGTTCGCTCCTAGAGAAAGTCCCTGCCGGTCCGTTCCTTGTAGGTCCCCAGGGGATAGTAGGGGATCATCTCGTTTTCGATTACCTCCAGGGCCTCGGTGGGGGAGACCCGCCAGTTGGTGTTGCAGGTTGAGAGGATCTCCACCATGGAGAACCCCATCTCGTTTATCTGCATTTCGAAGGCCTTGATTATGGCCTTTTTCGCCTGGTTCACGTATTTCGGCCGGTGAAGGGAGACCCGGGCTGAGTAGGCGACCCCTTCCAGGGTAGCCATCATTTCGGCAATTTTAATAGGGTAACCCTCGGTCTTGAAGTCCCTCCCGTAGGGAGATGTCGTGGTCTGCTGGCCGAGGAGCGTGGTCGGGGCCATCTGCCCCCCGGTCATGCCGTAGACCGAGTTGTTGACGAAGATGACCGTTATGTTTTCTCCCCGGTTCGCCGCGTGGATGATCTCCGAGGTGCCGATGGCCGCCATGTCCCCGTCACCCTGGTAGGCGAAGACTATCTTGTCGGGCTGGGCCCGCTTCATGCCGGTGGCGCAGGCCGGGGCCCTGCCGTGGGGCGCCTCGAGCACGTCAATGGGAAAGTAGTGGTACAGGAACACGCAGCACCCGACGCCGGGTATCCCGATGGTGCGGTCGGTTATCTGCAGTTCGTCCAGGGCCTCGGCAACGAGGCGGTGGGCGATCCCGTGGGTGCACCCGGGGCAGAAATGGGTCGGTGTGTCGGTGAGGCTCTCCGGTCTTGAAAACACTTTATTCACGGCGTTACTCCATTGCTTTCCTGATTTCGGCCAGCACTTCGTTCGGATAGGGTATCCCGCCCCCGGGCCTGCCGTAGAAGTAAATCGAGGCGTCTTTCCGGGCGGCGAGCTTCACGTCCCTTACCATCTGGCCGGTGTTCATTTCGATTACGAGGACCCGCTTTATCTTTTCAGTGCGCCGGCCTATCTCTTTTTCGGGGAAGGGGAACAGGGTGACGGGCCTGAGGAGCCCGACCTTTATGCCCTCATTCCGTGCCATGGTGATGGCACTCTTGGCGACCCTCGACGGGGTGCCGAAGGCGACGATCATCAGGTCGGCGTCATCGAGCAGTTTTTCTTCGTACATCACTTCATTTTCACTGACTATATCGTACTTCTTTTTGAGATCGAGGTTGTGGGTCTCCTGTTCCCCCGGGCCCAGGTAGAGTGACTTGAGGAGCTGGGGCCTGCGCCCCTTTCGGCCGGTAAGGGCCCAGGGTTTGTCGTACTCGGAAACCTTTTCCTTCGGCACGAGCCGGCACGGCTCCTGGAACTGTCCCATCATGGCGTCGGCCAGGACCACGGCGAGCATCCGGTACTTGTCCGCCAGTTCAAACCCTTTTATGGTAAGGTCGAACATCTCCTGCACTGAACCCGGGGCGAGGACGATGTTCCTGTAGTCGCCGTGTCCCCCCCCGTGGACCGCCTGGGTGTAGTCCCCCTGGGTCGGGGCGATTCCCCCGAGGCCGGGGCCGCACCGCATGATGTTCACCACGAGCCCCGGGATCTCCGACCCTGCCATGTAGGAGAACCCCTCCTGCATGAGGGAGATGCCGGGTCCCGAGGACGAGGTCATGGACCGGACACCTGATGCCCCGGCCCCCAGGACCATGTTGATCGAGGCAATTTCGCTCTCAGCCGGGATGAAGGTTCCCCCCGCCTTCGGAAGGTTCGCTGCCAGGTATTCCGGTATGTCGTTCTGGGGGGTAATCGGGTAGCCGAAGTAGAACCTGCATCCCGCCTGGATGGCGCCCTCTGCCAGGGCGATGTTCCCCTTGGTCAGTTTCCGTTCGCTCATTTGTACACCTCTATGGCAGTGTCAGGGCACATCAGGGCGCAGGTCTTGCATCCGGTGCAGCTTTCCGCCTCGCCGGGGTTGACCTCTGCAGGGAAGTAACCGATTTTGTTGAGTTTTTCCGATTTCTGCAGCACGTTTTTCGGGCAGAACTGTATACAGAAGTAACACCCCTTGCACCGGTCGGTTTCGATCTCTATATGGGCCATTGTTAACCTTGTATTCATAGTAGTTTTATAGTTACTATAGACATCACTATTCAGCAAATGTTAAAATTTTGAAATATTCCGTCAAGTAAAGAATAGAATAACCCCTATTTAATAGAGGGAACATCTAAATTCTGGTTTTATTCCCGATTCCATTATATAGTATAAGGATTCGGGATGCACCCAAGGGGACTTCAAAAAACTTATTTTTTAGATGTCCCCATATCTGGGTAAACCGTTTTCCATGGTACGTGTATTTTAGGTTGACGGTATGCGGTGCTGCCCGTAAAAATTGTATATCGTTTACAGGGGAGGAGCAACCATGATCAGCAAAGATGTGAAGGTCGGCGAGAAGATTAAGGAGTTCAGGGAAAACTCCGGCATGACCCTGTCCGAGATGGCGGACAAAACCGGCTTTTCCACGGCCTTTCTCTCCCAGATTGAAAACCACCTTATCTCTCCTCCCCTGGGGGCGATTTTAAAGATCGCCAGGTCCCTCGACATCGAAATCGGCAGGCTCTTTGATCAGAAAGAGAGCGCCCCCTATACCCTGGTGCGAAAGGACGAGCGTACCGAAACATCCCGGGTCGCCTCCAAGGAGGGGGTCCGCTACGGCTACTCCTACGAGTCCCTGGCCCCGGACAAGATCAACCGCCGGATGGAGCCCTTTATCGTGACCCTGGAACCGGTCTCCAAACAGGGGGTCCCCTATAACCACGAGGGCGAGGAGTTCCTTTTCGTCCTGGAGGGTAAGATAGAGGTCCAGCTCGGGGACCATACCGACGTCCTTGAGCCGGGGGACAGCATCTACTACGATTCCACGGTCCCCCACCGGGTATCCTGCGTGGAGGACAAGCCGGCGAAGATTATCGCGGTGATTCACGGGTAGTTCCCCTGAGCCTGCTGGTGGCATTTGTCGCTCGAAAGCAGACGGAATTCATCTCCTGTGGCACTTGCCACCGCATTGTCACAGGCAGTATTGTTGCTGTCGAGTGAATAACTTACTCGAGTTAGGCGATTTCTGGGCATAATTATGCCACAAGTTTCAACCTTTTATA
>CAZEPS010000132.1:0-11325 GCA_964514165.1 uncultured Leptospirales bacterium
CCTCGCCATCGCGTCGGTCACCTACGGCGGGGTCCTCGGGATTTTCATCATGGGTAGGCTCTCGAGCACTATCAGCGATCGGGCGGCGCTGGCGGGGGCGGTAGCCGGTATCCTGACGGTCATCATCGTTTCGCGAATCTGCCCGCTGTTCTGGCCCTGGTACGTTCCGGTCGGGTTCACGGTTTCGGTTGTATTCGGAATGGCGCTCAACGTTTTAATGAAAGTTCGTTCCGGAACGTATCGAGCCTGATGCAGGGGTATTGACAATCGACAATTTCCGCTTGTATGGTTATCAAGATAGAGTTAAAAATGACGTTCCAGGAAAAAATTACTGGAGATCTTCGATGATTTTGAGGGATGAATAGTTCAGGCCGTCGTCAGCTTCAAAACCCCGATCAAAGATAAGGATAATTTCTGTGCGCACGCCTTTTTTAATTATAAAATAATACTCGCCTGATATTTTCCTGACCAGGTCGATGCCCCGGCCCGTTTCGGAGATGAGTCCGCTGATGTCCTCACCGGTTACGGCCGCCTCCTCGATTATGTGCGACTGCTCGACGACGGTGTTTATGCTGTTGAGGATGGTCTTTTTGGTGAGTTTTCCACGGTAATCATTAATTGAAATGCCGAATTTAGCGTCAGAGTGGCAGAAGAAGAGGTCAACGTGGCCGTTTTCCAGGGTCACCGGAATACGCTCCTCCTTCTCCCTGGTGAGACCGTGGGAGTGGTACACCGCATTTACGGTGAGTTCGTTTAACACCAGTATCAGGGACATCTCGTTTTCTGTGTGGAAGTCCCACTCTTTCATCTGGTTGATTATCACCCTGATGGCCTTCTGTATATGGAGGGAGTTGGTCAGCCGGATCTTCTTCATCTCACGGATATCGTCGATATAGTTGTGAAGATCGAAAATTTTATCCTTCACGATGAGCTTTTCCGCGAGCCTGAAAAGCTCATCCTTCTTCACCGGCTTGCAGAGGACGTTGCCGATCCCTTCTTTAAAAATGTGATCGAAGAAGAAGTCGATGTTCTTTTCCGTTGTCATGATCACCGGGATGTAGGGATAATGCCGGTGTATATAGTTGTAGAGATCAAAGGCGTTGTCCCCCGGGAGCTCCACCTCAGATATAACCAGATCAAAGTCATGGGTCTTCAGGCTGGCCATGGCGTTGTAGGCCGATTCGCAATGGGTTACTTCATACCCGCTTTCTTCCAGCATCTTCTTCAGGGAATCCTTGAAAATGGAAAAATCCACCAGGAGAATTCTGTACATTTTCAGGCCTCAATTATCCACTTTTATCCAGTAAATCCTGTCTAAAACCTTTACCCAGGATTCCGGTTAAGGCTGTTTTTATATATACCAGCACCGGAACAGTATATTCGTATATGGCTCAGGATATTTCCCTTGTACAAAAAATGATAATACTCAGGGGCACAGGTAATATTTCAAGGATTAAAATAGTGGGATTTCTAAAAACTGGTGCTTGCCGATCTATAGATGTACCCTGCCATGAAAATGCATGAGTATGCATTTTCATGGTTTCTGAATGAGAGGTGCATCGCGCCTTTCATGAAAAACGTATAAAAAAAGCATATTTTCCATGGCAGGATTGAATTTTAATGGAAAAAATACAGGGTCTGTACGAAAATAATAATGAGGGAACAACCTGGCTGGGAAACGGTTGATGAACCGTGTAATTCTCTATATATTATTATCTTGACATACGCGTACAAGCGCATCGGAGGACATAGATGAAAAAACAAGCCCTGGCAATAATCATGCTGCTCTTTATACTGCCCGTAATGCTCACGGCCCAGGAGGATAAAGGCCCCGGCGACACCCTGACATCGGAGAAGATAAACGAGCGGGGCAGGCGCCTTGACCAGCAGATAACCGCACTGAACAAAAAGATGGCGGATGTCATCAAGAAGTACAATCTCCTGAAAACCACCGATATCCGCGTTGTCCCCTACCAGACCGCCTACAACCTGGGAGACAACTTCATCGAAATGGAGAAGCACAGCTTCATAAAGGACGAGATCTACAAGCGGGGCATAGTGGGGATCCGCACCAAAAGAATAAAGATTTTCACCGACGGCAATTCCATAAACAAGATCGAATCGGAGATCTACGAAAAGGACTATTACACCGGGGTGAGCAACGTGGTCACCATAGTTGATCCGAGCCCCGTGACCGAGGGGACCGACGATATCCTGTTTAACCACAAGACCAAGGGGAGGGCCCTGGTAGGCAACAAGCAGCTCGGGGAGATCAGGAACACCACCGCTTTCCCGATTCGGAACGAGCTCAAGACCGAATTTCTCATACCCCACCTGAGCCATTTTTCAGATTCACTTCTCTTCATAGCTGAGGCCTACTACATGTCGTTGAAAGACACGGACGTGAACATGTACGAGTTTCTCAAGACCTCGACGGATTATTGATAGAGTTGTATTGCAGATAGAGTAAGGATGGGCCGCCCGAAGGGGCGGCCTTTGCATTGTATTCATTTGATATACCTCCCTGCATTACATAAATCCGAAGAAATGTGTTGACATAACAGGCACCCCGAAGAGATTTACACCTGATACAGAGAACAAAACACGGAAATTCTTCTTGAACAATCGCCGGAACGGGGATACTGTTCCCGTTCCCGGGAATTTCATACAGTAAAACGAAATCGCATTTTTCAGGAGAGGTTATAATGAAGGTAGCTGTTATCGGCACCGGGTACGTTGGTCTCGTCACCGGCACCTGTTTTTCAGACATGGGTAACGACGTCTGGTGCATTGATATTGACGAGAAAAAGATCGAGGGGCTTAAAAACGGGATCCTCCCTATCTACGAGCCGGGACTCGAGGAGATGGTGAAGATGAACTTTAACGAGGGAAGGCTCCGGTTCACCACTGACATTAAAGAAGGGATTGCCGACGCCCTCTTCGCCTTTATCGCGGTCGGCACCCCCCCGGGTGAGGACGGATCAGCCGACCTGCAGCACGTCCTCGGCGTGGCCCGGGACATCGGCAGGAACATGGAAAAATACCTGATCGTCATAGACAAGTCCACGGTGCCGGTTGGCACAGCGGAACGGGTCCGTACCGCCATACGGGAAGAGCTCGAAAAGCGGGGCAGGGGGGATCTCGAGTTTGACATGGTCTCGAACCCGGAGTTCCTTCGGGAAGGGGACGCCCTTGAAGATTTCATCCGCCCTGACCGGATTGTTATCGGCACCGACAATGTCCGTACCGCGGAGCTGATGCGGGAGCTCTACACCACCTTCGTGCGGAAAGGCGACCGGATCCAGATAATGGACATCGTTTCCGCCGAGATGACCAAGTACGCGGCTAACGCCATGCTGGCGACGCGGATAAGTTTCATGAACGAACTTTCTCATCTGTGCGAGAAAACCGGGGCCGATATCGAGAACGTCCGCCGCGGTATCGGCTCGGACAGCCGTATCGGCAACGCATTCCTCTACGCCGGCATCGGTTACGGGGGCTCCTGCTTCCCGAAAGACGTGAAGGCCCTGGTCCACACCCTGAAGGAGAACGGCTTCGACCCGACCATCCTGAACGCGGTCGAAGAGGTGAACAAAACACAGCGGAAGATCTTCATAGAGAAGATACTCGGGAACATGGGGGAAAATCTCGCGGGCAAGACCATCACCGTGTGGGGACTCGCCTTCAAGCCCCAGACCGACGACATGCGGGAAGCCCCGTCGATTGACATCATTAACGAACTGAAAGGGAAGGGTGCCTTCATCAAAGCCTATGACCCGATCGCGACCGACACCGCCCGGGATATCCTCGGTGACGGCAACATCGAGTACCATACCAATAACTACGAGGCCCTGAAAGACGCGGACGCACTGGTCCTGGTGACCGAATGGCACCACTTCCGGCGGCCCGACTTCGAGAAGATGAAATCTTTGATGAAGAAACCGGTCATCTTTGACGGGCGAAACCAGTATGAGCCCCAGAAGATGAAGGAACGGGGCTTTACCTATCACAGCATAGGCCGGGGATCCGTGGTCCTGTAATTTTATAAAACGAGGCGTTCGTGAAGAATCCGATTCTGGTGCCGGAAATCCGCGATCTTTTGAAGA
Source organism: uncultured Leptospirales bacterium (assembly GCA_964514165.1). Classification (GTDB taxonomy): domain Bacteria; phylum Spirochaetota; class UBA4802; order UBA4802; family UBA5550; genus CAZEPS01. Next base: position 4,107 of record CAZEPS010000132.1, read on the forward strand.
GGAAGAAATTCAAGGTGCTCCAGTCTTTCGTGGAGGAGCGTCACGAGAAGGAGATCGCCGAATACATTCAGCTCCTCAGGCCCGAAGAGATATGGGCCGTGCTGAACCTGGTGGACATCCGCCGCCGCATCGAGATTTTCGGGTACCTTGACATGGAAGTCCAGGTGGATCTGGTTTCCGGGGCCTGGAGACGGCAGATAAGCGAACTCCTGGCCGAGATGCCCCATGACGACCGGGCCGACCTCTTCCAGCACCTGGAGAAGGATGTGGCGGACCGGCTCCTGGTCTATCTCCCCATCTCGGAACGTGCAGACGTCATACGCCTGACCTCCTACCGGGAGGAGACCGCCGGTGCCATTATGACCACGGACTACGCCACCCTGAACGAGAACGACACCGCCGAGGGTGCCATCCGGAAGGTAAGGAGGATGGCACCCTCGAAAGAGACCATCTACTACATCTACGTTACTGACGACAGCGACAAGCTCATAGGGTTCGTCTCTCTTGAGAAGCTTATTCTCGCCAGGCCGAAACAGAAGGTGAAGAACATCATGAAAAGGGAGGTGATCATCGCCTTTGTTGACGACGACCAGGAATACGCGGCCCGTCTCCTTGCGGACTACGACCTCCTTGCCCTGCCGGTGGTCGACCGGAACCTGAAGCTCGCCGGTATCATCACCTACGACGACGCCATCGACATCCTCAGGGAGGAGCAGACCGAGGACCTTGAAAAACTCATGGCCATCAGCGGCCGGGTAGAGGACAAGACCTACCTCCAGGTACCGGCCTACACTCATTTCCGGAAGCGGGTATTCTGGGTGGTCATCCTCGGGCTTTTCGGCCTTCTTACCGGCCTGGTCATACAGACTTTCCAGAGGACCCTGGAGACCCTCATCGTGCTGGCCTTTTACATGCCCCTTTTGAACGCCGCCGGGGGAAACACCGGGTCTCAGTCGGCAACCGTTGTGCTTCGGGCTCTGACCCTGAAAGAGCTCGAATTCAGGGACATGGCGAAAGTGATTCGAAAGGAATTTATTATCAGTTTCTTCCTTTCCCTGTGCCTGGGACTCATCACCTTCGTGCGGGTACTCCTCCTCTCCGAAGGGACTCATATTCCACCGGAATTCACCATTATTAACGTATCCCTCGTCATCGCCATTTCCCTCGGGCTCCAGGTACTCTGGTCCACAATCTTCGGGGCAATTGTTCCACTTATCGCCACCAGGCTGAAGATCGATCCTGCCATCGTGTCAAGTCCCCTGCTGACGACATTCGTCGACATGGGGGGCATCGTCATCTACTTCACCGTTGCCAGGATCATTCTCGGTATCTGATTCAAAGGCAGGTTCCCATGACAGATGATAAAACACAAACATCCTTCCAGGACCTCTACCCGGACGACTACTCCCACTGCTATGGATGCGGCAGGCTGAACGTGCAGGGGATGCGTATCAAGAGCTACTGGGACGGTGACGAGAGCGTGTGCCGCGTCAAGCCGGACAAAAAGTATTCCGGTGGCATGAAGGACATCCTCTACGGGGGGCTCACCGCCTCCCTTATCGACTGCCACGGGGCCGGGACCGCGGCGGCCGCAAAGGCGAAAGAACAGGATATCAATCTGAAACCAGGCGCCATGCCCCGGTTCGTCACCGCCTCATTGAAGGTCGACTACCTGGCCCCGGCCCCGGTCGGCAAAGAGGTCGAACTGAGGGGCCGGGTGAAGTCCATGGACGGGCGCAAGGTCGTCATAGAAGTTGATCTCTCTGTCGATGATACGGTCTGCGCACGTGGCGAGGGGCTCTTTATTCAGGTGCGGAAGAAGGTTTAGGGGGCCCTGTTTTATAGATACCGTACCTTCTTTCCATCACGAAATCCCAGAATTTTTCCCGTAACGACGGGTTATCTCTGAAATAGAAAAGGTGGCTTCGGCACGAACAGTCGCTGGAGCCGAAACCGGAGACCGGCGCCCCCCCGATCCTTTTCAGAAAACCGGCGAGCCGGCACTCGCTTGAAACCGGTTCCACGATGGGAATATCTGTCTTGACCATCACGTGTTCTTTCAGGTAATCGATGTGCCAGCGCTTCGCCTTTTGCCGGGAGCGGTGGCGCTCTATCCGTTTAAATAGATTATTCATGCCGCTTCCGGCGTACAGGTAAAACCCCCGTTCAAGGATCACCCTGCCGAGCTTTCCGACCTCGATTTCCTTCGAACCGTCGCACGCCATGACCAGGAGATAGGAGCCGGCCGGTTTTACGTCAGGTATGTGCATCTCGACTTCGGTAACGCCGGCAATCCTGAACGAATCGTCATACACGGCCGAGTATCCCCGGATATCGATATCATTTTGGTGCATGAGAAGGGTCTCGTAGAAGGCGAAATCAGTGTGAAAGTTCGGAATAAAGCGCTTCACCCCCTGATGCAGAATAAAGAAAACGAGCATGCCCCCTGTTTCGGCCAGGGCCCGGACGTGGCCCGCGGCCCGGCTGCTTACTGCGTCAGGAAATGCTGCGACCCCGTTCCACGCCAGGGTGCATGATTTCACCTCGAGAAAAATTTCTTTACTATCGGCTCCATCGCGGGAAACGAGGAAATCGAACCGGTGGTTTCCGTACGGGGGCTCCCTCCTGGCCACTGAAAATCCCTCCATTCCCGGGATGTTCTTCTCAGAAAGGAGCCTGCCGAATATGCCGTTAGCCGCGATCGAATCGATATATACCGGTGAGCCCCTGTAGAGAACGTGGGTGAGGCGGTACCGGTATTTCCCCTGGTACGGCGACAGGAGAATTTCAGCCCCGGGAACAAGGAGTTCCGCGAGCCTGCCGGTATTCGGTATGAGAACCTTCTCCTCTTTGCCGTCAAGATCAACCGAGCCGACGAAGCGGTTGTGTTTCGTGATGAATTTCGCGGTGGACGGCATTATATGAAACCGTTATTCCGTGTATACGATTTGATGTCAGATTGCTAATCACTTACTCGGTGGTAATCCCTGCGCCCGTATCTGCGCGATAATTTCCCTCAGCTGGTCCCCGCTAAGAAGCACCGGCGACTGGTACATCGGGTGCGCCTCTTCAAGGGCCCATTCAACCATCTGGTCGATGTCCTCGTCCCTGATGCTGTCGAATTTTTCCGGCAGGTTCATGGCCCTGTTGAGGCGCCTGATTTCGTCGATGAAGGCTTTCGCCTTATCCGCGTCAGACTGCCCGCTCTTCGATACTCCCGTGAGGTCGGCAAGCCGCGCGAGCCTTTTATGTATCTTCTTTCCGTAGTATTCCAGGCAGTAGGGGAGGATGACCGAGTTCGCCAGGCCGTGGGGTACTTCGTACAGTCCGCTCAGTGTATGGGCGATGGGATGCACGTAGGTCACCCCGCACCGGGTGAAGGCGAGCCCGGCCTTGTATGACGCGTACAGAAGCTCCCGCCTGGCGTTCACGTCTTTTCCGTTGGTATAGGCAGTCTCGATATATTTACAGATGGCCACTACGGCCTCCTCGCAGCTTACCCGGCAGTATTTCGGCCTGTCAACCGTCAGGTAGGCCTCAACAGCATGGGTCAGGGCGTCCATGCCGGTCGTTGCCGTAATGAACGGGGGAAGGCCCACGTGGAGCAGGGGGTCCATGACCGCGTAGGGGGGGATTAGTGCCAGGTCGTTGATCGAATACTTATGGTGGGTCTTGCCGTCGGTCACGACCGCCGCGATGGTTGTTTCAGAACCGGTTCCGGCTGTGGTGGGTACCACGAACAGGGGAGGGATTTTGAACAGGACCTTCAGGGTCCCGCCAAGCTGCTCGATGCTTTTTCCGGGGCGGGTAATCCTGGCCCCGATAGCCTTGGCTGCATCCATGGGGGACCCCCCCCCGAAGGCTATCAGTCCCCTGCAGCCGTTTTCCCTGTACAGCTTGACCCCTTCTTCGATGGTATCGATTTTCGGGTTCGGCTCCACCTTGTCAAACAGGGTATACTGCACATTCTCTGCCTCCAGTCCCTGGAGCAGCGGCTGTACAAGACCGATTTCCACCAGTCCCCTGTCGGTTACTACCATTATATTGTCAATCCCCTTGTTCTTTACGAACCCGGGTAGCCTGGCCAGGGAACCGTCGCCCTCGATGAGCTCGGGTTTCCTCCACCATAAAAGGTACGCTCCTTTAAAGAAAAAAAACTGAAAAATTCGTATGCCGATTTTCTTTAATGTCCACATGAGTTTCTCTCCTGTTTTTTTTTATTTATATTGTACCGGTTATCATAATTTCATGCATTATCATAGATTATTTCCTGCCTGATTCAGGGGCGAGAAAAGTTATTGTTATTCATATCCATCTATATTCACACTTATGGGTACCGGTGCTTTATAGCGGAAAAATTTCCGATCCAGGTTCATATAACGTTTTTTTTTCAATCGCTGCTTGCTCGAAACAGGTATAAGTATCTTGTAAGCTTAATATAATTACAAGGAATTTTTGCGTTCCTGAATGACAGCGTGCCTTCACACCCCTTGTTGATAGTAAGAATTATATTTGACATCAGGAATGATAGTATCTTAACCTGTTTTCGAAATTTCAAGAACCGGTCATTTCGAATATACTTGCCGATGAAAACGGTACAGTAAACACAGCCGATAATGTGAGTGGAATAAACTCACATTATTCAGCAATCACTTCCTGGTGATAAGAAGCTGTTATTTCACAAAAAAAACAAGCAGGGAAATTTGAGAAGACCTCCCGAATCCTGGTGATATAATGAGTAACTGGGTAAAGTTTGTAGAAACATGTGAAAATCTTGTCGTTACGTTAATAGTTATACATAAATTTGACATATGGAGAAATTTGTTCGGAAACTGCCGTTTATAGTGTCTGGATGTTTGGAATACTTTTTCCTTTATTCAAAGAGGGTAGATATGAAGAATCGGGGTTATTATTATGACTAATTTGAAAGAAAAGTTGCCGTTGTTTTTGTTTGTATTTTCTATCTGTTTTTTTATTTACATATTCGGGGGAGTGTCAGGGGATCTCAATTTATTTCCTTATTCTGAATTTAAACTTGGATATAAGCAGTTATTTAAAATAATTAAAAAAGACACCCTTCATCATTTGCTGCCAATTCGTTTTGAGGAATCAGGTGTAACAGTTCTGAAACGCGAAAAAATGATGCCGGGAGTAACCTTATTGACTACCTATTGGAATAAGGGAAAAGAATGGAGTCCCGGGGCGCGATTGATTGATGAAGAAGGGAAAACACTTCATCACTGGGAAATAAACCCTGAAAAGATTTGGCCACAATCGCCACATGACGATCATGTGAGAAACCATTTAAATAGAGAAGACAACTATATTCACGGATCATACGTATTCCCTAACGGGGATTTAATTTTTAATATAGAATACCTGGGTTTGACCCGCGTGGATTCAACCGGGAAAATGTTGTGGAAATTGCCCTATAGAACACATCATTCTGTATTTTGCGATGAAGACGGTAATTTCTGGGTCAGTGGATTAAAATGGGTAGAAAAAGGGAGTAAAAGAAGTGAAGATTTTACAAGTTTTAAAACTCCTTTTTCAGAAGAAACTGTGTTAAAAGTGTCTCCTGACGGGAAAATACTGAAAGAGATCAGCTTACTGGAAATAATTTATAACAGTGAATATAAACATCTTTTCTGGCATTATGGACGAATAACGGGCGACCTGCTTCATTTGAATGATGTTGAAATTCTCAGCAGTGAGTTAGAAAACGGCTTTACTTTGTTTGAAGCGGGTGATATTGTTGTATCTTCGCGCTATTTACATTTTATAGCTGTTATTAGTCAAGAGGGAAAGCTCAAGTGGCTCAGTCCCGGTATTTTCACCATGCAACATGATCCGGATTATGAAGAAAACGGGTGGATCGTAGTTTTTGATAATAGAGTTGGCCTGAAAGAATCAATGATCAGGGCAATCAAGCCTGCTACAAATGAGGTAAGGAATCTTTATTCTGCGAATGGTGATAAAGATTTTTATACTTTTTCTGGAGGTAAACATCAAAAACTTGATAATGGAAACAGATTAATTACTGAGTCTAATTCAGGAAGAGTTTTTGAGATTACTCCTGATGGAGAAATTGTCTGGGAGTGGATCAATTATCCTTTTAATGAAAAACGTGTTCCAGAAGTTTTAGAAGGAACTCGATATGCTATTTCTAAAAATGAAATAGCTGCATGGGATAAATAATAATCAATAGCGATTTATTCCTGAAGAATGAAAATTATCTATGAAAAGGGAGGAATTCCTTATGAAGAAACGATATTTATTTTTCTTATTGAATATAATTTTTATTTCAAGTATTAGTTTCCCACAACCTGCATTTGCTTATATAGGCCCTGGAACAGGGCTGTCTGCAATTGGTGCTTTTCTGGCGCTGGTAGCGGGGGTAATAGTTACAATTTTAGGTTTCTTTTGGTATCCGATAAAGAGAATTTTAGGTAAAAAGAAATCTCAAGAACCTGATCAGGTTAATAAGTTAGAGGACTAATGGTAGTAATTGGCGGAATAGTTATAGTAGTCGGATTTGTTATTTTTTTGAAACTTTTCGGAGTTATCAGAATAAGTAAAAAAACAATTGAGACAAGCAAATCATCCCTGGGTGTTATCAGTGATAAAAATTTAGATGATTATCAAAAAGAAGTTGCACTACAAAAACATGCTAAAGAGTTACTATTGCAATTCTTGTTAATTCTGGCAGGCAGTCTGGCTGCTTTTTTTGTTTCTTACGGGATTATCTGGCTGATGGAACTGGCAGAATTAGTAAAAGTTGATGAGGTTATTGAATTTACTTTATCATTAGAATTTATTGTTTCAGTTGTTATTATATTTTTAGTCTATTCTGTAGTACGACGATTAATTCACAAAAACAATGTCCAATCCCAATAATCAATATTCTGGTTTAGAAAAACTATTACATAACCTGGCCTTCAAATCCCGGTCCCTTCAGACTTCCCTGTCTGGACTTGAAGGTCAAATATTCAAAAAAGAGACTGCTGATATTGAAATAATAAAACCGGTCTTTATTACAGCACTTCCCAGGGCCGGGACTACGTTGTTACTTGAATTATGTGTAGCAACTAACGAGTTTGCTTCACACACGTACAGGGATATGCCGTTTATTCTCATTCCGTTGTTTTGGAATAATTTTTCCAGGCTTTTCAGGAGTTCGGTAACTTACCAGGAACGGGCACACGGTGCTGGAATGATG
>CAZEPS010000133.1:0-11160 GCA_964514165.1 uncultured Leptospirales bacterium
TAAACTGGGTCCCCCGGACCCCGGCAACGGCGGTCGGTGTTTTCACGATAAACCGCTCATCCTTCATGAGCTTATTCGGTTTGCATATCATCTTCCCCAGTGAAAGGTCCAGGTCTACGTTTTCAAGATCACCTTTCAATATAAGTGAAGTCATTTCCACGTTTGTTTGTTCCTTTATACGGATAATCGAAGAGCCGATTTTCAGGTCACAGAAGGATTCCGGTCCGGTGGTGATTATGTCCTTTTCCTTCACGATATCGCCAATTTCCACGGAGGCACTGTTGATCTTCACATCACCGATCATGAAGCTCACCGAAGCGAACTCGTCGATCTGGCCCCTGATACACCCGAGGGTTATCACGACCACGGTGATTGATAAAACTGCCAGCCTCTTCATTTTAAAAACCTCCCGTAAGGGCAGCCTCTTATTGGACATAAGACTATATCGACAGATTACTGCCTGGTTATTACACAAACCTGCTCTCCCGGCCGAAGGTAATTTCAGAGAATTCACCGCGTCAACCTGCCGCTGTCATATTTCATTACTGTGATTTCGAATCAGCGCGGCGGATCGGCCAGTATGACAAACAGGGTACGCCCCTGTATAAATGTATACTTAAATATACTGATATAATGCAAATTAATAAATTAATTTCAGTATTAATTCCCAAACATGTTTTTTTGAGCACAATAATTGTATACTAATCCACCGCCGCCGAAGGCGGCGGTGGATTATGCTAAAATAGTGCTTTAAATACACAAAAATAGTTTAGGAATAATTACTGAATTAATATCCTGTAATTATTACCGAACTTCCGCTCTAATGCAGCATACGTACGTGGTACATCTATACATCGGCGAGCACTATTATTTATAAAAAAGGTGCTTGCAGATTTAAACTAAAATATGTACCCAAAAGGGAACATCTTGTTTACTTAACAGAGGTTTTCTGAAGAATAATCGGTATTGATGAAAAAAAATTTAAAGGCCTGTGATGAAAAACAGAATCGCTTCAATTATTGAACACCTGGTGACCGGGGACGCCCTGGGTACCAACTACGAGGGATTAAGCCGGGGCCACGTATCGGCTGTATTCAAAGAAGTCAAAGTGTTCCAGGACCCGGAACCCGCCCTGAAAGGGAAATTGATCAGGTGGCGGATGCCCGGACTCTACTCCTCCATATCCCAGATGGGGCTGCTTCACGCCTCTCTTCTCGCCTCGGGGAGTGACGTGGCCCGTATCCGGGACATGATCGCCGGATCACCGGAGCCGGCCGGGTCTGATTACGGAATTTTTCGAAACCCGGGAAGGTGCGAACAGGAATTGATAACAAACTGCAGATCCGGTGACCCGGCCGGACTTCCCCAGTCACCGGTCCCCTGCGGGAGAATAATCCCCTCCGCCCTGCCTGCTGCCTTTTTCGCGAAATCACCGGCCGACTGCCTGGCGTTAACCGCCGGGTACGTTTCACTTTTCACCACCAACCCGGACACCGCGGCCGGGGCCCTGGCGGCCTCGTCACTGGTCTTTTCCCTCCTGAGCGGTGCTCACGCCAACAGGGACATGATCTGGCGCCTGTATCTCGACACCCTGGAAACAATCAGCGAGGAAGTGAAAAGCAGGCCTGACACTCTTTTCAACGCCGGGATCAATCCCCTCTCCCTTGAAGAATCCCTGAAAAGGTTCCGCATGGTGGCAGAGGCGGTTCCCGGCACAAAAGATATCAGGGCGGCAGAAGATCGTATATGCGAAAAACTGAACCCGGGCCTCAAGACCCCGATCAGGCGCGCGTCAGTCAACCTCCCAGAAGCCCTGGTCCCCTTCTCGGCGTTCATGGCCTCCCGCGTTGAAGCCGGAGCCCCCTCTGCGGCGGCCGCCGCAGAGGGGGGGATGTCGCCGGTGCTCGCGTCATTGACAGCGGCCTTTTCCGCTGCCGCCGATGAAGAGTACCGGGAACCCCCCTTCTTTTCAGACCTGGTAAACAGGAAGCGGGTCGCGGCCATGGCAGCGGCAATAGCGGCGGGATGCATATCGATATCTTATATCGATGATTTCATCGAGTCAGAATCCTCTCTGACCCGGAAGGAAATCGAAGAACGGAACGCCCGGCTGAAACATGAAAAAAAGCCGGACAAAAAAAAGAAAAAGAGCGACCGCCAGAGGAGAGACGACCTGACCAGGCACATCGTGGAGAGCTGGACCAAGGTCGACAAGGCCCGGTGGAAAAAAGAGAAAATGAAACAGGACCTGGACCGGCATGAAAAATAATTGACAAAAAGTCAGATTTTGTTATACTTTAGTTTAGTGGTCTTCTAAAAACTCAAATTTAGAAGCCCCCTGGGGACACAAAGTCTGATAACACCTGCATGAACAGTTTTTGAGAAAACTAATCATACCGGTGTTTAGATGTGCTCTATATCATAACGCTAAAGGGAATTAGAAACGAGATCCCACAATTCATGGAGGAATAGCGATGCGAATTCATAGATTCCTGTCTATACCCCTGGCAATAACTGCCCTGGTAGTACTTTCCGGGGCCGTCCTGCTTTCTAGATCATTGGATTACGAGTTAATTTCCATACAGGAGGTGTCCCGGTACAGCGAGGACAGGATAGCCTACCAGCATGTTCAGCTGGATCCACCTGAACTGAAGTATGATGAAAGTGACAATTCAGTGGCAACCCTGCTCATCATTAAAGACAGAAAAATATACCTCTTCAAGGACGGCTACGACAACCCTAACAATGTGGAGACGAAAAAACTGATGCTCGAGAGAGAGCAGAAACTCCCGGAGGACCTCTGGACCAACAAGATCGACAATAAGCCTGATTTCATCCAGATTACCGATCGACGCATTGAACTCCAGCGGAACGAGGCCGAGGAGTTCGTTTCGAGCAACTATGGTGAGTTCTATCACAAGATTCGGGACGATTACCTGACAAAGCACGTGAAAATCTTCAAGACCCTCATGATAAACCGGAAGGAGTCGCAGCTCTTTGTTGAACGCACCCCGATAGAAAGAAAATTCGTTACCGGTGAATACGGCGAGCGGAAATATATGATTTCAGTAACGGCAAAAACCATCGACGGTAAGATCTATTACGCCGAGGACGCGGACGGGGACGGCATAACCGAGACCTTTACCGTCCACCTGGGTGACGGCTTTAACTGGGGATACCAGTCCGGGCCGAACCTGATATTCATATATAACAACAATCAGACCGAGATAGCCAATATCATCGGTAAACTGACTCATTACGCCTATTACGGGACCCCGGAAGAGGAGAAGATCATAGAAAAGACCTTCCCTAAGGCCGATACCATCACCCAGATGATAGACTATCTCTACCGGTACGACCCGGACGCATATCAGCTCCTCAAGGAAAACAATATCGAACTCCAGGAGATGGAAGCAGTGACCCCGAAAAAAGAGGGCGAAAGCCAGTAAGCGAAATCTTTGACAGGAATAAAAAAGCGGCCTTTTCAGGGCCGCTTTTTTTTACTTATAGTTTCTCAACTGATGGGTCTCTTTCAGGTTATCGTTAATCGGCAGAAAATCCAGGGGGTTCAGGGGAATATCGTTATACCGAATTTCAAAATGGAGATGATTACCGGTCGAACGGCCCGAACTTCCGACGTAAGCGATAATCTGCCCCTTCTTAATATAATCACCAACCTTGACGAGATTGACAGAGTTGTGGGCGTACCGGGAATAAAAATTGTCCCGGTGTTCAATCATGATTGTGTTTCCCCATCCGCCGTTGTATGAAGCGGATATGACCCTGCCGTCCATGACGGCTACAATCGGTGTACCCCTTGTAGCTGGGAAGTCAGCGCCGGTATGGAGGCGTCCAAACCGGATACCGAATGCGCACGATATATTGTCTACGTCCTTCAACGGCCAGATGAAGTCATTATCGGTCGAGTCCATCTGGAGTCGGGCAATACCCTCTTCCCTGATTTTTTCAAGGTACTTTTCGGAATAGGGAACGAAAAGATAGGTGTTATAGGAGAAATCAGACCCGTTTATCTCGCGTATTTCTTCCAGGGTCGCCCCGTACTTTCTCAGAAAGTAGTAGAGTTTCCCCTTGGTCTGTACGAGTTCCCATTTGCCGATCCTGCCCTTGTACTCGTTGATCGACTTGTCATCTATGCAAACGCTGTTATCAGCGAAAAGGGTAGAGATACCCAAGATACATATCATCAGAAATGATATCAGTAACGTTCTCATGGTTTTCCCCAGATTTTTTCTAAAAATAGAATAAAATAAAAAAATGTATATATACGCCGTCTTTCTACTTCTGCCTATCGGCATGTGGAGTTTTGATTAATAGTGCAATGTTGCCATTTTTGTCAAGTAAAATTTACGGAAAACTCAATTTATCACGCTCACGTTCCCGGACAGGTACGAGATCTGGTTTATTAAACCACCGTTACCGTATCAGCCGGTCAAAATAGCTGAGGGAGTAATCTTTCTTGATGTGATGCCGCCTGAGGCAGTAATTGTCCCTGGTGACGATATTCGATCCGTAGTCTGTGGAAAAAACCCTGCGATACCCGGCCAGGGAGGCGAGTTCAACAAGGTCAAGGGTATACCTCCCGTAGGGGAAGGCAAAGTACTCCACTTCCCGTTCGAGATAGAGTTCCAAAATTCGCTTTGAAAGGTATATCTCCTCATAGAGTCTTTTAGAGGTCTCTTCACCCCGGTTGTTCATCAGGGCGGTCAGATCTGCGTGGCTGACCGTATGGCTCTGGATGGTCACCCCACCGCGGTCGAGTTTTCTCAGCATTTTCCAGGTAAGGCTCGTCTCTGCCCTGGTGTAGATAAAGTCCGTGTAGACAAAAAGGGTGACCGGAAAACCGAACTCCCTGGCCATGGGAAGGAGGCGGGAGAACATGGAGTAGAATCCGTCATCAAAGGTTATGACGATTGCCTTCTCTTTATAGTAAACCGGTTCCTCGATGCGGCTGATCAGCTCGTCGAGGGATATTACCCGAATGTTCCGTTCCCGGATGAGCTCAAAATGCCTGCGGAGTGCCCCGGAATCGATGGAAAATACCCCCTTCCCGTCAATATTGTGGTAGAGGATAATCGGAATAGAGAGAAGCCGGGAGCGAATCTCCTCTTTTTTAACCTGCCACGAGGCGCTGGAGCCATGGTATATATGCGGAATCCTGGCATAGAGTGACAGTGCGAGGATCAGTGCGGCGGCGAGTATCGCGGCATGGAGATAGATTGATTTCACCGATCAGTTTAACCTTTCCATAGACTTTTCTTACCCTGAGTATCGCTACAGGGAGGGTGATTAATCAAGTTAAAAATATGAAATACATCACTACTTTCGTGTCAAAATCCTCAATTTAGGCTTTACTTTTATACGGGATGGTTATATTATTCTACTCTGTTTTGAATCCTTTAAAAGATTTTACACAGGACTTACCGGGCAAAGCTGAATTAAAAATCCGGAACAGGCCTTTATTGCTGATATACTCAAACACGGGGTTGAATCGATGATTGAATTTTCAAAAATGCAGGGGACCGGAAACGATTACCTGTTCGTTAACGCCATCAAGCATGCTGTCTCCAATCCGAAAAATCTCGCCATCAAGATGAGCGACCGCCATTACGGGGTCGGAGCCGACGGGCTGATACTGATCCAGGAATCAAATAATGCCGATTTCATGATGCGGATCTTCAACCCTGACGGGAGCGAGGCGGAGATGTGCGGCAACGGCATACGCTGTTTCGCGAAATACGTCTACGACTACCGCCTGACGAAGAAGACCGATCTCGCCATCGAGACCGGGTCGGGCATACGGGACGTCAGGCTCCAGAAGAAGGGGAACCGGGTGACCGGCGCGACCGTTGACATGGGGGAGCCGGTTCTCCAGCGGGAGCGGATACCGATGATAGGCGACCCCGGCATGGTCATCGACGAGGTTTTGCCCCTGGACGACGGGATGAAACTCAACATCACCGCGGTTTCCATGGGGAACCCCCATGCCGTCGTTTTCGTGGAAGACCTGGAAAAATTCCCGGTCGAGAAATACGGCCCGGTCATAGAGAACCATGACCTCTTCCCGAAGAGGACCAACGCCGGGTTCGTGACGGTCGCGAACGAAAAGGAGGTGTACCAGCGGACCTGGGAGCGGGGGACCGGCGAAACCCTCTCATGCGGGACCGGCGCGTCGGCGGTCACCGTGGCCTGCATCCTGAACAGAATGACCGGCAGGAAAGTGACGGTTCATCTCAGGGGGGGTGACCTTGCTATAGAATGGAACGAAAAGGACAACCGGGTCTACATGACCGGCCCGGCGGTTGAGGTGTTTACCGGGGTGTGGCCGTAGCGGCCACCTCCCACAGGGGTTTTCCCGGGATACCCTTTTCGAGGACAATCACCCCGGTGACACCGGCCATGTTTTCCGTAACGGTCTTCTCCAGGGCCCGGCGGAACAGTACCTCAGAGTTCTGAAACACCTCCGCGCTTCCCTTCAGGGTTTCAGGTTCCATGTCGAACACGCAGACCCGCCCCTTCCCCTCTTCCCCGTGAAGCCATACCTTCCGTATGAAGAGATTCATCGGGACCATGACAGCTGTATTCTCGAATTTTGACCCCTTCATCACCTGGTAGCAGAGATGCCGGGCGAGCTGCACGTCATCGTCGAACTTCGGGACCTTCCTGACCTCTTTCAACATGGTCTCACCGTCAAGGGCCGGAAGGTACACGGTTATTGCGATTTTCCTCTCCAGAAGGGGGAAGGAGGGAAATATATCGAAGACATTCTTCTCGATGTGGTAGCTTACCATGACATAGTCGAGAACGAAGAGCAGGGCGAAAAAAACAATCAGGGCCCGGTTCCGCTTTTTCCGGTCTGATTTGCAGTAGTCCCTTACCGAGCTGACTGTGCCGGTCACGGTCTCTTTCACAGAGTTATACGCCTCTTTCAGGCGGTTCAGCGCTTGTATTTCCATTGTTTTCCGGTTCCGCTTTCAGTGAAATTGATATTCTAAAAGGGGGTTGTATTGATCAAGAAGTTTTTAGTGATTTATGATCATTTTGTTGTATTCCCTGATGAAGATTCCCAGCCCTTCGGCTATACCGGTTGCGATGGTTTTCTGGTGGCTGGAGGTTACCAGGTACTGCTTCTCCTTCTGGTTGGTGATGAACCCCACCTCCACCAGGGCCGCTGGCATGAGCACCCCCCGGAGGACGAAAAAGTCGGCCTTGCGCACCCCCCGAGACTTGAAGGCCCGGTTCTTCTTTTCCATACCCTGCTGAATGGAGCGTGCCAGAATGGAGCTCTCCTTCTGAATCTGGTGGGTCATCATGGTCGCCTCGATGAAATCGATGTCGCCGTACTGCTTCTTTGAGGACTTTTCCTCGAGAACGATAACGTTGTTCTCCAGGGCGGCAGTGTTTCTCGCTTCATCGTTAGTCGGGTTCTGTGACAGGAAATAGGTCTCGTACCCGGATATTTTACTCGAAAGGGACGCGTTGGCGTGTATGCTTATAAAAATCCCGTTGGAGTCTTTCCGTATGTAGTTGTTCGCGATGTCTGTCCGCCGGGCGAGTTCCAGGAAGCGGTCGTCTTTCCTGGTGATTATCACGTTCAGGTCCCGGAACTTCTTTTTCAGTTCCGCCTGGAGGTAGCGGCTTATCGCCAGGGTGATGTTCTTTTCGTAGACCTTCCCCTTTCCCACTGCCCCGGGATCTTTCCCCCCGTGCCCCGGATCTATCACGATAAAGCGGATCCTGTCCCGGGGCCCCCTGGTGACAGGCATCTGCCGGTGCGGTTCAACCGCCGAGGGATCATAGGTAACAGTGACCGTTGCGCCTTCCAGCTTCAGGTCCGAACCGGGAAAGAAGCTCTTCACGATTTCCCTGGCCCCGTCATAAGGAATGAGCACCATCCCGTTTCTGCGAACAACCTTCCGTCCTGAGGTATAGAGCCTTCCGTCAACGAGGAGGACCGCCAGGCCGATCCCGTAGACGGAGTAATGGTTTCGGTGGTATAACCGTCCCTTCTGCAGGGCGATATCGAAGGTGCTCTTGAGAGAGAGTACCCGGGCGAGATCATGATGCGACACGTAGGTCCCGGTATCGATGGTGTGGATTCTGAGTTTTGCATCCTGCCGTGCCCCGGTGAAGAGGCAGAGGGCGATGAGGGGCAGAATGAATTTCTTTTCAGGAAGACTTTTCAAACCAGTCCCTGGTGCAGGTTTTGATGTAAAGGGCCAGGCCCATGACGTAAAAGACAACGATCATGGCAATGGAAAGCTCTTTGATGGTGATGCCGTACAGAACGGTTTCCAGTTCCAGGGTATAGACCACCGCAGCGAATCCCATGCTGGCGGCGAACAGTTTCCCGAAGATATTCGGCCTCACCTGAACGTCCCGTTTCAAGAAAAGGAAAATGGCAGCCATGACAATGGCCAGTTCACGGAAAACCGCTGCGAGGTAGAGCCAGAGGGGGAAACCCTTGTAGTAGCAATAGAACCCCCCGACGATGAGGGAGGTAATCTTGTCCGCCAAAGGGTCGAGAAACCGGCCCAGGCGGGACTCCTGGTTCGTGAGACGGGCAAGGAACCCGTCAAAAAAAACAGACACGATAATAACAATCACCCCGGCAAGTTCGTAGTACCGGTAGACGGTGTCGCCGGTCGCCTGCTCCAGGTAAAGGTGATACACGATCACCGGGACCGTGAGGATCCTGAACAGGGAAAGGAAATTGGAAACGGTGAAAATTGTATCTTCAAGCAGTTCTGACGGCTTCATTGTGCACCGGCTTTTGCAGTATGCGGTTTTCGCCCTGGCGAATCAGTATCAGTATCGTCCCGTCTCTGACAGTAATAAAGCACTGTTTATTATGATCCATACCCGAAACAGGAAGCGTATATATTTGACTGGCTATAGTTATCGGGAAACACCAAATCGTCAAGATAAATTCAGGGTCCCTGGACTGGTCAACCCGGCAGAGCGGAAGAACCAGGTCCCGGGCCGGGTTTTGCGGTAAAAATTTTCAAAGCTATGTTTTTTTATTGATAAAAAACCCGGCTTCACTTTCCTGATGTACGTAACCTGCGCCTGCGGGGCGCGACACTGAAATCCAGGCGGAGAACCCATGACCTATCAGAAACACCTGCTCATTGCCTTAACCGTCATCCTTGTTCTTTCAGGGTGCGGGAAAGACGAGGACAGAGAGATCAGCAAAGACACCCTCGGAATAATAACAACCGGGAACACCCCCCTCCGGGTTGATCCCCTCTATTTCTCCCCCAAGATTACCCATATCAAAAAGGGCGAGATTGTCACCATCATTGAGCGTTCCAACAATAAAAACTACCACGGAAAGTACCTGAATTACTGGTACCGGATTCGCCTGAAGAACAGCACCACGGGATGGATTTTCGGCGAGAACATATCCTTCATGGACGGCAGCGACAAAAAAAAGGTTGAGGCCATCACGGAGCAATACCTTGAAAAGGAAATTGCCAGGCTCAGGACCGAACTGCAGGGCAAGTGGTGGAGCGTGAACGAATTCGGGGACTTCACCGACCACGGCATCGAGATTTACGAAACCGGCACTTACAAGTCCTTTGCCACCGGCCATAAACGGTACCAGGGGAAATACAAAATCGATCTCAACAACGACGAGATACAGTTTCTCAACGGGACTACTTTTAACACCAATCTCTCCATCCTGCAGCTGGGACAGGAGTACTTTTTGGTCAAGAAACTCCAGGACTATGAACTGAAATTCAAGAAGCTGAAGAGGGAAACCAGCGACGAGCCGGTACTCCCGAAAAATGAAGCTGCGGCTCAATAAATATCTCGCCCTGTGTGGCCTCGGCTCCCGGAGAAAGGTCGAATCCCTAATAACCGAAGGGCGCGTAGCGGTCAACGGCGACAGGGTCGATACCCTGGCCTTCCTGGTAGACACTGAAACCGATGCGGTGACCCTCGACGGCGCTCCCCTCTCTCCTGCTGAAAAACAGGTATACCTTATCCTCTACAAGCCGAAGGGCTACATAACCACGGTCCATGACGACCGGGGCCGCCCCATTGTCATGGACATCGTCCCTGAAAAGTACAAGCGGCAGGGCGTCTTCCCCGTGGGAAGGCTCGACAAGGACACCGAGGGAATTTTACTTTTGACCAACGACGGCGTCCTCGCCAGGGATATTTTAAGCCCCAAAAGCCATTTCAGGAAGGAGTATCGTGTTGAGCTGGACAGGCCGGTCAGCGACAGGGACGTCTCCCGGATTAAACGGGGGATGTACATACACCAGCTGAAGCTGAAGACCCGACCCGCGGAAGTGACCGTTTCTGACAGGTCCAGAAAACACCTGACGGTCGCCCTTATCGAGGGAAAGAACAGGCAGATCCGGTACACCTTTCAGAACCTCGGCTACAGGATAAAGAATCTCCGAAGGGAGTCCCTGGGCCCCCTGACCCTGGAGGGCCTGAACCGGGGGTCCCACCGGACTCTCAGGAAAATCGAAATACAGAAGCTGAAAGACGAACTCTACCCCAGGGGTTAATCCCGCACTCCCATGACCGGGATAATTTTCCCTCAATCTTTCCATCCCCGGTGTCGAACCATATAATGTGTCAGTAACCCTGATTCTGTCATATACATGAAGAAGAGTATTGATCTCGTCCCGGCGCACCATGGATACGGCTCCGGGATACCAACTACACAACCCGGGGAATACGATGCAGAATATAGATTTCTACAACGGAAGAAACATACGCACCATACCGCAGCAGTTCGACAGGCACGACCCTGAGTACTTTTCACCCTATCCCGGACAGAGCCATTTGACAAGGGACGATGAACGGAAGAGAAAGAAGGCGAGCAGGATGCTCTTCGTCATAGCGGCCCTCTGCATCATATCGTTCACCACCGGCATGGTTCTCGGGATCAAGTTCGCCGGGGGCTCTGAGCGGAAGATAGTGGACAGGGACACGGCCGACGCGGTCAGCGGCATCGGGAAAAAACTGACCCACATGCTCGATACCGAAAAGAAAGCGGGCGGCGATTCGGACGCGAAAATGTACCCGAAGAACGCCTTCCCCTATGTAATAGCCGTCGGCAGCGAATACAACCGGGAAACAACCCGTGATATCGCCAGGTTTCTGAGTACCCGGGGCCAC
>CAZEPS010000134.1:0-11144 GCA_964514165.1 uncultured Leptospirales bacterium
TTATAGTAGGCGCAACCGGTAAAGCTGTGCCGCCGGGGACTTTAAAATATTTCCAGAAGACCCCGACAGGCAAGGATTTAAACAGATACCTGCAGGAGAAAGAATGAAAATACAAACAATTTTACTGACACTGTTACTTCTCACCGGATACTCGGCAGCTGCCCCAGGGGAACAATCCTTTACCGGCAGGATTATTCTCGTTGACGGAAACAGGGTTGAGATTAAAAGAGGAAGAAAGGAAATTACTTTCACCATGACTGAAAAGACCCGGGTGCTGAAAAACAGCGCCGAGACCGGACGGCAATCCCTGGCCCTGTGCCAGAAAGCCACTGCCCGTTACACAGTACAGGGAAAGAACTTCCTTCTTGAAAGTATCTCAATCGTACGGGAATCGGACTGCCTTCGGTAAATGACAGAAAGAAAAATTCACATGACAGGCGTCTGCGGGATAGCCATGGGCACCCTCGCGCAGATGCTTCGCCGCAGGGGATTCACGGTAACCGGATCGGACTCTGGCATCTATCCCCCCATGAGCGACATCCTCGCCGGGAGCGATATCCGGCTCTATGAGGGATACAGCGAAGAGAACCTCAGCGCCCCGGACCTGGCGATAATCGGGAACGCGGTGAGCAGGGGTAACCCCGAGGTGGAAGCTGTCCTGAACCGGGGGATCCCCTGCCTCTCCATGGCCCGGGCCCTCCATGATTTTTTTCTCGCGGGGAAGGATGTCATCGCCGTTTCCGGGACCCACGGCAAAAGCACCACCGCCGCCCTCCTGGCCCATATCCTCCATGAAGCCGGCTCTGACCCCTCGTTTTTTATCGGCGGGGTGGTGAAGAATTTCAGCTCCAATTTCCGCCTCGGGGCCGGGAAACATTTCGTGGTGGAGGGTGACGAATACGACTCCGCCTTTTTCGAGAAGGTGCCCAAATTCATTTTTTACCGTCCCCGGCACCTGGTCATCACCTCCCTCGAGTTTGATCACGCGGACATCTACCGGGACCTGGACGAGATTGAGCTCTGGTTCAGGAGGCTCGTGAACCTGGTGCCGTCTGAGGGGACCGTTGTTTTCAACCGGGACTACGGGAACCTCCGGGAGGTAACCGCCGGCTCACTCTCGCGGATACTGTCGTACGGGAGCGGCGGGGATGTAACTTACCGCTTCACCGGGTATCAGAATAATCACGGGGTCCTGGCGATTCGGGCTCCGGAAGGAAGGTTCGACGTGGAAACCTCGCTCGCAGGGAAATTCAACTTTGACAACATCGCGGCAGCGTCAGCCATGGCCCTCTCCCTCGGTGCCTCGCCAGCCGTTATACAGGACGCGGTGAAGAGTTTCGCCGGGGTGAAGCGTCGGCAGGATGTTATCTTCGAGAGGGACGGCATCACCGTGATGGAGGACTTCGCCCACCATCCCACGTCCATAAAAAGCGTCGTGTGCGCGATGCGGGAGAAATATCCCGCCGCACGGATCTGGACTCTCTACGAGCCCCGTTCCGCTACCAGCCGGCGGAAGGTGTTCCAGGATGAACTGCCGCAATCTTTTTTTCCTGCCGATACCGTTATCTTGAAAAAACCATACAGAGGATCGTTCATTGACGAAAATGACCGTCTTGACCCTGACATGGTCGTGGCGCGGATAAACCGGGAGTTTCGCGGCAGCATCCGGGCCTCGGGTGGGTACCGATCCGCCCATTTGCTTGAATCGTCCGATCTCATAGTAGATTTCGTAGTGGATTCCATTGACCGTGACGAGGAAAACCTCATAATCATAATGTCAAACGGTGACTTTGACGGAATCTACGATAAACTCTGCCGGCGCCTTGAAGAAATTTATGACGAATCCGGAATAAGTTCTTGAATATTATATTTTAATTACTACAATTACCATAATCAGATGCGAGGACGACCGAAGAAATGACAATACAACGAACCATAGCTGCACTCGGGGCCCTTTTCTTTATCGCTACAGCCGGCATTGCTGAGACTGCAGCAAAGGGGCGGTACGCGGTGCTGAAACTCGACGGGAGCGTTAATCCGATCGTGGCCGAATATATCGCCACTTCAATCGAAAAGGCCAGCGAGGAAAACATGAAATTCGTCGTAATCCAGATGGACACCCCGGGCGGGTTCCTCAACGCGACAAGGGACATCGTCAAGGCGATAATGGGTTCCGACATACCGGTGGTAGTCTACACCTACCCGAAGGGGGCCCAGGCCGCGTCAGCCGGCGGGTTCATCATGCTTTCCGCCCACGTGGCGGTCATGGCCCCCGGTACCGAGATAGGGGCCATGTCGCCGGTAAGCATGATGCCGACCATGGGGCAAGACCAGAACAGGGACAAGTCCGAAGAAGACGTCATGGGAAAGAAGGTGATGAACGACACTGCCGCCTATGCCAAGAGCCTGGCCCAGAAGCGGAACAGGAACGTGGACTGGGCCCTCCGGGCGGTGCGGGACGCCATTTCCAGCACCTACCGCGAGGCCCTCAGGGCCGGAGTGATTGACTTCATCGCCGAGGACATGGACGACCTGATAGAAAAGCTGGACGGGAGAAAGGTTTCGATAAACGGCAGTACCGTCACCATACGGACCGGCGGCCTGACCGAGGTCACTGTCGAGATGGACTGGAAACAGCGGTTCCTGAACTATTTCGCCGATCCCCAGCTGGTGATGCTCCTCTTTCTCATAGCCGTGGTCGGCATCGGAATGGAGTTCAAAAACCCGGGTATGATAGTTCCCGGGGCCCTCGGGGGCGTTTCGCTCTTCATGTTTCTCATGGCGGTGCGGGTGCTTCCGATTAACGTCGTGGGGCTCATCCTTATCATACTGGCGGTGGGCCTTTTCGTGGCCGAACTCTACATCACCAGTTACGGACTATTGACCATCGGCGGTATAGCATCGTTTGTCTTCGGGTCCATGATACTCTTTGATTCGCCCCTGCCGGGGGGACAGATACCCCTTCCCACGATAATAACGACCGTGGTGCTGCTCCTCCTCTTCATGTTCATCGTGGTGCGTGCGATCATCAACGTCCACAATACGAGAATCACCACCGGCGTGGAAGGGCTTGTTGGCGACACCGGTGTCGTGCTGAACGACTTTTCCGGAAAGGGTAAGATTCGAATCAAGGGCGAAATCTGGAACGCCCTGTCTGACGAAGAACTGAAAAAAGACGACCAGGTCGTGGTCACCGAGGTAAAGGGGATGGACCTGGCCGTCAAAAAGCAGAGCGGGTAACGGTTTCCCTGTATCTGAACAGGGAAAGTGAAATATAACAAAAAAACGGAGGTACTGTATGCCAGGAATGAACGTCGTAATGGTAGTGGTCATATTATTACTGCTCTTCCTCATCTCGGCGGTT
The DNA here is from genome assembly GCA_964514165.1 of uncultured Leptospirales bacterium. Lineage (GTDB taxonomy): Bacteria > Spirochaetota > UBA4802 > UBA4802 > UBA5550 > CAZEPS01. The sequence goes on from CAZEPS010000134.1 coordinate 3,365, forward strand.
AAGATTATCAAGGAATACGAGCGGGCCGTGGTGTTCAGGCTCGGGAGGCTTCTCACGGCCCCCAAGGGCCCCAAGGGTCCGGGTCTCATCATCATCATCCCCTTTATCGATAAGTGGGAGCGTGTGAACCTGCGCCTCGTGGCCATGGACGTCCCGCCCCAGGACGTCATAACCAAAGACAACGTTTCGATAAAGGTGAACGCGGTCATCTATTTTCGGGTCCTCGATCCGAACAAGGCCATAACTGAAGTTGATGATTTTCTCTACGCGACCTCGCAGCTGTCACAGACCACGCTGAGGAGTATTCTCGGTCAGGTGGAACTCGATGACGTGCTCAGTAACCGTGATAAGATTAATGACCAGCTACAGGAGGTGCTCGATACCCAGACCGACCCGTGGGGAATAAAGGTGTCAGCAGTCGAGGTCAAGCACGTTGACCTTCCCCAGGAGATGCAGCGCGCCATGGCCCGTCAGGCTGAGGCTGAACGTGACCGCCGGGCAAAGGTCATCGCGGCAGAGGGCGAGTTTCAGGCGGCCACCAAGATGGTGGAAGCGGCGAAGCTGATGGAGGAACATCCAATAGCGGTGCAGCTCCGCTATCTCCAGACCCTGACGGAAATAGCGGCCGAGAACAACTCAACGACCCTCTTCCCCATACCCATCGACATTCTTGACCTGCTGAAGAACGGCAAGAAGTAGTCCGCGGAGTTTCAGAGGCCGGGTATTTCACTTCAGGGTGGACCCGGCCTTTTTACGGCCTGTAGAGATCGTAACCGGGATGGCGGCATGTCTGCCGTCCCGGGAAATGCTTTTTTACGGCGTAAACTGTCAGATAAAGCCCTCGGCTGAACCGGAACAGGAAAAAGGAAGTACCGTTGAAAACAGTAATGAAAGCATCACCGGAGAATCCGGTGGGCCATACCCTGGTACTCGGATTTTACCTGGCATTGAACGTAATCGCCCCGGCCCTGGTTCTCGGATGGGGGTTCACTTCCCTGGTGTACGAGTCGCATTACCCGTCGCTCTCCTGGTCGGCCGGGGTGGGGCTCCTGGTGTATCTCATAACCGGTGTCGTGTTCACGGTCCGGTTTTTCCCGGTTTCACCGCGAAGGGGACTGACGCTCCTGGTTCCCCTTATCGTCAACGGGACTTTCTTTTTCCTGGCAGACCTGTCCCCGGAGAGCCTGCCCCTCATGGCATTTATCCTTAGTACGGGTATTTTCGCCGGACAGATCCTCACCATCGCGGTTTCGTTCATGATTCACCCGTGGATTGAAACCGGCGGAGATGCCACCGCCAGGGAAACAGTCGCCGCTAAATACTTGTACCTGAAAAAAAATCCCGGGGTATTCGCCGGGCTTCTGCTCCTTATTCTTCCCATACTGTCTGCGGTCTATTTCGCCCTCACGGGCATTGATTTCTTCATGGATTTGACCTCTTGGCTGCTACCGGGATGGGCTGCTGTTCTATACGGGATAAGCGTTCTGAACGTGGCTTTTTTTCATTACCGGGAGTTTTCAAAGTATTTTACGGTTGAATTACGGGACAATACCTGAAAGACTTGGATCAGATTCCGGGAGGTTCGCCCCATGAGTTCCATCGAATACACCAGGGTTCTCGACATCTTCGCGAAGAATTTCGAGCTCGAAAACGACTTTGAGTATTCCACCAGCGACAGCACGGTGGAGCGGTTCGACGTCACCACCATGGACAACGGGATACGGAAGGTGTTTCACGTAGACCTGAAAGAATACGAAATTGGTATAATGTTCAGCAAAGACTATATCGATGAGAAAAAGCTCGAAAAACTGATTCCGCGCATGGAATACGACCTGGAACAGACCTTTTTCGTCAATATCAACATAGAAATAAACCAAGCAGTGAATGACTACGAACTTCATATCTATTTCGGTTAAACAGTGACATGAAGATTGCTGTCACCGCCGACCTCCATCTCAGGGGCGGGCGGCAGGAGCGTTTCGACAACCTGGAACGAATCTGCCGCCTCCTGGCAGAAAGAAAGATTGACCACCTTGTTATTGCGGGAGACCTCTTTGACAGCGGGTTTCGGGGCTACCTGGATTTTGACTCCCTGGCGGGAAAATACGGGAAACTCCGGTTTCACCTGGTCCCGGGGAATCACGATCCCGGGGTGCGGCAGTCCCTCTTTAATTCCGGGAATATTGACGTGTACGACCGGCCCCGGGCCGCAGAAATCGGGGGGCGCCAGGCCCTTTTTCTTCCCTTTCGGGAGGGGAGCACCATGGGCGCCGTCATCGAACAGGAAGGCCTGGCCGGAGGACTCAGGAAGGGGGAGTGGGTCCTCTTCTCCCACGGGGATTTCGGCCGCATAAACAGGACGGAGAACGGCAACGAGCAGGGGTATTTCCCGGTGACCACCGGTGACCTGCAGCGCCTGTCGCCGGGGCTCGTGGTTCTCGGACACATACACAAGCCGTCGGAACTCACGTCGCCGGTCATGTACCCCGGGTCCCCATGGCCCCTGGACATTAACGAAACCGGCCCCCGGAGGCTCCTCCTGGTCGATACCGGCACCGGCGCGGTCGAATCCGTGCCCCTCGATTTCACCCCGGTTTACGAGCACGCGGCCCTGTTCATCATCCCCGACGGGAACGAGATGGAACAGGTCAGGACACAGCTTGAAACGAACGTAACCGCCCTGGAGAAGGACCATCCTGGCGCCGGTTTGCGTGAAAGGCTGAGGGTCCGGGTCTTTCTCCGGGGGTATACCCTTTCACGGCAGGACATGGTGAAGCGGGTGGAAGACCTGGCCTCGTCGGCAGGGATCGCCCTTGAGAGCGTTGACATCGACGGCCTCGGGACTGCGGATGATCCGGACCTGAACACCCTGGCGGTGGAAGTGAACCGCAGGATCGAGGAGTTCTCCCGTCAGAACCGGCACGGGAGCGACTTTATCAGGAGCCTCAGGGAAAAGGCCCAGGGGATGATTTACAACAGGTAGACATGGGATTTCGAATAGAGAAGATCGAGATTAACGGCTGCGGGCCGATCGACAGTTTCAGCGAGGAAACCGGGCCCTGCACGGTCATATTCGCCGGCAACGAAAAGGGCAAGACCACCATCGTGGAAAACATCGTGGCGAGCCTTTTCCGCCGCCAGCGCGGCAGCGTTCTTCCCGAGCTCAGGGACAGCGACTTCGTCGGAGCGTCGCGCGTAACGGTTTCCGGGATCCCGGGAGGCCCCCGTGTGTTCACCCCCCTCGACAATAAATTCAGGCTCGACAACATCATCGAAAACGACGGGAAGGCCCTTCCCCGGGGGCTCTACAACCTTCTTGTTGTGCGCGGGGGTGCGGATCAGCAGTGAGGGACACGGATTTTCACGTACCGCGCTGAAGGACCTTATATCCCGCCAGCGGGTCTACGACCTGGTTTTGGGGAACCTTCCCACAGAGCTCAAGTATACCCGCATTGAAGACGGAAAGCTGACCGGGGACCGCCGCGGCAGGTACAAGGAATACGAGCAGGATGTGGCCAGGCTCAAGGCGTTGCAGGCTTTGTCAGACGAATACCACGGCCGGCTGTCCCGGACAAAGCTGATTAATCTCGAGAAGGAACGGGAGAAGCTCCTCGGGGAGCACGACAAAATGTCCAGGGCAAAGCGCTATTACGCCTACAGCCTCGCCAGGGAAATGGAATTATTGCAGAAGGAACTCGCCGCCATCGGCGGCGACCAGGTTGAGGCCTGCGAGGAAAAGACCAGGGAGTATATCCGCCTGTCCCGGGAGAAGAACAGGCTCGAAGAGATACTGCAGAAGAACGCCGATACGGAAAAGAATTACGCCTGGCTGAAAGAGGCGGGCGGTATCTACGACCGGTACCTCGCCCAGGCGGGAAATCCCCTCCAGGGAGGGTTTCTCGTCGCCGCAGCGGTCTCCCTCGCCGCGGCCCTGGGGATGTTCTTCTATCTTCCCCGGTACGCCTATATCCCCCTGGCCCTCTCCTTCATATTCATGACCGCCGCCCTGGTATTTACCTTTGTCGTGAAAAAGGTAAATACCCGTGAATCGGCGCTGGCCGGAATGGAGGCCATGGAAAAGGATTTTTACGACCGGTTCGGGAGAAGGCTCAATTCACGGGCGGACCTGGAGGCGGCGCTCGGGGAACTGGAAAAGAAGAACTGGGAACTGGAAAGCCGGCGCCGGGAGGTCGGTGAAACGGAACACTCCCTGGGGAGGCTCGCCTCTGACCTGGAAACCCTGTACGCGGGGCTCGGGATAGAGGGGAGCCGGGAAAAACGCCCCGCCCTTCTCAGGGAACTGAAAAACCGGCTCCTCGAAAAGGAGAAGCGGATAGCCGGGATCCAGGGAATCATCGACAGCCTGGCGGTGGACGTGACCGATTACCTGGCCGAAAATCCCGGGGTAAAGTATTCACGCGGCAGCGAGGACCGGTGCGCCGAACGGACCCGCGAAATTGAACGGGAAACAGGGGAGGAGCTTGAGCAGTTTGATTCGGTCGTCCGGAGGCTGACCGACCATATCGACTCTGACACTGCCTATTCGAGCGACATAGAGAAAATATCCCTCGCCCTGACCGCGAAGCTCGACGAATACCGGGACAACGCCGCGTCAAATTACGCCTTGATGGTCGCGGGCCACCTGGTGAACGGCGTTATCAGCGACTTCCAGGCGGAGGAGGATGAGCGCCTGACCGAATACCTCAACAGCGGCGAGATGACGTCCCTCCTGGCAAGAATAACCGGCCATTACCACGGGTTCGCTGTCGAGGGGGAGGACATACACGTTGTCTCGAACCGGGGGACCTACAATATCCGGGACCTCAGCACCGGGGCCAGGGACCAGATTATGCTGATTCTCCGTACAGGCATCGCCCGGGCCGTGACCGGGAGTGAGACCATGTTCCTGGTCCTGGATGACGCCTTCCAGTATTCGGACTGGGAACGGCGGGACAGGCTGGTGCACGAGGTGATAACCCTGGTGAACGAAGGGTGGCAGGTGATATACCTCACCATGGATAACGATATCCGGGAGCGGTTCAACAGGGCCGGGCGCTCCCTGCCGAAAGGGTCGTACAAATACATAGAGTTGTGAAGCCGGGAATACCGTTCGGTGATAGTAAATGACTTGATCTGATATATTTCTTTTTATACAATAGCATTTCTTTGAGATCAATACTATGGGAATGTTCATGAACAGGATTGTCATTATACTCCTGGTACTGTCAGGAATTGCGGCATATGCAGGCACCGGCTATGTGGAGATTAAGTACGGTGAAACGACCGCGGAAAAGAAATATCCCTTTCTGACCGATCCCCCCATGAAACGGGGCGACCCGGAAAGCCTGTTCAAACAGGGTGAGGTCCTCGTAGCCCAGTACCGCTTTGAAACAGCCTCTGAATATCTGAAGGGGGCCCTTCCCGGCACAACATCCGCGCCGAAAAAATACATGATATACCTTCTCCTGGGCAGGTGCTATCAGCATATGAAGATGTACGAGGAGAGCATTTACTCTCTCATGAACGCCGAGGCGGTTCTGTCTGTGAACCGTTCAGAGCTCTTTCTCGGCAACGCGGAATTCTGCGGAAATTTCCACGACAACCTGGCCATTGTTTACCGGGAAATCAGCGAGAGTTACCTTCTCTGGAACAAGTACGCCAGCGCCATACTATACCTCTGGCAGTGCCGCCGGGTCGGCGGTGAGGCCTATTCCCTTGAGGACAGCGCCGGCCTGGTGCCGATTGAGAATTCGGCCCAGAAAAAACTTCTCAACTATCCCCTGTATCAATTCCTCACCAGTTCGCCCGGAACCGGGGGGGAAAGGCCTGAAAACGTCAAATTTTTCTGGACAGTGCGGGAAGGGGACAAAAGCTTCCGTGAGTTCAAGGAACAGGCCGGTATACAGGAAAGAATTTTCCTGCAGCCGGTCCCGGACAGGGAAGTTGAGGACCCCAAAAATAAAAAGGGGCTCTATACGGTCCATTATAATTCCAGCGGGAACATCGTCCTCGTTGCCTATAATGACAAACAGGCCGAGGATTTCAACTCACAGTTCGTGTACGAGGAGGGCAAGCCGGTGTCTTCACTGGTTGAATCCCACACCTATCATTATAAATACGTGAAACTTTATTATGAGAATGGGAATCTCAGGTATCTGTTCATTGTAACGATTCCGACCCAGACCGGCCACTACGGCTTCATGCCGGACGCGAGACTCTATGTTTTTCGATAACGTTATGAACCGCAAAACCAGTTTTCTAATAATTCTGACTATCCTGCCTGCTTTACTTTTATCGTGTAAGGGTAATCCGGGTAAGGATATTCTCCCGGGCAGGGAGCGGTATTCTGACGGGGGGAGTTACGCCTGGAAATACGGCATCCCGGAGAGCAGGATCGGATACATCCTTTATGATATGGACAGGAAGGATGTGGTCCTCAGCTACAACAGGAACGACACCTTCATTCCCGCGTCCACGACGAAAATTCCGACCACGGTCTTTGCCATGGACGTCCTCGGCCCGGACTACCGGTTCGAAACCAGCCTCGGGTATACCGGCACCATAGAGAACGGCGTCATTACCGGGAACCTGTACATTAAGGGGGGAGGGGACCCCCTCCTTACGGTGTCGGACCTTCTGGCCTTTGCCCGAAAACTGAAGGAGAAAGGGATACGGAAGGTGGACGGATCTTTCCTCTATGACGAAAGCGAACTGGTTCCGGTAACGGAGATTGAAGAAATCATGGATGACGACCAGTCCTATAACCCGGGGCTGAGCGCCCTCTCTCTTGAATACAACTCCATATTCGCCGTGTGGAAGCCGGCGCTGAAAAAGGGAAGCAGGAAGGGGGAGTTGGAGGTATACCTGACCCCGTCTCTGGATATCAACGAAACTGGGATATCCGAAAAGAAACTCGATGAAAACATCACCTTTAATTTCATTCAGAAAGACGGGAAGGAGGGATGGCTCCTTTCCCCCGAGGAGAAGAAGCGGGGCAGGGAACGACTACCGGTGAAAAACGCAGGTCTGTACTCTGCCACGATGCTCGCCCGGATATGCGGCCTTCACGGTATAGAAACCGGCAAGCCGCGAAAGGGAATCATGCCCGGTAATACCCGGATTATTTACCGGCACAGGGGAACTTCGTTAAAGAGCATAACCGACGTTATTCTGACCTACAGCAACAACATGATGGCGGAACTGGCCATGCTGAAGGCCGCGAAGGAGGTGACCGGGAAGACCCTCGGCCTCAGCGAGTCCGGCAGGGTCATGGCCGATTATTTCACGAAACGGATTCCGAAGATTAACTGGAAAGGGTTCGCCCTGGAAAGGGGATCCGGCCTGACGAGCAGAAACAGGATAAGCCCGGAACAGCTTCTCGGCATGATCCTGTACGCGGACGAAATCGATTACGACGGGAAAAAATTCATAAATTTTCTCCCGTCGTCGGGGTGGGAGTGGTCTTTAATGTCACGGCTGAACCGTCCCGAATCGGCTTTTCACGTGTGGGCGAAAACCGGAATGATAAATTACGCCCTGGCCCTTTCCGGTTACCTGTTTACCAGCAAGGGGAAAAAAATGGCTTTTGTTATCTTCATAACAGATGAAAAGTTGCGGGAAGCCTATGAAAAAGACCCAGACAGGAGGGGGGACAGGTCAAAGAAACAGGTAAACGGCTGGTATTATACCCACCTCAATGCCATGGACAGCATTGTCCAGGAGTGGATTCAGAATTATTAAAAATTTTCGCAAATTTTCCTGTTTCAATCGTATAGCTATA
>CAZEPS010000135.1:0-11128 GCA_964514165.1 uncultured Leptospirales bacterium
GGTCTATACGGGGCTGGCGGGAACCCTGCTCCCGGTTCTCATCAGGCAGACCTGGAGGATGCCATACTCAAAGGAAACGTCCCGTATCAGTTCTGTGGCTGGTTACAGCATCCTTGCCGCTGTCATTGCTGCCGGGATAGTATTTTCCGGAGCCCTTGAACAGGTGATGACCCGGGGCATCACGGTTTCCCTTACAGTGAAATATGTCCTGCTGTTTTTTCCCATGTCCCTGGGTCTCAGCCTCTTCGCATTTTTGATCATTCCCCGCATAGTGGATACCCTGGTTCAGGGAACGGCTTCCAGGTTCATGGTTGCCGTGGTTACGGCATCCATATTCTTTTTCATCGGTTTTTTTATCGATACCACCTTCGATAGCCTGGAACTGGCGGTTACCATGGGACTGCTGGGGCTCATGTTTTCCATGGCAAACCGGCTCATTGGGAGTTTCCGGGTTGCCTTTACCGCTTTCTTTGTTACCATGGTGTTCAATACCCTGGGTGAGGGCAAATACGACGGCTCTTCCTGGTTTATAGCGGCTGTGAGTACCCTCATCAGTGTGTGCATAATCGGGTATGATTTCTTTAAACTGAAGAAAGAACCATAACTACCAGCGGCAATCAGTAGAGACGTTAGAAGGTCATTTATGGAAAATAAACAATCGGGTATGATTCGCCATGAAGTCTTCTTTGTTGTTATTTTTGTCATATCCTTTGGCGCGAATTTAATCGCCGTGTTTTCGGCGAACTGGATACTGCCCCTTCTCTACAGCACAACGGAACTTGCCCTTGCCAGGAGGATGAACAGCGAGCCCTTTATCATCTTCGCCAATATCATGAACTTCGTCATACCAACCGCAATTATACTCGTCTATATTTTTCCCGTTGGCAGGACCCTTAAAAAAATTAAGGAGGGAACGGAATTTTCTGAAAACTTTCCCTCGAGCAGGGTCCGCAGGAGGGTCATCCAGATGCCCCTTGCCCTGGGGCTCATGGGCATGCTCGGCTGGATCCTGGGCCTCATGTTTAATTTCATGTTTACCTGCTTCAACAAGGAATATATTGATTTTTTTGTTAAGAACATCAAATATCCAGTTTTCATATTTCTTCTCGGGATCCTCTGCCTGATCATTGTGTTCTATTCCCTTGAGCTCCTCAACAGGAGATACATAATCCCCCGGATTTTTCCCGAGAACGAGCTGTCCCGGTGGCGGGGGATCCTCTCCCTGTCGATTCGGAACCATTTTATTATTCTCTTTCTGGCAATTACGGTTTTCCCTGTGTTTCTCCTTTACCTGCTTTTTTTCTCCGGCCACATAGAGATTAACCTTGATGGATTTCTCGACCAGATAGGGATCGTCATCCTTATCGTTATCACCCTCAGCCTTTTCCTCACCTACATGGTGACCAGGTATTTTGAAAACCCCATAGATAAGCTCGCCCGGGGTACCGAGGAAATAAAAAAGGGAAACCTTGATATTTCCATACCGGTACGGTCAACCGATGAGCTGGGGACCCTGTCCGAGGGGTTGAACCGGATGGCCCTGAGCCTGAAGGAGAAGGAGCTCATTAAGGACACCCTGGGGAAGATGGTGGACCCGAAGGTGCGGGATCACCTGCTGGAACAGGGCATCGCCCTGGGGGGCACCGAGGCCCTGGTCACGGTACTCTTCTCCGATATCCGTTCCTTTACCGCCCTGTCAGAGAGGATGACGCCGGAGCGGATAGTGGAACTGTTGAACAGCTATTTTGAGCGGATGAGCCGGTGCATCTACGAGGAAAACGGCTATATCAACAAGTTCATCGGGGACGCGGTCCTGGCGGTATTCGGCTATCCCCTGGAAAACCCCGGCCATGCCGATTCCGCGTTCAGGTCGGCCCGGGCCATGCTCCATGAGCTGGATCGCCTGAACGAGGACCTGGCTTCCCGGGGATTTCCCAGTCTGGAAATAGGGATCGGCATACACACCGGCACGGTCCTCGCCGGCAATATCGGCACCTCGTCGCGGATGGAATTCACCGTAATCGGAGACACGGTGAATGTCGCCTCACGGCTCGAGACCCTCTCCAAGAAGAATCCTTACAGGGTATTCATTTCGGAAGACACAAAAAATTTCCTCAGCAATGCGACCGGAGACTTCGTTTCACTCGGTAAAACAGAGATACGGGGAAAGGAAAAACGAATAGAAATTTTCGGAGTAAATCAATGAAAACCAGAATAACCCTCATCATCGACGCTGTCATCAACTATTTCCTGGGAGCGGTCCTCCTCCTCCATTCACCGGTGGTTGCCGCGTACTTCGGCATCCCCCCGGCCCTGACCGGATTTTATCCGAACATCCTCGGGGCCGTGCTCTTCGGTATCGGTATCGCCCTGAATGTGGAGGCGGTAAAAAAAGAGGGTCAGAGCCATACCGGCCTGGGACTCATCGGGGCGGTGTGCATCAACCTCTCCGGCGGGGTTGTCCTCATGGCCTGGCTTCTATTCGGCAACCTGGCCATACCGGGCAGGGGCAGGGCTATCCTCTGGGTACTGGCAATTGTTCTCATGGTGATCAGTACGGTTGAGATTGCGAACACCCTGAAAAAGAAGAACCGGGATTTAAAACGGTTCTTCTGAATTGTGCAGATGATTATAAGGAAGGTCAGGGTGTTATCGAATAGACCAGTTTCTGCTGTTTCATGAATACAATGGTCAGTATCAGGGGTACCTGGTCCTCTGAATACACCTCTTTGGTGACAGGCCTGGCGGTTTTTATGACAAAGAGCTCGTCATAGGCTGTTCCTTCCCCGGTCCATACCATGGTAGTTTCAAACAGGTCGTACTTGACCGGTTTACCTTTGGCATCGGTTATTGTTATCAGGGTTCCACCGAACTGCCGATGTACCGCTTTGCCGTGCCGAATCCTGAAGAGAATTATCTTGTTTTTTTCGTAGGAGAAATTCTCGATTTGTGCAGCCTTCCTGTTTTTTTCCGCCAGTGAAAGATGTCCGGCAGCAATGGTTTCTTCCCGGGATTTTTTCATGATGAAGTTAAAATATTTTTTTCCGGGATCCTTTATCAGGATCTGGTAACGCCCCAGTGACTGTTTCACGGTATTTTTATATACGGCCTTTTCAATTGTTTTGATTTTTGGTTTCCTTTAGGAGATGGAGCAGACCAGAACAATCACTGTCGCGAAAATTGTACCCTTTTTCATGACGACCTCCAAAGAATGTACTCTTTTTCGTATATCCTAACCTCTTTTACAGAACTGTCAACTGTATTTATGCTTCATGGTATCGCTACCCCTGGCAGGTCACTTCGAAATAGAGGTGGTACAGTTTCGGAAGTGCGGTATATGATACGCCCTCTATCTTATTGTCGAAATCGACTGAGCTGAAAGTGTTCCAGAAAAGTACGGTTTTGCCGGCGTTGCGGGGGTCAGAGCAAAAATCAATCAGTGCGGCCATGGCCTTTGCCGTGTAGGTGCCGTGTACTTTTTGATTCTTTTAATACTCGTTGTATGGTACGGGCCGACGGCAACCGCAAGTATCCTGGTTCTGATCCCCGCTGCCCTGAGGCCGAAGGTAATTATGGTTTTTCTTTTTTTCCTCAGGGCGTCGCCGAGGATAAATTCAATGGTCCGCACCTTGTTCCCGCCGTAACGCGGGAACTTTTGTCTTCACGTTTCACGTAGATGCCGGTATGGCCCGGACGCTTCTCCAGGCCGGTGAGCCGCTCCACCGGGGTCGGAGAATTCACCAGAGCGACCCGGGAGATTTTATTCTCCAGAGAATGATATGCTCTGAAAAGAAGATGATCTGATCCATTTTCTTCTATAGTATGCCCTGTATCGATTTTTCGTCGTATGGCTTTCCCTCCTTCTTGAGCCTGATTGCTTCTTTCAACGCGTCGTGCTTCTCCCTGGTCATGGGGAGGAGGTAGGCCAGGATAATACTTAACACCAGGAAGAAGGCCGTGCCCTGTCCGTAGGTGATGCGGATCCCCAGGAGCGCCTCTGGTGTCTGTGCGACGTCCGGAACGTAGCCGATATACTTGAGAACTATCCCCACCCCCCAGATGCTGACCGCGACCCCGAGCTTTCGGGAAAACGAGATGACCCCGAAGTAAATTCCCTCCCTCCGCTCGCCGGTCTTGAACTCGTCCACCTCCACTACGTCGGGAATCATGGACCACCCGGTCATGGTGACGGCGATAACCCCGCCGGAGGCCAGTATCATGAGGGCGTAAAAGAGGATGTGCATGTGGGGCTGTACCAGCATGACCCCCACCGCCTGCACCAGGGTCCAGATCCCGATGGTGAGAATAAATGCCCACCGCTTGCCCCATTTCCCCGAGATAAAACTGACCCCCGGGATCCAGAAAATTGTGCAGGCGAAGAGGAACGCGAAGGCGATGGACTGCTGGCCCTCGGTGAATCCCATGAAGTACTTCATGAAGTAGACCATCACCGTCCCGGAAACGCTCAGGGCCACGTTGCTCAGAACGTAAATTCCCATGGTGTAGCGGAAGGTGCGGTTCCTGAAAACGTAGCTGATGATGTCCCCCGGTTTCGAGGTTGTCTTTTCCGGGTAGAGCTCATACCCCCTGGTCGCACGCCAGGTCCAGAGGATGGGAAAGACAGTAACGAACCCGAGAACAGCGGTCATGGCGGACCAGGCCATGGCCCGGTCGCCGAACAGATCGGTGAACTGTTTCGCCATTGCCAGGGGGAGGGCGGCCCCCAGTATTGACGCTATCTGGCAGAAGATGGCCCGATAGCTTATGAGGGAGGTGCGCTCGTCGTAGTCCTGGGTCATCTCCGCTGTCAGAGACGTGTAGGGCACATCCAGGAGGGTGAATATCGTGAAATAGAAAATCACCACGACGATGAAGTAGACCCTTGTCCAGAAGGGGGGAAAACCGAAATGGGAAAAGAGGAGCCAGGTTATAATCCCGTAGGGGAGCGCCACCCCGAGGAGAAAGGGCCTCCTCCTTCCCCACCTGCCGCTGATCCTGTCCGAGAGAATACCAACCCCGGGGTCGGTGACAGCGTCCCAGAGGGTCCCGAGCATCATGATGAAACCGGCAAAGGCCGGGTCAATCCTGACGATGTCCGTAAGGAAAAAGAGGAAGATCACGTAAAACATGGTCCAGGTGAGTGAATTCGACAGTTCCGCCGCGCCGTAGCCGAGTTTCACCCCGAAGGGGAGCTTTTTTCCGTTCATGGGCCGCTCCTGTTTTTTTATCCAGGGATGGGATCTGTGCTATTATCTATCTGCATCAGTCTGCATCAGGAAGTATACAGCAGTTCAGCACCCGATGTCAATCGGTTTACTGATGCTGGATCGGCATGATGGACAACCCGGGACATGTCGCAGTGATACCCGAGGGCGGTATTTTCCATGCGTGTTTTCATTTATTCATCTCGTACCCTGTTTTTCAGGACCAGTTTGTTTCCGGTTTTACGGTAATGCCTCAGGGACCCGGCAACCCGGTTCTTTGCTTGACATTCAATTATAAAGATGCATAATGCGGAACATTCCGCTTAAAGGAGGCGCTATGAACAAACCTGGGTTATTAGGAAGGTTATTGTTGTCTGCTGTACTGATGTGCGTTTTTACCGTTGCTGGTCATTCCCAGGAGGACCCAGCCCCTGCCGCTGATGGCCAGGAGAAGAGTCTCATAGATTCGGGCATGGACATCTTAAAGCAAAAGGGGACCGAGCTCGCGAAGGAAAAGATTGACGAACTGGCCGGTGAAAAGAGCGAGGCTGTAAAGAAAGAACTGAACAGGCATGCCGGCACGATCACTACGATGGCAAAGGAGAAGCTTGAGAAGGCCCTCGCCGAAATGGAGGAAAAGAAAAAGAAGGCCGAGTCCCTTGAACTCACCATCAAAAAACTCGAAACCATTGTGAAGAAACTGGAAGACGATGGTAAAATCGAGCAGGCGAAAAAGCTCAGGGAAAAAATAGACCAGGCCAGGGTAAAACTTGCCCAGAAGAAGTCAATTATCGAGAGCCTTATCGAGAAGTACACCTCACAGCTTTCCGGGGAGAGCGACGAGGGAATCGTTGACGGTTTTCTTAATATTTTCAGGGGGAGTGAAGATGAGAAATAGACTGCTGGTTATCCTGTTAATCTGCGCCGTATCCGCCGGTATATCCGCGTGCAAATCTGAAAAGGCTGACATACCTGAAGAGGAAATTAAGCGCATTGAGTCTATCGACACTGATAACGCCATGGAGGAAGCGGAACGCCTCATGAAGGAGATTGACAAACTCTGATTCTTCCAGGGAATTTTCAATTCCGGTTAGCCGGGGCTTTAGCGAATGATTTCATATTCTCCTTTCGCGGTTGTTTTTAAAAGGGGGGCTGGCGGATACTGACGTGGAAAGATATGTGTAAGAGGACTCCCATTCTCATACTCCTGTTCCTATTCGGCATTCTGCCGTTTCTGGTAAACGGAATTTATAATCCCCTCATAGCGGATGAAAGGCTCCTGTTCTGGCTCCTGGAGGTGTTCGCCTGGGTTGTTGTTCCATGCGCCATTATTCTCGCGGGAATATTGGGCGGTGTCTTCTCCCTCAGGGAAGCGGGGATGGATCTGAGAGTGGGAGATTCGGCAGACCGCGAAAAGAACGCTCTTTACCTGCTGATCCTCTTCATGGCAGTGCCGCCGGTGCTTTACATTGCCTATTCTTATTTCTATGATCTGTCTGAAATGCTGTTCCCCGTTAATTTCGGGGAGGTGGACTTTGACTATGAATCAATGATTCCGAAGGAGCCGCACATACGGTTGCTGGTATCGGTATACCTTTCGATCACAGCCGGTATCGTTGAGGAGTTTTACTATCGGGGTATTCTTTACACGGTTTTCACGGATTTAAAGCGAAGCACGGTAGAGTACGTGATCATTTCGTCCCTTATTTTCTCGTCGGTCCACTGGGAGGGGGGTGTGCAAAACCTCTTCGCCACCTTCATTTTTGGCATCGTCTGTTCGGTTATCTACGTCAGGATAAAAAACATCTGGCCCCTTGCTTTGGGGCATTTCGTGGTGGATTATATCCTATTCATAAGGTAGGATCAGGAGAAGTTGATGCGCGCTACTTCCCTGAAGCCTTCGTCTTTTCCCGGGAGTTCGATCCTGCTGTAGAGTGTCCTGATGACATTTTCCCGGACCGGGGCCCCGCTTTTTTTGTTCTTTTCGATACACTGATCCAGGGGACGGTTTACGAAAATCGCGCCGATGGTCTTGTTCGAGGACCTGGCAAGATCGACAAACCGTTTCCTCGATTTTTTTGTCACGAACGTATTGATAATCAGGACCCTGTCGTTGTTGTGGAGGTGGTATTCGAGGATCTTCCTCTCGATATGCTTGACCAGGGAGTCGTGACTCTCGTCGAAATGTTCCGGCTCCCAGGGTTCACCGTAGTGGATCATCTCGTAAATGAGTTTGCGTATTTCAGACCTGCTGACACGGAGCCTTTTTTTATCCTTGAAGTATTTCACGCCGACTTCTGTCTTTCCGGCTCCGTAAACCCCGCAGAGGAGAACTATGTCGAGCTTATGAAAATTGTTGATGTCCATTAATGTATCAATTTGTGTTCTGTGATTATGAATATTCATTTATACTACAGTAGCCGTCTCGAGTCAACAATAATAACCCCGTGGAAAAACGGTTTTACATAGAAGGAAAATATTATGATTACACCTTACGGAACCCATGGTATCCTTGGTTGCTGGGTCAGGGAATAAAAACATGAAAAAAATGATGTTAGGCTTAATCATACTCGTGGTTTCCTTTTCATCATGCAGGTCCCCGGCCAGGGACCTCGATGCCATATGTTCCATAGTTGAAGAGACGATGAAAGACGCGTCCATAACGGAAAAGGATAAAGGGGATGTTATTGTCACTAAAATATTCAAGGGTCCGTTGACTGGAAAAACCAGGTTTCTCATCACCACGGTCGACACCAGCAGGGCCTATGAGATTCTGAAAGAATACGCACGGGAACATGGAAATGAAAGCTGGGA
This sequence comes from uncultured Leptospirales bacterium, assembly GCA_964514165.1. GTDB lineage: Bacteria > Spirochaetota > UBA4802 > UBA4802 > UBA5550 > CAZEPS01. The sequence goes on from CAZEPS010000135.1 coordinate 8,019, forward strand.
ATGCCCGGCGCTGCGGGAATACTTCAGCGTTCAATACGAGCCGGTTGAACTTCCGAAAAATGATGAGTGAAAATCAGAACAAGAAAGCGCCTTGCCGGAGAACCATTGTTGATGACCGTCACTGTCCCCGGTCAATCGACCGGTATTATTTTATGGTGAGAGGTTGCGGCGGCCGATCTTTTCAAACTCCTCCCTGATCGGGCTGGTGATAAGTTTTTTTATCACCCAGAGAAAGAATACCCCGATGGTCACTGACATTACCGCCATAAGTATCTGGAAGCTCTTCAGGGCCATTTCCATGTCTGATGCAAGAGCCCTGTTCGGAAAATCGGGGACCGCGGCAATGAAGTAATGCAGGAGTATGGATGATACTATCAGCCACACGATTCCGGTTATCAGTATAATGATGAAAATAATCCGTCCCCATTTTTTTTTTAGAAGAAGACCGATAGATGACACAAATGCGGCCAGTGACAGTGCAAAAAAAATGAAAAGCATTATACGCATATGAGTAAAAATAAACCGGAGGTAATCAGGCATCTCTTCGACAGATGTGACAATAATTCTGCTCATGTCATCAATGGGGAAGAGCATATACATAATAAGATTCTGCATCAGCGAAATGACAACCGCGAATCCTGAAAAGATAATGAATATCCACGCGATAACAATTACCAGAATAGATCCTTCCCTGACTTCTTCCATTGGACGCACCTGCGTTTTCTCAGTATTCGAGTAAACTGGATACTATTCCCCCTTTATTTTCAAGACAAATAATTCTGGAACCAGGGTTTGTACAAATAAACAAACCCCACTGACGCGGGGTGAAAATAAGATTCTTAATCTATATAGAGCTCAGTTGTCAGTAAATACGGATATATCCGACCCGTTCGACCTTCTTCTGGCCTTCTTCAGTAACAATGTAATCGATTAAATCTTCTACAGTACCCTTTGGTTTGCCATTGGTGTAGAGATAGAGACCCCGGGAAAGAACATAGGAGCCGGTCTTGACGCTCTCCTTAGTTGGTAAAACACCGTTGATAGGCAGAGCTTTGACCGAATTCTCCAGAAAGCCTATACCGATATAACCGATTCCATATGGAGCGTCCTGGACCGCCTGGAGAATTTCGTTGTTGGAATGAAGGATTGTCGCGTCTTTACGGAAATCATCTCCTTCAAGTACCATCTCCCTGACCATTTCGTAGGTGCCTGAAACGGTGGTCCTTGAATAGACCTTTATCGGCGCGGCAGGGCCTCCTGCTTCGGACCAGTTATTGATTCTTCCATGGAAGATATCCCTGAGCTGATCCAGGGTTAACTGGTTAACCCTGTTTGATGGATGGACAATGATGACGATGCCGTCCATGGCAATCATCTTTGTCATGAGTTTTACTCCCTTTTCGCCCGCGTCTTCCTTCTCCTTCTCTGTCGCGACCCGTGAGGTTGTTGCAATGTCACAATCCCCCTTCATGAGTGATTTAAGGCCAATGCCGGACCCGCCGCCCCGAACCCGGACGTTTATATCGGGATTCATATTCATGTAATCAACGGCACAGACCAGTGCAATTGGGAAAACCGTGGTGGAACCGACGACCTTGATATTGGTCTTATCCGGCCTTCCGCATGAGAATATGACCATAACCAGACCCAATAGAAGCAGCAGCAGTTTATTTTTCATTATCACCCCCTTTCTCATTAAAATGACCGGACTCCCTGTATGTTTATCAATCATGACAGCTGAATTTTTCGCAATACGCGCCAGGGTTCATGAAAACCTGTTTGCATGAACCCTGTATCAGCTGATTATACACTTTTAGTGGAAAAAATATAAAAAAAACATCAAAATATTACGCAATTTTTGTAAATACAATATTTTTTTTCCATTCACAGAATTATATGATTTTTTGACTCTCCCCAATCAAAATACTATATTGGATTTGAAAAAATTTTATCAAGGAAGGATTTAACAATATGTCACGAAAAATCAGCACTGAGACTGAAATAAACGCCCCGCCTCAGCGGGTTTGGGATATCCTGACTGATTTTTCATCCTATTCGGACTGGAATCCCTTTATCCGGGATTTATCGGGGAAACCGGAAAAGGGTGAGCGGTTAACAGCCTATATCAATCCCCCGGGAAAAAAAGGCATGACCTTCCGGCCGGTTGTGCTCGTCTCAGAGAAAGATCGTGAGTTCCGATGGCTCGGCCATTTTTTGATTCCCGGGCTGTTTGACGGTGAACACTCTTTTACCATTGAACCAATTGATAACGACAGGGTGCGATTTCACCATGAGGAAATATTTTCCGGCATACTGGCGCCTTTCCTGTGGAAGACCCTGGACGAGAATACCCGCCAGGGGTTCGAGGACATGAACAGGGCGCTCAAGTACAAGGCTGAATCATAAGCACTTATTAGCCTCATTTAATTATGGGCACATCTAAAAACCAGTGTTTACAATTTTCTTAATAATTGTAAACACTGGTTTTGTCAGACGTTGTGACCCTTATTTTTTATGCCAGGAACTTCACCGGGCCGGTTTTGACGCCATTTATACGAAACCGGTCAGTCCTCAAAAGATTCTTACCCTGTTATCTGATTTAACAAAAAATTAATTCAGAATCGATAAATTTTTTTTATGAATTCATGTATATAATCGTAAAGCTTTCATAGATATGGAGGTTTTAATATGAAGGTTGATACGACGATTAACATCAGGAGGGTGGTGATTGAGAGGATCGACGCCACCGCGAAAATATGCTCGGTTTCCCGGAGTAAACTGGTCTCCCTGCTCCTGAAACGGATGCTGGAGAGCAAAAACACCGATAAGAATCGGTTCTCCCGGGTAAAATACCAGAAACGGGACAAAAATGCGGCCTGGAAACGGCCACATATCATGCTGGAGCCGGATTTGTACGAGAAAAGCATCGATATGAGAAAGCTGTACAAGATGTCGGTGTCACATATTATTGCTGTTGCGTACAGAAAATACTTCGATGCGGTTGTCCAGGAACTTAAAAGCGGTGAAAGTACCGATAAGAATCGGCGGAATTACATCTGTATCGGGAAGCGAATTGGTAGAATATTCTCCTATACCGTATACTGGGACTA
>CAZEPS010000136.1:0-11119 GCA_964514165.1 uncultured Leptospirales bacterium
AGAGTAATTCTCACTTGAAAAAGTATATGAGATTTCAGGATGAAAGCGAAAAAAGCCGCAATCTCTTCTCATCTATGAGTAATTCTCACGTATAGGGAATGATTTTAGTTATGCTATCAAGCAACAGTAGTCGCAATCTCTTCTCATCTAAGAGTAATTCTCACATACGGATAGTCGGCCCGCAAGCGAATGCGCCCGGTTTCGGGTCGCAATCTCTTCTCATCTAAGAGTAATTCTCACTCATGAGATAACTGTCTCAACTGATATATGGATCATCGGTCGCAATCTCTTCTCATCTAAGAGTAATTCTCACTTCTTACAAGCAGAGGTAATACATGAAACGATACCGAAGTCGCAATCTCTTCTCATCTAAGAGTAATTCTCACGTGATGATGCCCTTATCCAATACAACGAATATGAATATACTGTCGCAATCTCTTCTCATCTAAGAGTAATTCTCACGAAATGTCCAGGCGGGGAACATTAGATCCCAAGGGAAAAGTCGCAATCTCTTCTCATCTAAGAGTAATTCTCACCCCTGGTAAAAACCGAGAGCCTGGTCAATGACTATGGCACGGTCGCAATCTCTTCTCATCTAAGAGTAATTCTCACTCCTCATGTCCCAAAGGGGATTGGCCCAAGAAGAACGGGGTCGCAATCTCTTCTCATCTAAGAGTAATTCTCACCATTATTGAAAAAGACATAAGAACCGGGAAAACCTTTTGTCGCAATCTCTTCTCATCTAAGAGTAATTCTCACCCCTCTCCATGGACCGGGAATTGTCCGGTCTGTATTGAGTCGCAATCTCTTCTCATCTAAGAGTAATTCTCACCGTTTGGAACCAGTACTACTACTCAATTATAAAGGTGTGTCGCAATCTCTTCTCATCTAAGAGTAATTCTCACTTATACCAATTAAAGTACATATATTGCTGTCTTTAGGGGTCGCAATCTCTTCTCATCTAAGAGTAATTCTCACAATGAGGAGGTTGTCGATCATACTGACAAAGTGTATGATTGGTCGCAATCTCTTCTCATCTAAGAGTAATTCTCACATATGAAGGATTCAAAATTCAGCAACAGGATTTAGAAAGTCGCAATCTCTTCTCATCTAAGAGTAATTCTCACTCAATTGCTGGAGGAAACATCTGCCCCCAGACTCCAAACGTCGCAATCTCTTCTCATCTAAGAGTAATTCTCACGAGGAGGAGGAGGATTAAATCCTCCTCCTCCCAGGAAAGTCGCAATCTCTTCTCATCTAAGAGTAATTCTCACGGGAAGTGTCTGTAGATGAGCTTGTCAATGGATTCACCAGTCGCAATCTCTTCTCATCTAAGAGTAATTCTCACTCTGGGCAATAGCAATTGTTGTAGCAATGATCGTAATGTCGCAATCTCTTCTCATCTAAGAGTAATTCTCACGCATATAAGAAGTTCTGCATTTTGAATTTATTATATGCTCGTCGCAATCTCTTCTCATCTAAGAGTAATTCTCACATCACTCTTTTTTTTTATATTTGTAATGTTAGACATACTGTCGCAATCTCTTCTCATCTAAGAGTAATTCTCACTTGTAGATAGATAAATTAAAGGAGAAAAAAATGAAAAAAGGTCGCAATCTCTTCTCATCTAAGAGTAATTCTCACGAAATTTTATCGGCATAGAAAAAGACGAAACATATTTTGTCGCAATCTCTTCTCATCTAAGAGTAATTCTCACGATCAGGTACCACGGTCCCACGGTCAACGCATTATTGATCGTCGCAATCTCTTCTCATCTAAGAGTAATTCTCACCTACGCGTAGAGAAAGGGCTAAGCGTGGAGAAAGGGGTCGCAATCTCTTCTCATCTAAGAGTAATTCTCACGTTATTTACAGAGAAAACCTTCTCGCTAAGAGAAGGGTCGCAATCTCTTCTCATCTAAGAGTAATTCTCACTGATGAATTGCTTTAACGGTAATTCGGATGGAGTGGGGATGTCGCAATCTCTTCTCATCTAAGAGTAATTCTCACTATGAGAACAAAATTAGACGAGTTTGCAGTAGTAGAAACTGTCGCAATCTCTTCTCATCTAAGAGTAATTCTCACTAAACCTAAAGGAGGCTTAATTTAATTATGAGAACAAAGTCGCAATCTCTTCTCATCTAAGAGTAATTCTCACGCGTATCGCCGTGAGACAAAAAATAAAATAAAGGTAAAAAGTCGCAATCTCTTCTCATCTAAGAGTAATTCTCACTTTCCTCAGTTGATGGATGTATCGGATGAGGGAATACAGTCGCAATCTCTTCTCATCTAAGAGTAATTCTCACAAGTAGAAGTGAGTGCAGCCCGTAAAGCACTCGGAGAGTCGCAATCTCTTCTCATCTAAGAGTAATTCTCACAGTAGAAACTCGTGCCATGGTCAATGACTATGGCACGGTCGCAATCTCTTCTCATCTAAGAGTAATTCTCACTGAGAACAAAAAAATTAGACGAGTTTGCAGTAGTGCAAACTGTCGCAATCTCTTCTCATCTAAGAGTAATTCTCACAGTAGAAGTAAAAAAACTGTTTCAAAGATTCGGGGAACCAGTCGCAATCTCTTCTCATCTAAGAGTAATTCTCACGAATTAAAAGATTTCGCAGTAGTAAAAACTCGTGCCAGTCGCAATCTCTTCTCATCTAAGAGTAATTCTCACTACAAGAAAAACTAGAAGAATGGGTTGAGGCTTATGTTGAGTCGCAATCTCTTCTCATCTAAGAGTAATTCTCACCCAGCTAACCGAGGAAAGGGGCGTGAACATCAGCGCGTCGGTCGCAATCTCTTCTCATCTAAGAGTAATTCTCACCGGGACTCGATCGCGGAAGCGATCGAGGAGGCCTGCTCGTCGCAATCTCTTCTCATCTAAGAGTAATTCTCACACTCCGGCGGGAACTGGAACCTGGTATTAAACCAGGTAGCGTCGCAATCTCTTCTCATCTAAGAGTAATTCTCACAATAATCACGCATAACGGGCTTCAGCCCGCCATTGAAAGACTGGTCGCAATCTCTTCTCATCTAAGAGTAATTCTCACTGCTATCCCGTAAAAGCCTGAACCGATCAGGACATAGCTCCATTTTCCGCGAAACGACTGCAAAATGTGTCTATTTTTAGTCATTTTTCACCTCCTTTCCTTAACCCCTGAAATTATCAGGCTTTATGCTTCCGCGAACCTCCCCCGAATTCAAGGGTTTGAGGAACAATCCCGAGGTTCGCGGAAAATTAGTTTTCAAAGAACTCTATACCTTTCATCATCATTCGGCCCATCTTCACACACCCCGATCTGACGCCTTTTCTGCCAGCACCGAGGGCACAGGTTGAAGGTGATGACCGAATCCTCTTCTTCAATTTCCCTCAGGGCTTCACGGCGCATTTTTTTTATGGCTTTTTCACTACATTTGGACTCGAAAACCGATTTCTGTACCCGAACGCCGTACTTTTCCATCACCTTTGACACTCTGCGGAGCCTTCGAGGGTCCCGTATATCATAAATTATCAGCCAGTTTTTTAGCATTATGTGACAATTCCGTCAATACTTTTTGCACAATTTTATAACAGTCAATTACTGATAAATAATGACCTACAGAATAATAAAACTTTGAAGAGACAGCATCTCCCCGCTGCCATCTATTTTTACTCTGCTTTTACAGTCATCACATATCGGGTATAGATAAAATTTATCTTCTTTTATATTAATAACTTCCTTTATGTCATTTATCAATGCCTCAAGCATTGCATGGGTAATGTTCATTTCAAAAAATGAATACTGGACCCTGATCCCGTATTTTTCAAGGATGCCCGCCGTTTTTTTAAGGCGTCTCGGGTCTGTAATGTCATAACATGCAAGATAATTCATTTTATTAAAAACGGAGTATATTCCTTTTCTTCATCATTTATTACTCTTTTGAAATGTTTAACCTGTTCTGCTATTATGCGCCTGTAGGTAATGCTCTTCCTTGCTGGGGCATAATAATATCTATCCTCTATTTTCTTTTCAAACCGCTGTATGACTTTTTTCAGGCCTTCCTTTGTTAAAAGAACGCCCCGTCTCACCGCAACGTCCTGTTCGCTGTCATCTTCGTCAGTATCAAGGGGATAATCATCATCCTCTGTGGAAAAATCGATCTCCCTGAAATCATCTTCCTCAAGGATCCCCAGATTAAATAGGGATATGCTCAGGGTATCGCAAAACGAGGCTCGATACTCTTCCATTAAATCAAACACCAGTGACTTTCGCCCATACTCAAGATAATGCAGATACCCGACACAGGTATCAAGCCCTTCAGCCAAAAGCTGTGTTTCAATAGCCTGGTTCATCAGGGTATATATGAAGCTCATCACCGCATTAACATTATCGAGCGGCGGGTTCATGGAGCGCCCTTTGAATTCCGCCCACCCGGGTATCAACGCAACCTTGAACAAAGAAAAATAAGCCCGGGACGCAGAGCCTTCATGCCCCCTGATTTCTGAAATCGATTCTGCAGAATCAACTTTTTGCGCCGTTCTCTTAAGAGAACCCGGAATATCTTTCATGTCAGGCATAGAGTCCCGTTCACGCAATATTCTTTGAGCAAAGGTAAGCTGATTTTTAATTTTACCCCTGACAATGCTTTTACAGAAATCAAGCTTGAAATTTTCATTGTTTATTTTATCATACTGCTTCTTGCGCAAAAGAACATTTTTCCCTTCCTGGAAAACAAGCTTTCCGTTAAACCTGCCGTTGCGGTTCATAAATACAACTTCAATGGCATGCCGTGAAAGCATGCGGAAAGCGTCAGTAGTTATATCAATCCTGCCAATGATAAATATTCGTTCAGTAGTATGGGGAAAAAATTTAGATACAGTGCCGTCAGGATAGTTAAAATGAAATACATCATTTTTCTTATACAATTTGCCATAATCTGATATTATGTATATATCCGGCACTGCATCACTCCTTATAGTCAACAATATACTGCCCGCACCCGAAGGTAGTGTTCTTGCCAATCCCGACTGCTGACCCGAAACCAAGAAATTCATGAAAAGGGCGTACCGGTCCCTGAAAACGAATTTCACCGGTAAACCCTCCCACAGACAGCACACTCTCAAACTTTCTGGAATACCGTTCTTTCCGTTCCCATTCCAGTGACTCGTCAACAATCGCGACACTGTCCGCGGCACGCAATATGTCGTTTATGTGCAGGCTGAACTGCGTGTTCTCATCAGAAAATGCCCGTTCAAGGTTTTTGTAGCGCATGATACACGATTTCACCAGATCATGAAAATTTACCGTGGTTTTCATCCGGTCTTTTCTCCTGATTCGCGCCGGTGTCAAAAACCGTACCGTGCATTCATTGCCGCTCTCCTCCTCTTCCCTGTAATCTGGCGAGTATTCAGTAATCATGGTGTCAATATCAGCAACCGCTTTCTGCAGGGGAAATAGAGTGCCGTTTGAAGGTTCTTTCACCCCGGTAATATGAAAACGCTTTTTGCTTTTGCCGATGCCGTTCCTTCCCGCCTCAGTAAGGGCGTATACAAGATGGCCTGCATACGATATTAGAGGCTGGAAAAGCACAAAACGCATGCTCATGACATACAGGTTTTCATCATCCAGTTTACAGTTCACGGAAAATGGCGACACCTGCAGCCCTTTATATGTTTTACCGGTTTCATCATACATGAGGCTGTATAAACACTGCCGTTTTATCAGGCAGTCCGAGCATTCATCAAGGCGTTTGTTAATGCATACCATCTTTCTAATGGTGTACCCGAGCCCTCGCCGGACCAGGGCCTCGGGAAAACGGGGATCAACCGGCTCTTCAAACTCGGCAACAATGTTCAGCGGCAATACGCGTACCATCTTTTGGCCTATCCCGTAATTTCGCTTATGATGAGGGCGGCCATGGTCTTGGCTTCATCGTAATTTTCTGCAGTTATTTCCGCCCGAAGGGTATATCCCGCGTCAGTCCCTGTCATAACGAAATCAACATACCAACCGCTGCCAATTTTATCGATACGCTTCACCGGGTCATGGGCCTTCGGGTTGTAGGGCATTGAACTGATTATCCTCTTCACATACCTGCTTTTACATAGTTTCCTGCCGAAATCGGCAAGCTGATCATTGCCGTGATGGTCACCACTCAACGTCACCTGTTTATCTTCAGGGGGTGTCTGGTCCTCCTGAAGAGGCTTCGTATTAACCAGCCCCCTCTGTGACATGGTATACTCACATGCCTGCACAAAAAGGTGCCCCGCCGGGGTGAGGGCAAGCCATGTCTCACCGTCTATGTCCATGGTCTCAATTACCTGGGATAGCCTCTCGTCACCTGTATTCCACTCGTCGGCCAATCTTACCTCGTTTTTCTCCTTTAGTTCCATGAACATTTCAAGGTTGTCTTTCCAGAGAAGTACGTCCACGGAAACCGGCAGGGGGGGCAGTTCTATGATATTGCTGAAGTCCTCAAACTGGTAATAGACCGGGACAGCAAAAGCCTGGCCTATGATGCCGGCAAATGCTATTTCGGCCTTGTAGCCCCCGGTATTGTTTATGGCGACACCTCCCTGGTACTGACGAATCAACGAACAGATAACGGACACCAGGTTGGTAAGGCCGGTCTTTCTGAAAACTTCAAACCTGCTGTCACTCAAGCCAGCCACATCAACGCTGTTCACATTCTCAAAACCGTAACTGGTATTTTCAGAGGAAAATATCTTCTCGAGCAGCCTGGCCGATTTCCTTCCGCCGTCAGTGTCTGATGTTATAAGGATGCAACGCAGGGTCTCGATCATGCCCGATTCAATCATGGAAATTGTTGAATTGAGCTCGGCACTCATCTTTTTAACGGTCGGTATGTCATGTCCCGCGATCTTCCTTGCCGCGTCCGCATATCGTTCATTTTCAACCATCTGGTATAGATCCTGGTGATCCCTCTTCAGGTTCATCAAAATACTTGTACCAACGGTGATTATTATTGTCGTTTTCATGATTACCCCCTGATAATAATTACACAAGCCTTAATGCAAGTGCCGACCACAATTCAAAATCATCAATATGCTTGAGAATTTTTTCGATTGTCATCCACTCATGGTGCAGCACTTCATCTGAGAAAACCAGCTGCCCGCGGTATATGGCCGTTGTATATACCATCCCCAGGTGAACTCTGCCTGCGGGTGTTTCAGACTCAGCAATAATTCCCTTGAACGTAAAGCTGGTATCGGAATGTATTCCGCACTCTTCATCGAGTTCCCTCGCAAGTCCGCTGTGTATAGAATCAATAAGGCTGTCGCCACCCCCCCTGTCGGTCCTGCTCACGTGGCCGCCGAGTCCGCACGATTTGAGGCCGTGGAGTCGTTTTTCGCTTCCCCGCCTTGAATACGTCAGGATGTACCCGTTTTCATCCTGTACTATGCAGTATGGTATAACCTGGAAAAGGGATTCGTTGCGTTCCACCGCTTCTCTTTGTTCATACCTCGATGATGGCTGGAGGTGCCTTTCACACAGTTCCCGTTCATCGAAGGGGAGTGCCACTCTTTTCCCAAAGAACGAACCGGGAAGACCCTTTTTTTCCACACAGAGAATGTATTCATCGTCAGTCATTACACAACACCTTTCTTAACCACATTCAATATGTCTTCCTCGAACTTAAACATCATTTTTTTCTTTTCTTCATGTGTAAGAAAAGATGTAGAGACCCCGTTTTTCACGAGTTGTAGTATTTGAAAAAGATTCAGCCCCCCATGGGAAAGAGCGGCGGCTTTGTACAGTTCATTGCTCCACGATGTCAGTGAAATTCCTGGGTTGTCTGTATTAACAGTCACCCGTAAATCATTTTCAAGATAGGTTTTTAGCGGATACTCACGGCCCCCTTCTCCGTTTTTTTCGTCCCGGGAATACCCTGCTATCTGCATGTTGCTCGAGGGGCACATTTCCACACCGATCCTCCTGTCCGTGACCTTCTTCATCAGGTCTGAACGTTCTATTAACGTGAGGCCGTGGCCTATCCTCTCCGCAGAAAGATGGTATACTGCCTCCCATACGCTCTGAGACGACATGGTCTCCCCTGCATGAATGGTAACCCCCATGCACTTTTCAAGGAGGGGAAGAAACAGGGTGCGCACCTCTTCCGGCCGCCGTGCCGCCTCGTCTCCCGCAAGGTCCATTCCCGCGAGCAGAGACTCCTGGTCACCAGATACCTCCACAGCAAGTTCAACAGCCTTCTGTATGTCCTTCTCATCACCGTGCCTGCTGGCTATTATAATAATTTTAGATTTCATGCGGCCACTGTATTCCCGCAGGCTCTTCTCTATCAGTCTATAAACCTCTTTTTCTTCCAGGCCGCCCGCCGTGTACTTATGGGGTGAACAACGAAGTTCAAGGTACTTCACGTTGTCTTTAACGGCGTTTTCGCACATGAGTTTCACAGTCAACCGAATCGACTCAGGGCTCTGCAGAAGGGACGAACCCTGGAAGTCACCCAGTTTCTCATAACTGGTTATGCCGATATTTGTAAAAGAATTGCCATTTAACAGGTCGCCGTAGATAACCTTTTCAAACAGATTCTCATTGGAGGCAAAGGCAAGTGAACACGCGCAGGCAACAATATGCAGCGGAACACCGTTTTCTGCAAATTGCGATGAGTAGAGTTTCTTTATGCCTTTATCCCGTAATACAGGAGGTACCGCATCCAGGTCATTGTTACGGGAAGCTTTACTACAGGCTTCATGAAGCTCATTAAGTTCACTTGAAATTTTACACCAGTCTGTGACATCACTTCTCCAGGTCTGCGCTACCTGGAGTATTTGCTCCGGGTACAGCACCCCGCCCAGGTGGCAATGCAGTTCAGTCTTGGGCAGTGAAACAAGAAAATCGGCGACATCGTTATACCGTGTTTCAAACGTAATTATTTCGTTCTCCATTTCTCTGAAACCAGTTCTGGGCAGAGAAAAGAGCACGGAAAAATTTGAACGGTATTTTTCATTTTCTTTTTCATTATAATTGATATAGAAGTTTCCTGATGTATTGTACAGCCCCTCGATTTTTTCCAGGAGAGGTGTACCGGCACATTCAATATCAAGGAAACTATTGACAGGCGGCACCGGTATAGAATAGCGTTCGTATTCTACAGTATCCACTGCTGGATGGGAAGAAAAACTGTCAGTTACGAACGGCACCACGTCGAATTCAGAAACAGCATTTGAATAATCAAAAAAAACAGAATCATCGAGCTGCCCTGAAGCAGCAATGTGGATAAGGGCATCACACCCGAAGAACCCTGCCGCATACTGCATATCAGAAGACATGGTCTTTCTGCCGCCGGCAAGAGAAATGAACAGCTTCCCCTTGTCACCGGTTCTTTTATTGGCAAGCCAGGTAACCCGCAGTATGAATTCCCGCATTCGACGGCTGTCCTCGAGCGTATGAATGTCCCTGAGACCTGATATCTGAAAACGCCGATATGGAACAATGGGATAATCGGCATGCCAATTTTCCCATTTCGAAACGTGCTCCGGATGCACACCGCCGGTACATATCAGCCACATCTCGTCCGGTTCACGTATACCGTATTCCTCTCTGTTGCGCCTGATTTCCTCGAACCGCCCTGGATTCGTGTTCCCATACTGCAACGCGTACAGGTCATATTTTTTCGGGGCAACAAATGCGGCCAGTTCCGGCAAGATCTGCCAGTTGTTAAAGGTCGTGATGAGAAGGTCCATAGCGGCGATCACTCAATGAAATCACGCGTTACTTCTTTTTATCAAGGTCCTTGAAAGGAGAATAGGTGCTTTTCCCTTCCTGTGAATTCGCATTACCAACATCCTGTGTGACATCTTTCAGTGAAAAATTAAGGTGTTCTTTGCCTTTATCTTGTCTGTATTTAACCCTTGCTTTTTTAATTTCTCCTGCTTTTAAATAATCATCTACATTATTTATTCTTTCATGGGCAATATCACCAATAAATATCGTACCCTTGATTTTTTCTTTGACAGTTTCAGCTATTGAATGAGGATTTTTGACTTCAGTAATTTTAATCTCAACCACTTCACCTTCAGATATCGGCCGGCTGACTGTTTTTTTAACTGTACCTTTTCGTGTCTTGTTGATATCGTCAAAGACCCGGCTCGCCTTCACCTGCATCTCTTCCTTTAATTTCTTCATGTCATGAGATCTTGTTAATCCCTCAAAGGTCACCTTGACCCAGCCCATGGGAACTTTTTTGCCATCCGGCAATTTCACGAACTTACGGGTTTTGGGAAATTCAAAATCCAAATGATTTGTATCCAGGTTTAAACGATTTCTTACAGAATCATTCATTTCCCCACCGATAATATCACCGGTCATACCGATCCACCCTGCGCCGGCCCCGATATTCATGATGGTCTCGTTAGTGTCTAAAGAATCAAAACAATCAATTAATTTCTGGTATTCCCCTCTGAGTGTTTCAGCACCCTTCCACAGCGTGTGACGAAATAGCAGGTAGAGGCTTGTTCTGTCCACCATGTCTATCAAGTTGTCGAAACTCGTGAGTTTGAAATTGAACGGTTTGTGACTGTTATTTTTTATGTTCCTGTCCTGTTCAAAAAAGAAATTTTCAATAGTAACAGAGAATGAAAACCTCATACCCCGTTCAACCATCTCGAAAGGTATATCTTTCAGATTACGTTTATCAGTATTCTCTACATCAATATTAAAAAATTTGACCGGTTGACTGTTTGTATATGCATCAGTTATTCTAATCAATTTCATAATATCAAGAAGAGGATCTTTCCCAAGATATTTTTTCGTAATATTCTGATCTGCATATTTCATATTATTATTGACACTTTTTAATTCAAATGTATATCCTTCTTCATCCATAATGTACTTCAATATGGCAGTACGCAGGCTCCCCTTGATGGAGCTTCCCGGGATGTAGGCGTTACCAGTGCCGTCTTTAATATATCTTTTAATATTCTTTCCTGTATCAATATCCAGGTCCATTCCTCTTTCTATTAACTCTTTAATTTCTTTTGCATTGGATTTAACGAACGCATTCAAAGTATTATTTTTTAATTCTTCTGAAAGATCATGTATCTTGTCCGGGTCATGTTTAAATAACTGGAACAGGGCATTCGGGTTAATAACGATT
>CAZEPS010000137.1:0-11025 GCA_964514165.1 uncultured Leptospirales bacterium
TCCAGGGCCATGACGGCACCGGCCCCGTCAGTGTTATATCCGGTTATGATGCCGTCACTGTTCTTCAGTGTATTGACGGAACCGATTTGACCTGCCAGGGGATCGACTTGGTCAAGGTATTGGAGTATGTCAATCTTAAATGGAATTGTTACACTGGCGCCGAGTATCGGGAGGGAACGCATCGCTGAAATTGCCTCATCTAACGATGACGGTTCAAAGGCAAGGTATACCGCGTTAATACCGGCTTTCCTGAATGCGCTGTTATGCATGACCGGGGAGAAGGAATGACGGACCGGATTCCCGAAGATGCAGTAGAGAGAGGTATGGGTATCAATATGAAATGAATTTGTATTCATAAATACCAGCAGGGCCTGATTTCGTTCTCGTTAAACAGAATGATAGATTTACCGATTTCATTTTTTTGTCAATGTATTAAATCCGTTAATATTCTAAACAACGCAATTATTTATGCATGATTTATGGAATAAACTGTCAAAAGGTCGCATGTTTTTTTTTGTCATGTTCTTATAAAATATTGCACAAATGGCACATATTTATGGTATATTTAAGGGAACATATGATAATTTTAAAAGGAGTTTCCCTTTTGGGTATGTATTCTGGTTTAAATCGTCCAGCACCATTTTTCATACAAAATGGTGCTGGACGATTTATAGATGTACCCTTAATTGATTTCTTCCGAATAAAATACTATAGTTGCAATAAAAAAGTAAGAGACTGGTTATGAAGAATATTATTTACGGAATGCTTTTCATCCTCTTTATTACGGACACGGTTTACGGTAATCCCTTCAGGGAAACCCCCGAGGCCCAGCAGGAAGAGGTGTTTATCCAGTATAAACAGAAAGATCAGGTGAAGGATATTCATGTCGGGTTCGGCCTTGAGGTGTGGCAGGCGTATTGGGAACCTGTCTGGCGAAGTTTCTTCCGATATGAAGCGGCTCTTACATATCTTGACCCGGCTTACCTGCCGGTTAACTACGGTACGTACCGCGTGGACCCCCTGTTCCATTATTTGCCTTATTTTTCCATGCGGTTCAATAACATGGGATTTAAACTAAACGCTGCCTATGGAAAAACCAGGGCGAAAATGGAAACAGTCTACTACCTTCCTACTTTCGGGCATCTCGGTACAGTCAAATATGACAGGAGTATTGAGCATTACGACGCTGAGGTGTTATACACGCTCCATTTAAAGAAATATCTCACGTTTTACGCTGGTCCCAAGGGGAGGGTATATGATATCAAGGAAGATGTGCAGGTCATCAATGTATCCGCCCTGACCGGTGTTCCCTTGAATACCCCGGACCTTTTTATTTATCAGGCTGGCATGACTGCCGGCATATCGTTAAAGCTCTACTTCGCAAAGCTCTTTAACCTTGAGGCCCGGGGGGCCGGAATTGTCCTCTGGGGGGAGGAGAAATACTCCACCCCCTTTACGGGCCCCGGGCGAACTTTCGCGTATGGATTTGATTCGACCGCGTTTTTTAACTGCCGTATACCCCTTATTTATGCAACCCTTTCCCTTGGTTTCCGGTACCAGTACATGTTATTCCAGGACAAGGGTAACTATTCGTATCGAAGCAATTATGACCGCTCCTACGGATCCAGCGTGGCCTTGAAATTTTATTTCTAAGACGAGGGCGACCGGACACTTTAACCATCACACCTCGTGTATATATCGATGCCTGAATTTCATTTCCTTCCCTGTGAGGCATTCATTTTTTACGTTGACACTGGCTGATAGATGATAATTATCTGTCTCGATATTCTATTGTTGGGAACACGGCAATGAAAAAAATCGGGGTAATCGTCAATCCCTTCGCCAAAAAGGTCCGGACCGGTAAGATTAAAACTGATATTTTCAACGATATCGGTGAAGACTTAGTTGATATTCGAATTACCGAAAGCCTGGATGAACTTGATTTCGTGCTGGGGGAATTCAGGCAAACCGGTATCTCGTACATTGGGGTTACCGGTGGCGATGGTTCCCTGCACCATGTATTGTCACGGTTGGTCCATCTTTTTGGTAAGGATAAAATTCCGCCACTCCTTATTCTGAAAGGCGGCACAATGGACAACGTTTCCAAGACCATCCACCTTAAGGGTACCGGTCCCGCCATCTTGAAACGCTTCGTGGAGAGGATATACAGGAACCAGGATATAACCCTGCACGAGAGGGATACCATCGAGATTTCAGACCGGTTTTGCTTCCTGTTCGGAAACGGTATGACAGCCAGTTTTCTCAACGAAGTTTACCGCGGGGAAAAAGGGCCAAGGGCGAACGCCAGGGGCATCGCCAAGATAATAGGGCATGGGATAAAGGAGCCGAAAGAGGGTTCACTCTTCGAAGGCCTTAACGCGGAGATCACGGTGGACGGCATGAAACTCGACTTCACCAGGATAACCGCCATTCTCGCGGGAACCGTTGAAAGCATCAGCGTGGGTGCAACTCCCCTCTATAACGCGAATGTGAAAACCGGATCCTTTCACGCCTTGATAACTGGTCTCACCCCCCTGCAGATATTGATGCGAATCTATAAGCTTGTTAAGGGCAGGCAAATAACCATGCCGAATCATTTTGACGGTGTGATAAGCAGTATGAAATTACAAAGTGAAAAGCCCTTCGAATACACCATGGACGGGGATATTTACGTCAGCGATGGAACCCTCGAAGTGAATACCGGACCAAGGATTAAGCTGGTCTATGTCTGATAACACTGAATCTAATGCAAAACTGTTATCTGACAGCTGTAATTATCAGATACATACCTGTCAATACTACATAATTCAGATCAACAAGCAGTTCATGTTTCAAGGAAATAAGATATTTCATGCGCATTGTATAGATGACCTGAAAAATATAATAAATGATGCTTACATTTAACAATAAAAATACCGGATCAGTGAAAAGTGTAATGGCAGAGTAAAAGAGTGCGACTATAGCCGCAAAGGAAACCGCGACCCAGCCCGCGGGCTTGATCCCCATCCAGATTGGCAGTGTCACCCTTCCGAGAATGAGGTCGCCCTGGAGTGCTATCATATCGAGAAGTGCGTGTCTCAGGGATATGAGCACAAAGAAAAATGCCCCGATTGTTGTGAATAATAGAGCATGTTCCTGGAAATGCAGCCAGGGAAGAAGGACGATAGGGACCAGCCATCCCAGGTCTGTTGCTGTCTTGGAATGATACACATTTTTCACTGCCGGCAGGTTTATCATGGAGAATAAAGTCCTCAAGATCTTTGTTGAGTATATGAGGCCGATACCATAAGAAACCAGCAGGACGGCTATCGGTAACCATCCATACTCTGCTGAGAGAAAGATAGAAACCCCCATGGATATCAGGGAAAGCACGAAAAGAAAAATACCGTATTTTTCGTAAATCTCATATTTATATGAGTGGCTTGCCTTCAGGAATTCCCTGTCGAAGTAGTTGTTGACCGATATCATGGAAAAAATATAGAGAAATGATAATAAAGAGAGATTGATTTCAGGTTCAAATCCCGCGTAGCGCTGGGCGATGTGTGTCATCACGAATGACGCGAAAGCTGAAAAAATATTCGTTCTCACAATGAACTCAAGAAAAAGCTTCAAGCTGTTGATTACCACGTTGCTTTTCTTGAACTTTATCGAGAACATGCGTTCGAGAACGTTGTTTATTATCCAGCCGGGGGTTGATGCCCCGGCGGTAACGAGAACCGTATCATTTTCGGAAAAATCATCCGGTGACAGTTCTTTATCGGTTTCAATGTGATATGTGGGTATATTGTTGTCCCTGCCGATTTTCGCGAGCCTGTTCGTGTTTGCTGAATTCAGCCCCCCTACGACAATCAGCTTGGTTATATTTTCATCAATACCGCAGAGAACATCATCCTGGCGGTTTTTCGTTGAGTCGCATATGGTGTCAATTATTTCAACATTTTTAAACGTAACGCCGATGATATCAACCATGCGGTCAAAAAATTCACGTTCAATGGTAGTCTGTGAAATGACCAGGTATTTATCCGCATCAGGTATTGTATTCACATCTTCTTCTCTCTGGACGATATGAAATCCTGATTCGGCATAACTCTGGAGTCCGATCACCTCGGCGTGGTCTTTGTCGCCAATAATGATCGTGTAGTAGCCGTTTTTCGAATACTTTTTGATAAGTCCCTGGACGCGGGCTACCCTGGGGCAGGTGAGATTTATGGTCTTCAGGGCCCTTTCCCTGATAAGCTCATATTCATCCCCGGGTATGCCGTGAGTACGGATCACCACCTGCCGGTTTTCGATATCATCCAGGTTGTGTATCGTCTTGAGACCGCGTTTCTCCAGGGCAGAAACGGTCTGGGGGTTGTGTATGAGGGATCCGTATACCAGGATTTCATCCTCGGAACTGTTGATTTCATCAACGATCCGTAATACGGCATTCCGGACCCCCATGCAGAATCCTGATCTTTTTGCCAGTTTAATCTTCATGACAAACCCTCTTACAGGGCAGTTTCCGGTGATGTGAGAGCGTTGAAATCAAGGTTAGGCCTCGACAAAGTGCCCTTAAGGGGGATTCGTATCATGTTGTCGGGGCTAATGAATTTCGTCAGGAGTTCCCGGTAAGAATTCAGGAGGCTCGAATCGGCATTTACCGCGATTTCCAGATTTAAACGCGAGTTCTGGATATTCCTGTCAAGGGCGATATTGCCGGTTATGTTGCCGCGCAGATCGGGTCCCGAAAAGAGGGTGTTCCTCAGTGTGCATTTCCTCCCTGTCACGACGGCATTAAGGTTTATCGAGGTGAAGGTTATCCGGGGGAGATCAAGGGAGAGTCCGCCCATGTTCGGCGGCAGATGGATCTCTTCGGTATTTATTTTGCAGTTCTGAATAACAAGTTTCAGCTCACCGTCCGTCGGGATATTTGACTTCAGATCGATTGCCATGTCAATATTGCTGTTGATATTCATCGAGCAGTCAAATGTTCTTCCCGCATACTTCATGCCGGTCAGGGCGAGACTTCCCTTTACTCTTGTGCTGTTTTTCACCAACGCGCCGATCATGAGGGGAATTGTATTCGCTTCCAGAAGAACTTCTCGAAATGAAAGCTCATCTCCTGACCGGGTTACTATGGAAACGTCACTGCCGGTTGATATGCCGAACAGTCTGAAATTGAGGCCTGCGATGTTTACCGATTGAAAGGTGCGGCCTTCCATTTTCATAATCTGCTGCTTCACGATAACCCCGTAGGGGAAGGTAACCACGAGAAATATCAGAGTGAGAAAAAAAGCCGAGGCTACATACCATTTTGCATAGGGGAGGCTCATCGCCTCTTTCACCATCTGGTACAGGTTCCTGCCAAGTTCAGCGGTTATTCGTTTTATTTCCTGGAAATCTAGTTTGAATTTCATTGCCACCTGTCTGCTGTTCCCGTGTTACTCTGCCTGCAGTGTCTCAAATTTTATGGTAACATCGTAAAGGTTTTTATTCTTCAACGCCTGGCTTATTCTCAGGTAACTGACAGTTAAAAGGCTGTTTGAATTTTCCATTTTATGGATAAAGTTCAAGATGGTGGTAATATCCACCCCCTCGAATTTCACGTCTGTTGAAATTTTCTTGTAATCACCCTGGACCCCTCCAGGGTTGTCCCTCGTGTAAACCTTGTTACGAAGGATGTTCAGGCTGTTGGCATATTCTTCAATAAGAGCGGTTGTGCCGGTCGTGTTCCTGAGCAGGGATTGGTACCTGGACTGTTTCTGCTTAATTTCCCGATACTGCTCGTATATAGTCTCTAGCTGACGCAGTTTGGATTCACTGGTGTCTTTTTCCTCGCGGGTGGTCTTGCTGTATTCAATCAGGGGAGCGACTATGAGGAAATAAACGCTCACGCCGAGAACAATCGCTATCAGTACCTGGAGAAGTAATTTTTCTCTTTTGTTAAGCTCAATCGTCTTCATTGCCGGAATTATTTACCGCCCTCGGGAAGTTTCTGCTTGATGTTCATGGCAAACCTTACCTCGTTGCCGCGGGAATACTTTATATTCATGGTAACACTTTCAAATTTTTTAGATTGTAGCAGTTTCTGCTTGAAATCTTCAATTTTTGTGCTGGAATCTATGGTCCCGTCGATGCGAACGATGCGGTTATTAATCACCAGGTTGTTCAGTTCAAAATCAGCGTCTCCGGGAAAGTACTGCAGAATCTCTTTCAGGAAATCCAGGGTGGTGGTTCCCAGGGGGAACACAGAGCTGATTCCCTCTATCTCTTTTTTTTCCTTCTTCAGTATCTTCATCGCGTCAGCTATCGGGTCGTCGGATGGCTCTTTCTTGAAGTACTGCTTGAACTGCTTCCTCAATGCGTCCCTGTAATCCCTCTTTGTTTTAGCTGTCAGTATAAGGGATGAAAGGAGGTTTATTATGAGAATAATTGCCGTCAGCGTTGCGAAACCGCCGGAGAGATAATACATCTTCCGCTTTGATGTGGCAGCCTCCGGCATGAATTCACCTTTCAGGAAGTTGATTGCTCCCCGCCTGCTCTTGAGATATGAGAGCAGAGTGCCGAAAACCACGGGGAAACGTGTGTAAATATCACTGTCAGTATAATTCTCAAGGAAAGGCTGAGCCACGACCGGCATGTCAAATTCGTGGGCTATCATGCTGCCGATGCCGGTGATGTTCGCCCCCCCGCCGGAGAGGATAATCCTGCTGTATTCAATCCTGCCGAATTCCACGAACAGGGCCTTCATGGTGATGTAAATCTGTTCTATCAGGTCCTCAACAGCCTGTTGTGTGATTGTGAAGATTTTCTTCAATTTCGGTTTCGTTAAACCGAGGGTTTTGTAGTAATCCCGCTGCACGTTGTTCTCAAAAGATGTTAAATCTATATTCAGTTTTTCAAACAGGGATACTGCTTCTTCAAAGTCTATCTTTAGTGATGATGCAATTTCCCGGTACAAGTCGCCAGTTCCGGTTGAAACCGCCCGTGTGTAGAGGAGTTCGTTGTTCTGAATTATATTAATTATCGTTTTTTCGTGACCGATGCAGATTTGCAGTATCGCTTCTTCCGATATCTCGTTGAAATAACGGTAGCATTCGAGAAGGGCGTTTGATTCCATCCCCATGAATACCGGAAATAGTTCTTTTTCTTTCAGGACGTCGAGGATCTCTTCGATATTCCGCTTCTGGGTAGCAGCGACGAGGACCCTCCCTCCGGTTTCAGTAGGGCTTTTCATGGGCTGGAAATCCATGATGAGATCATCTATCTGAAAGGGGATGTTTTCCTCGGCCTCATAAGGAACGGCCTCGGCAATCTTGTCAATATCGCTGAAGGGGAAGTTCAGTGTTCTGATTATCGCCTTTTCCAGGGGAAGGTTTGTTATGATTTTCGTTCCCCGGATATCCTCTTCTTCTATAAGGCGGTCAAGGGCTGACGACAACGCCTCCTTGCGGTCCTCTATAGCGGGATCGATGTCCTGGTATACGAAGGCTTTGATCTGAAAATCACGGAGCCCGGTTTTAATGCGGGCGGCCTTAAGGGAATGAGTTCCGATATCTATGGCGGCAATATCATCAAACAAGCGCGTTACCCCTTATTCTTCGCTCCAGTATAAAACCTTTCTGCTGTTTCTGTCGTACACGGCAGTTATGACTGAAGTGGTATTTCCCACCGTTGCAATTGACTTGATGGTAAAAATAAATGACTGCACTGTCAACAAGTTGCGAACGGTTTCATCCTCTATTACGTCACTGATTTCGTTTGCGGATTGAAACGGGTTTATCATTCTCCGGTGAATCAGGTCAGTCACCATATCATCGCCCATATTTTCTGTCAATGCCGATAGCACCCGGTATGAAGCGGTATTAATATTAATTTTGTTGATTTCATCTGTATGGTCACTCCTGTTTCCATATACGCGAAAATAATCGGAAAGCCTGCGGCTTTTTTCCGGCCCTATTTCCGGGAGTTCTATGTCTTCATCCGAGATATCCAGTTTTTCTTTGTCATCGATGCCGGTCATGTCCATGAGCCGTTCCATGTCCATGGCTGGCTGCCCCCTGTTGTGATCCACCAGGTTGTTTTCATTCCCGTAATTTCCTCCCCCGAGGCCGTAATAGATCTCAGGGGTAATTCTCTTCATCATGAGCATTTCATCGATGCTGCTCATGGCGCTGTTTTTCGTCCGGTAAGGAGGAGAGAGGGTCATATAGTAATCGCCGGACTCTGCACCGTAGGGCATTCTGAAATCATCCAGATCGACCCAGTCATGAATAACATGTGCGTGATCGGGTAAAAATCCCATGTTAATAAAAAAACGTTCTACAATTCCGAAGAAGGGAGTTGTTTCTCCAAATTCGGTCCATAGGACGCTCAGGTTGATTTTCGCGTTCTCGTCGATTATCTTCAGCTGAAGGTTTCCTTCTTCAATGGGTATGGGGGGTATCTCCATGGCCCAGACATCCTGGTAGCTGTCAACGTTCTTGTTCGTGGATCTCCCGGTAATCTGTTTTGAAACCCCGGCCCTGTCCGCGTAGAGAAGGAGTTTCCCCATCTCCACCCCGGAACGGGCGATATAGGTTGCCTGGAGCCTCTGATCGAACTTGTTGATATACCCTATGTTGGTCTGGGCCTCCACGATAAATTCGCTCGCGATGGTAACGAACAGGGTGGTAATGATCAGGATTATTACCAGGACGTAACCGGACCTCTCCCCGAGAAAAAAGAACACCCCCCGGGCTGCGACGGTTTCTTTCCGGCGCCGGTGCCAGGAGAGAAGGTTTTTCATGATTTGAGCCGTTCTTTTCATACTGCTATGGTTTGATGTTCGTCGTGCTTATGAACACGTACGTTTCCTCTTTCCCGTTGTAATTCTTCACGGTCAGTGTTGTCCGCACCGCTTCGGGGAACTTATAGTCCCGCCGTGAGTCCCATCGGTCGGTCCAGTCGTTCTGCTGGCGGAATTCAAACTTGAGTTCCTTGACATTCACCAGGAGTGCGTTCTCTATGCCCCCGGATTCAGGCTCGTCGTCGAAGTGGAGGTCCTCCCTCTTCATTAAAAAATACAGGTCCTGGATTACCGGATCCGGGTCTTCTTTCAGGAAATATCCGACCTCGCGGACATCAGAGTAGGGGGAGGCCTCTCTCATGTCCCCCCTGATATTGTAATCGCAGTGGTTTATGGTCACGAAGTGGATGGTGCTCGACTCCCCGACCACGTTTCCGATAAAGGATATATCCTTGTTGTCCCTGTTAAAATAGGCGTTCGAGATGTCCCTGTTAATCTTTGAAATAGCGAGATTGATGTTTTCATAAAATTCGGCGTGCCCGCTCATCCGTTTAATTGACTTGAAGGTTGATTGATAGGAAGAATAGAGGAGCACCATGATGAGTGACGCGATGGCGGTTGCCACCGTAATTTCAATGAGGGTAAATCCCCTGTTGTCCGCAATGCTCCTGAATCCGGTAAACATGATCATCACTGGCTCTCGGTAAAAATGTACGAAAGTGTATATTTCCGCTCCCGCTTGTTTTCGGTCCAGGTGACGGTTATTTCAGTCCTCTGGGCCGGGAGGGACCCGGTCATCGGATGCTCGTAACGTTTTGTGGTTCTGCTGAAATAATAGTTCGGGTAGTTCTCAACCGGCTGCCTCTGGATGTCGGCACCACGCATCGAATCGAGAATGAATTCATTGAGTTTGCTCTGGGAGATCACCATGGCCCTTGTCTTGAAGGCCCCCCGGGACATTGCCCGGATACTGGTCGACACCCCGGAATATACCCCCAGGAGCACAATGGACAGTATCGCCGTGGCGATAAGTATTTCGATGAGGGAGAAACCCCTGGATTTATTCATCTTCAAAGGTGACATATTCCTTCTGAACAGCCGGTTCTTTGATATTCCTGTAAATTCGTACGGACCACCGGTCCTCGTCGTTCACGAGAACATGGATGATGATATTGTCCGAATAACCCTGGGGATAAAAGGGAACCAGGGCGTTGCCCCTGGTGATCTTTTTGTCCCACTGGAGAAGAACCTCCTCTATCACAAAAGAATCAGGGAAGGATCGATGCCGCAGCAGTTTATTTTCACTGTCGATAAACTCCCCCTTTTCCAGGGTAACCACGGAGATCCCGTTGCTTCTCTGAAAAATATCATTTTCAATTACGGCATCATCCGGATTCGGCTCATTCAAGTGAATCACCAGGTAGTTCACCCTGTCATTGAGGAAAGAATCGTCAAAAGTCTTGGCTATGATCCCGGTGAACAGGGCGAAATTATCGCCCTCATCGCTCATGAACCTTGAAAGCCTCGGCGTGACCAGAAGAAACAGGATCGAGATTATGGTCACCACAACGATTATTTCAATAAGGGTGAACCCGTTAGAATAATCCCGGGGCCCGGCAAGTTTATTTTCAGGATACAGGTTACTCCCAGCTCTTGATGTCCGCGTTATAGTCTTCACCGCCGTCCTGACCGTCTGCACCGTAGCTCCAGATTTCATATTCCGAAGTGTCGAATTCCCCGGGGAAACGGTACTGGTATTCGTTGCCCCACGGGTCCTTCGGTATTTTCTTGATAAGTTTTTCCTGTACCAGTGCCTCCAGCCCTTCTTCTGTGGAGGGATAATTGCCGGTTATGTTGCTGTACTCAAGGAGGGGGAGTTTAAATTCATTGATCTGCATCTTCGCAGCGGTTACCTTCGCCTTTTTCGGGTAATCGAGCACCCGTGGGACAATCAGTGAACTCAGGATGGCGATGATGGTCACCACGATCATGATTTCGATGAGGGTGAAACCATCCCGTTCCTTCATTGCCGCTCGAACGGCTGAAATTCTATTCAGTATCTGCTTCATGGCATACTCCTGTATTTTTTCCCGTAATGGGTTTATTGCACCAGCAGGTTCATCTCCGTAATCGGCAGTATAACAGACATGACGATCAGGGCAATTCCGAGACCCATGATTATGATTACGATCGGTTCGATGAGGCTCGTGATGCTGGTTACCGTCAGGTCGAGTTCAGTCTCATAGACATTTCCG
>CAZEPS010000138.1:0-11020 GCA_964514165.1 uncultured Leptospirales bacterium
GTTCTTTTCCGGACTGTTCAGGTCCTCCATGGTCTTGATGCCGCGACCCGGATTCGCCCGGGAGGTGCGGAGAAAGATCCCGCTACGGTTTCTGGCCTGGGTCACTTCGTAGAATATATTCACATAGTGAACGTCCTTTCTCAGTTTCGGATAGTCCCTGTTAAAATCCTGGAGGAACTCGTACCCCCGCATGATGCCCATGACCGGTATTTTCTGATCGAGAAAACTCAGGGCTGTTGAGGATATAACCGCGTTGGCGCTCGGTGCCGGCCCGCCGGAAAAAAGAATGCCGACCTTTTTATATTTCGGTGTCGTCATAGTAAAACCCTTAAGATAGTATAAATGCTCCAGGTGATTAATAAAAACATACCAATAAAAACGTAGAATGTGAACCTAAATAAATGCTTGTCAATGATATTACCGCATTTAATGGAAAAAACTGATTGCTTTCATCTGCTTGACGTCTGGTTTCCTCGCCCCCTCTTTTTGAGAAGTTACAAAACTGACCCTCCATGGGTAAAGCAGCCACGAAATGAAGGATGACCGGGAAGCCGGAGCGCCCAGGGGGGAGCGGCTGTGAATGTCAATATCATAGGACGGATAATTTTATTGAAGGTAAAGTGCCGGGCAATTGACTTTCCGCCGGTGAAAGGTGCCGGAAACACCCTTACAGGGGCTGGAAAATAGAAAGGGGGCGCCCCTTTTGAGACACCCCCTTTAGAATCATCAAAGAAAAAACTACTGAAGGCGGTACCAGTACTGGGTACGGCCGAGGGCGGCAAATCCGATATAACCCCTGACCTTGAGCTTCTTGCCCCCGTCAAGGACCTTGATGTAGCATTTGTAGAATTTACCGTTGCCCGGGTCGAGTATCTGCCCGCCGGTGTATTCACCGCTTTTTTTGTCATAGGTAAGGCCGTATATGATTGTCATACCCACAACCGGCTTGTTATAAAGTTCACCCTTGCACTCGTCGCACTTTGAATCTGGTTCATCAGTGAGAAGCTTGATAATCTTACCGTAGATCTTTCCGTCCTTACCCTTGAAGATCTGGATGTGAGACTTAGCTTCATTTGTCTCGTCATCAATGTTTTTCCAGACTCCAATTGGAGAGTTATCAGCCTGGAGACTGCCGCCGACCATGAACAGCGCCAGGATAGCTGCTGACAGTAAAACAAAATTTCTCTTCATCGATTACACTCCTTTATTACCATGATATTTACGAAATAGTACATGAATATGAAATGACGTCAAGTGAAATTACTGCAAACGGTACCAGTACTGGGATCGGCCGATAAGCTTTGACCAGCTGAGATGGCCCTTGAGGCGGAGCCGGTTTCCCCCCTGGTCCAGTTCAACATAGCAGTGATAGGTCTCGCCGTTGCCCGGGTCGATTATCCTTCCGTCGCTCCAGCGCTTGCCGTCCCATTTCAGGTTCCAGAGGTTGACCATACCCTCTATAGGCTTGTCCTTCAAGGCACCCTTGCATTTATCGCAGACTTTGCCCTGATCTTCCTTCTTGAGAAGCTTAATAATCTTTCCGTTGTAGGTATTACCATTCTTGTAAATCTGAATATACGATGTCGCCGTGTTGGTTTCATCGTCAATCTGTTTCCACGTTCCAACCAGATTCAGCTTCCCTGCCGGCTCACCAGCGGAAAAAAGATCGACTGAAGAAAACAGCATAGCGACAACAGCCACCATCCCCGCAATAACAATGTATCTCTTCATTGCCACTCCTCCATGAATATAAATAATGGTAAAAAATATGCATAAAATCCATGACGTCAAGTTAATTTACCGCATTGAATTTATTTTTTTGGCGGGGATGTCAGTGCATGCCGTTATCCTGAAGGTCGTCGAAGAGCCGGTTCGCGGTATAAAGGCGGAGGAGTTCCTGGCTCGCGTAATGCTGCGCTGAGATATCGAGGGAACGCCAGTTCAGGAGCTCGCCTCCATCCTCTGCATCGAGGAATATTGACTCAGATTCGCTGTCGTAATAAACAGATTTCACGGCCAAAACCCTGAACCCTTCTCTGTCATGGACCGCGATGGAGAGATTAACATCGGAACGCATGTTTTCAAATTTTTCAAGAAGTTTCAGGACGAACCCGGTGATGGCCACCTGCAGGTTCAAGATCGCGGTGTCAATATCAACCATTTCATCGTCGAATTTGTCGCGGCGGGGCATGTCATCTACCGGGAATAGTACCGCAGTTTACGCCCCGCGGCTGAACAGCCTCGGAACCGACACGTACCGCTTGAGAAAGGAGACATAGATCATCCTCTGGCTGTCGTCGTTGTAATGTTCCTGGTTCAGCAACCATTCATCGCTGTAGAGCCGGTCCAGTATCAGCTGGAGGTCCTCGGCGGGAAGATTGTCCAGGTTCTTCCCGAAGACAATACCGTCGTCGAGGTAACTCTTCTCGCCGCAGAGGTCACCGCACAGGGTATCGCTCTCATCCACATAGATGTTATGGAGCGTGTAGTTGTTCTTAGTCTTTTTTCTGTCACAACCCTGTTCCTTGATCATCATGTCCTTCAGCTCGATAATCCTGTTGCTGCTGTCCTCTGTGATAGCGTTTATCCGATCCTTGACGGCGAACAGGAGTTCTTCCCTGATATCATTGACCTTCTCGTTAAACTCTTCCGCGAATCCCATAGTACACCTCACATAAGCTGGTATACTTGAATAATCGGACATTTTCGGATTTTTCTCCATAAAATAATATGTCTCATGAGCAGGCAGAAAAAAACCGTGGAGATTTTCCACGGTTTTACCGGTCACTTTTTATATTGCCGCGAGAGGGACTTGAACCCTCACAGACTTGCGTCCACTAGACCCTGAACCTAGCGCGTCTACCAATTCCGCCATCGCGGCACGCTGATACTCTCATATTTCAAATATCAAATTTGTCAAATTAATTAGCCCCGTAACCATGAAAAAATAACATCGAAAAAACGTCTCATATCAATAGGTGCTTATCGATTTCACGATAAATTTCCTCGTTTCGTCATCTATCCGGAGGCCCACTTCTTCGCCCTTTTTATGCCCCAGGATGGCCTTCGCTATCGGGGAACGGTATGAGAGAATCTTCTGCTCGAAATCCGCGTCCCAGGGGCCGAGAATGGCATACTCGCGCTCTTCGCCGGATTCTACATCCTCAAGCTTTACCCTGGTGCCGATATTGACCATGTCCGTGGAAATCGAATTCACGTCCAGGATATCCGCCTGCCGCAGCTCATCGTCCAGTTTCGAAATGGAGAGCTCCAGGGTCGCCTGCTTCTCCAGGAGGGCGTTATATTCCACATTTTCTCTTAAATCAGGGGAGGCCTCGGACACTTTCGAGAGTTCCTTTGACAGGTTGACCATTTCAACATTGACCAGCTTGTTGAACTCCGCCTTCTTCATCTCATACCCCTCTTTCGTGACAATGAACCGCTCGGTATCATAGGCGGACTCCTCATCGTCAGCATCCTCCTCTTCAGAGAAATCCTCGAAATACTCATCGATGACATTCTGGAATTTTTCGCTGTCAGAATCCTCGATGTAAGAAACGCTGTTGAAGAGATCGTATATCTTCCTGACGTAGGGCTTGTCGAACTGGGAGATGATAAACCTGAGCACGGCAGCGTTATTGTCGAAAAGGAGATCCAGGGTCATGTTCTTCAGCCGGTTCCCCTCGACCTCGATCTTTTTCAGTTCACTCATCAGCCTGAAATAGTTTATTACCAGGGACTCGATGGAATAATCAAGCCATTCGTAATCCCAGGCCTTGGTGGCGATATTCTTGAATACCCAGATGAAAATGTCCGGGTACTGCTTTGATCCGATAATCGCCCGATCAATGAAGGCGTTGATGATGTTGTAGGCCCGGGCCCGGATGAGGCTGTTAATAATATACTTGTGTATCCTCACCGGGGTCTCAAACAGGAGTTCAGAGAACATATCCGGCCAGTCCTCCCGTGTCTCCTCGATAAGGTTGACGAAGGTCTTCTTGTAATCGTAAGAGCTGATTTTCATCGAGATGATCGGGAGTTCCTGGCTCGTCTTGATAAAATCGATGACCCTGGTTCGAATCGTATCGAGCTTCAGCTTGCTCGAATCAACGTACCGCTCCAGGTCAGTCAATATGAAATAGGAAAGGATCTGCCGCGTGGCGGAATCCCCCCGCGATTCCTCGAGGAAAAAATCGATCAGGTACTGTGCTACAGACGCCCCCTCCTCTTTATCGATGTTATTGATGAACTCGATGGCTATGTCAAGGCGCTGGCTGAACGAGTCGGTCTGGGTAAAACTGCCGATCAGCTCGTCTGCAAAGGTGACCGGCTTGTCCCTCATGTAGATAAGATCTTTCTTCTTGTCGGATATAGCGAAGAGGGGATCCTTCTTGATCGTGGTCCGCGCCCTGCTCCACCACTTGGGCCAGGATTTCTCGTCCACGTATTTCGGGATGAGCTCCTTCTTGATGTCAGCCAGGAGGATTTCACCGTCATAGGACTTGACCAGTACGTGGAAGAATTCGATGAAATCCTCGCTGAAGAGGCTCTTCAGGGTCTCCGGATCCTCGTATTCCATGACATAGAGATGATCGCTTCTCACCGGCGTCAGTGACTGCAGTGCCATCTGTATCGACATCCGGTGTTCAGGCTTGTCCTTGAAGCTTATGATGATATAATCGCTGTTAATCTCAAGGATCTTGCCAAGGCCCCAGGAACTGTGGAAGGCGTAATTGTCCTTGTCAAAGACGATGCTCTTTTCAAAATCCTGGATGGCGTATTTTACCGGTGCCTTGAAATTGTTCAGGCGCGAGAGTTTCAGGAACTGTTCCAGCTCAGAGTGGTTTTCGTACTTGATCTTGTAATATTTCACCAGCTCCCGGCGGGAATGGTTGTCGTCGGGCCTGTATTCCAGAATCTTCTTGAGTATCTCTATCGACTGGTCCGGGTTTTCTTCGTCCCGGTACTTGTTCAGCAGGGTCTTCAGCAGGGTGGCGACGAGATCGATCTCCTTTTCGTCGACCAGCATCCTTTCTATACGCTCGAAGAAGGCGAAATCGTCCCAGGAGATATTAATCAGCTTGTTCCAGAGGCTGGTCACCTCGTCGTACTGCCTGTTCTTTATGAAACCCTCGATGGACATTTTCATGTACTGGATGCTCTTGTCCGGTTCGTCGTCAATAATCGCGTAGGCGAGTTTCTTGGCGACCTCGGCGTCAAAGCGGTCCATCTTGAGGAGATCCTCCCAGACCGGGATTGCCTCCCGGTGCCTCCCGAGACGCTCCAGGCCCACCGCCAGGGCCCTGAGGGCGTAACTGCTCTCGCCATATTCGAGTATCTTCTCGGCAAGGATCTCCACTACCGCCCACTTATGGTTGTCGATGAATAAATCGATTAGTTTCCGGAGATGCAGGGTGTCCTCTATGGTATCAGTGTGATACCCGATGAGACCAATGAGGTACATGGCGGTTATTGAATCTTCATGCTCCTCGATGTGTTTTTTACACAGGTCAACCGTGATGTCGATACAATCACCGGTCACCACGGAATTAAAGAGATCGTCGAGAATCTTGAATTTCGAGATGCCAATGTCCTTCGGCTCGATTCTTCCCCACAGTTCTTCCTTAAACAGCGAGTCAAGACGTTCTATAATTTTATCTTTTACCATGATGTCATCCTGCAATTTAGTTTTTCGTGTGAGGTGCGTTGCACCCCTCATTCAGAATCCATGAAAACGCATACTCAAGCATGTTCATGTTAGATATTTTCCGTTTTTGTTCCGATTTGCTAATCGCACTCCTGTCGCGATGACAACTGGTTCAATTCATGGACCATGTGAGTTTAGAAATATACCTGTATAGAACGATAGATAACTGAAATGCGATTGATTCGGAAAAACGGGTTACCTGCTGCTTTAGATCGAAGGAGATAAGAAAAAATCCCCAGTGTATGAAACATCAGATAAAAAAAATATACATTACGGCAAATCTGTCAATATTTTAAGTGTAATTTCCAAACTCCAAAAAATAGAAAATACCCACCTTTCTTCTGATGGGTATTTCCCTTATAGGATTTAGAAATACTTGTTTTCTATCAGTTACAAATATTACTGGTTGTTCTGTCCTCCAGTTTCTCCACCTTCAAACTTCTTATGGAGCTCCTGTCCATCAAAGTTCACTTCATAGGTATCTGTCAAGACCTTTATCTGGTCAAAGAAGAAATAGGTGTTCGCGGTAAGCTCCTCCGCGTGGGCCTGGGTCTGGGCCCTCAGAACGAGACGCATAATCTTGGTTATCCTCGTCTGGGGATATGATTCAAAGGCCTGTGGGACGCTGGTCGGAATTTCCACGGTCATTGGACGCCATCCGACAAAATTGACCGAACCGAACTTGAGAATGTGGGTGTCGCCCCGGTAATCCTTCACCCATACTTCAAGGTCATAGGGATTCCCCCTGCCGTGTACCCAGACCGAAACTGCCCTCGCCTTGCCCGGGAGCTGGACCGCCCGCTCCTGTTCGTCCTTTCTCGTGTTCGGGTTGTAGGTAAATGCCGCCTTTTTGTCCTGCCAGGTCACTTCAGGGGGTGGTATTAGGTGAACCGAATTTACCCCCGGATAGAGGAAACGGAAGTTCACCCCGAGAATCTTTTCCTTCTGCTTGCCAAGGCCGGTGAGGGACCATTCCTCTGCGTTCATGTCGTTCGGCCCGCCGGGAATAACCTTGACTTCGAGCTCGGGGACCGGGTTTTTCATTTTCAGCTTCTCCTCGGTCTCGGCCTTTTCAAACTTTTTCGGCGTTGACTCAACGGCCCAGCCCGAGTCCCCGGTTGTGGCGTTCTCAAAATCCTCCACCACCACGGCGAGGATCTCGTCCCCGCTCACGTCCGGGGCGAGAGTTGTCATGATTTTAGAATTAAGGGTACCGGGTACCCCGACTATCACCACAACCAGCAGAGTAAGTGTCATTAATAGTGCGTGTTTATAATTGCCCATGAAAGCCTCCATTCTTATTACTAGCCCCGTTTTACCAGGTATCCTTGATCGTTTCGTCACCGGTAAACTCTGAGAGATCCGTGATTACCCTGAACTGATCAAAGTAGGAATAAAATACCCCGGGAACCTCGAATTTATCGCTCAGTATATAGAAAGACACAAAATGAAGGTTCTTGTCGAGGAGCGCGTAGCTGGAAGACTGGGGCAGCCATCCGGGCACGATTACCGACAGCTCTTTCCATCCCCAGAAATCGAGCCTCCCGATCTTCAGGGAATGGGTCTTCCCCCGGTAATCCCTCAGATGTACATACAGGGTGTGCCTGAACTTCCTCCCGAGAACCCACAGCTTAATTTCACGGGCCTTGCCCCTGATGATGTACTCGTTGGGGGGAAACACCTCGACGCGGTCATAGCCGCGCTCCTTAAAATAGGTCTTTACCCCGAGGACATAATCGTTTTTATGGCTTATACCGTTCTCGTCGGTGACCTCAGCCGGAAACTCACCGGGCTGTCCCTGTTCATTGACGAACTCACCCTTCTCGTTTACCGGTCTCGGCTTCCCGGGGATCTTTCTGATCTTGGTTTCCCCGAGGGGACAGGTGGACTCGGCCCTCCAGTCCTCGCATGCCTCGAAATCGTTGAGCCAGTCTGTCACCAGCCCGTCCTTCTGCAGCTGGGGCTGGCCGGCCTCTGTTCCCCCGGTCCCGGGCTGTTCCTGCGCGTTGAGATATATAGCATCATTGCCAATCATGAACAGTGACAGGGTGATGATGACTGACAATGCGGCAGTGCGGGCGTTCATTTTCATCGTCTGCTCCTTTGATTATAGAAATATATCATAGATAGAGTATACCACCTTACCTATTGTATCGGGGATGACACAACGCATATTTAGCATAAAAACAAAAATATATATCAATTATGGGAACCTCTATCATTTAAACAAGAGTTCCCCCTTTGGGTACGAATTATAGTTTAAATTGTATTTAGCCTTAATTAATCATGGCTAAATACAATTGTTAGATGTACCCTTATTAAAATATAAAGATATCATTTTCTTTGTCAAGAAATTAATATCCCGTGTCGGATAACTTTCACAAAAACAGACGCCGCAAAAGACATAATCACGGTTATTTGCTTTAACCCGGGGTAAGCCGCAAAAAAATTCTTGCCACCGGCTCCCGGTTTCGTACAGTTGTTTTCCCTTATCTCGATTGACCGGGCAATATGACCATGTACTATCATGAAGAGAAAGAGTCGGCACTTGTTAAGACTGTAAAGATATCCCTCCTGGTATCCGCGGGTATTATTTTCGGATTCCTCGCATCGAGAATATTCCTCGTGACCCACGTCCAGGCCGGAAACTCAATGGAGCCTAACGCCCCTCCCGGGAGCCGGGCTTTTGTCGTAAAGCACGTTACCCCCCGGAAGGGTGACATGGTCCTCATGAAGAGTCCGGTCAAAGAGGGAACAGTTCTCCTCACCAGGGTCGTCGCTTCAGAAGGAGACACCGTCGAAATACGGAACAAGACAGTCTACGTCAACAGCCGCAAGCTCAAAAAAAACTGGAAAACAGTCATGAATGATCCCCGGATTTTCCCCATGAGATTCTCCTACCGTGACAACATGCCGGCCCTCAGGGTCAAGCGGAACGAGTTCTTTGTCATGGGGGACAATTTCGACACCGGGTTCGACTCGCGGAACTTTGGTCTCGTATCCGGCGACCGGATTATCGGGAGGGTTTTCCGGGTCACCGGGCAATAACTATCCTCTCCCCGAGGCCGTACCCGGTGAAAGGACGGCTCAGGTACGGTCCCGGATTAGAGGTCCTTTTCCCTGCGCCACCGGGCATCATACAGTACGGTCAGCGCCCGCTCCATCTCCTGCCGCACCCATGAATAGTTCTCAATCTCCAGGGCCCGGATAATCTCATCGATGGCCCCGGTCAACTCGACCTGAGATATGTACCAGGCCGCCCAGAACCGGATCTCCGGCTCCCGGTGCCTGAGCCCCTCTACCAGCACCCGCGAATAGGTATCCGGCTCGGTCCCGAGGGCCACAAGGGCATAGGAACCCGCCATCCTGAGACCGAACACATCGGCCTGGTCCGTCATTGCCTTGATATCGCCGGATGCCGCGACTGTTCCTGACCGGGCGGCGCACCGTAGCGCCTCGATTTTGGTCTCAAGATCTGTTGCAGCGAGCCCCTTCTGTATGACCGGGAAGATGTCCGCGTTTCGGTAAAACCCGAGGGCGAAGAGAACAGCCTGTTTCACCTTCTCGTTGGTTTCAACCTCGTAGCGCTTAACCAGGAAGGGGACCCCCCGATCGTCTTGAAGCCTTCCGAGGGAGATCGCAGCGGCCTGGCGGAAAACCGGCCCCCACTGGTTTTTGTCCTCTTTGTCGAAACTCCGGTCCAGGTTTTTCACCAGGTGCCAGAAGGCCTTCCTGTTCCCGGAATAGCCGAAAAAGTACATCGCCTCGACCTGTTCCTCGAGGGAACCGGTTTTCAGGGTTTCGATAGTTGGTCCGGGGAAGCCATGGCCCAATGACGGAATTATCAAAATAAGGGCCAGCATAGAAGCTGGTATACATACGATTTTCATATCGGTTCCGTTTCTTCAGTATTATCGGTATCCTGCATCATATCCCGACAGCTTCAAGCAACTTTTTTCTATTCAATTTCATTACAGGGTAGCCCGGCCTGTGCGTCTCTGTGGCGTTTCTTCTTCTACCATGAAAATGCATGGGTATGCATTTTCATGGTAGAAGAATGAAAGGTGCTTCGCGCCTCTCATGAAAAACTAAATATTACTGATCTTTCAGATGCTTCAACAGATTTGTGGGAACCTCTATAAATTAAACAAGAGTTTTCCTTGGGGTACGAATTATGGTTTAAATTGTATTTAGCCATGATTAATCATGGCTAAATACAATTGTTAGATGTACCCTTGTATCAATTCCCCTGACCAGTATTTTAGTTGACAGTCCCGTTTCAGGGCTTAGTCTACAAGAGATACTATTGACACCCTGAAACGCCGAACGGAGATTTTATGGTAAAAGCAATAATCATGGCAGGGGGGGAAGGAACCAGGCTCCGTCCCCTCACCAGCAACCGGGCAAAGCCGATGATCCCGGTCATCAACCGGCCGGTGATAGAACACGCGGTAAATCTTTTAAAAAAGCACGGCATCCATGACATAATCATCAGCCTCTTCTACCTCCCGGAAAACATCCAGAACTACTTCGGCGACGGATCCGAATGGGAGGTGAACATATCCTATTCCGTGGAGGAGACCCCCCTCGGAACCGCCGGGGGCGTGCGCAAGGCAATCGGCGACGACACCGACACCTTCGTCATCCTGAGCGGCGACGGAATAATCGATTTCGACATAACCGACATCCTCAAATACCACCGGGAGAAGAAATCCCCCTTTACCATCGTTTTGAACCGGGTAAGCACTCCCACTGAATACGGCATTGTCATCACCCAGGAGAACGGCCGCATCGAAAAGTTCCTCGAAAAGCCCTCGTGGGGGGAGGTGTTCAGCGACACGGCCAATACCGGCATGTACGTTATCGAGCCGAAATCTATTATGAAATACATTCCGAAGGGAGAAAAATTCGATTTTTCCCTGAACCTCTTTCCCATCCTCCAGGAGAACAGGATTTTCCTGTACGGGTATATCGCCAACGGCTACTGGTGCGACGTGGGAAACCTCGCTACCTACGGGAGCGTGCATAAGGACATTCTGAACGGTCTGGTGAAAATCGACATCCCGGGCAAAAGGATAGCCCACGACATCTGGGTCGGCACCGACGTGGAGATCCACCCCGAGGCTGAAATACACGGGCCGGTACTCATCGGCAACTACACCAGGATCAAGCGGGGTGCCGAGGTGTCGGAGTTTTCCGTCATAGGGGCGAACTGCGTCATCGAGGAAAACGCCTCGGTCAGGATGAGCATCCTCCTCTACAACACCCTGGTGGGTCCCCGGTGCGAACTTCGGGGGGCCATCATCGGCAAGC
>CAZEPS010000139.1:0-10973 GCA_964514165.1 uncultured Leptospirales bacterium
CCTCGCAATGACAAATAATAATGTGATATACCTGGAGTATTTTTGAGATAGGTTCCAGTATCATGATCGACATTTTTAAAAAAAACCGGATAATCCCGGTTGCCGCCTTCGCGGACCCGGATGAAGCCGAGAGAACAACGGAAGTGCTCCTCGAGGGGGGCATCACGGTCCTGGAAATCACCGTCCGCACCGACGCGGCCTACGGCTCCATGGAGCGTATCTCGAAAAATTACCGGGAGATGTCGGTCGGGGCAGGGAGCGTCCTCACGCCTGAATCCCTTGACCGGTCACGGGACGCCGGGGCCCTGTTCGCATTCGCCCCCTGCTTCGACCGGGCCGTGTGCGATTACGCCGGGAGCGCCGGCTTTCCCTTCATCCCCGGTATCGCCACCCCCTCGGAGCTCCAGGGGGCCCTGGAATATTCCGGTATCGTTAAGGTCTTCCCCGCGGCAAACCTCGGGGGCCCCGGCTATATACAAGCCATCACCGCCCCCTTCAGGCTCAGGGAATTCTCCCTGATCCCGACCGGCGGAATCAACGAGGGGAATTACGCCGGTTACCTTTCCCTCGACAGGGTCGTGTCCTGCGGCATGTCCTGCGTGGCGGACAGTTCCCTCATCAGGAAAGGTGATTACGACACACTCAGGGAACGGATAAAAAAGATCGTGGCGGGGCTCCCCCGTGACTGAATTCTGTCGGCGGGCATCCCGAATTCCCTCTGTAATTTCATGAAGCTGAATAATCTCTACGCGGCGTCCTTCGACAGGCGCGCCGGCCTCCATGAAGCCGTCGATACCGATTGTTATCGCCTGGTCAACATGGAGGGCGACGGCCTTCCCGGGGTTACCGTTGACCGGTACAACGAATTCATCCTGGTCCAGTACTTCCATGAGGAGTTTTCGCGGGAGAAGGATCACCATGTCCGCGCCCTCGAGGAAACTCTTTCCCGGCTGCCGGTACCGATACGCGGCGTTCTTCTAAAGAACAGGACCCGGGTATCCGAAACCGAAGAGATCCAGGATGCCAGGATCAGTGAACTCCTCTCCGGGGAGCTTCCCGCCGATACCTGTACGGTCAAACAGAACGGCGTCCTGGCAGGGGTAGACCTGGTCTCGGCTCAGAACACCGGCCTCTTCCTCGACATGCGGGAGGTGCGGGACATGCTCCCTGAGTACTACCCCTCAGCCCCGGACATGCTGAACCTCTTCTCGTACACCGGGATCTTCTCGGTTCACGCCCTGAAAAACGGAGCCGCCGGTTCAATCAACGTTGACCTGTCGAAACCGGTCCTCGCCAGGGCGATGGAAAACTACCGCCTCAACAATCTTCCGGTGGACAACCGGGACTTCATCTACGGCGACGCCCTCCAGTGGGTGAAGATCTTCGGTAAGAAGGGGCGGCGCTTCTCTTTCGTTGTGTTCGACCCTCCCTCTTTTTCCAGGAACAAAAAGGGGGTCTTTTCAGTGCGGAAGCATTTCGCCGATTTCTGCAAAAGGATCGACGGCGTCATGGAAGGGGGATATGTCCTCACCTCGACAAACCAGGTTTCGGTCACGAAAGATGAATACCTCTCGTGGCATCCCGGCAAATGGAAGCCGGTTTTCTTCGCCAGGGAGTCTTCAGATTTTCCTTTTACAGACAGGCCCTGCCTCAAGGCGGGCCTCTGGAAAGTATGAAGGGTGAACCCAAAAATATCTTGACACTTTCATCACATAAGTTCAAATAAAATAGTGTCCTGCGGTCGCGGTTTCTCACGGTTCCGCCGTTCCGGGGCCCGGGAGTAAAAATAATTTCGGCGATTCTTCCATGCTCTATATATCGATAGTGCTCATATTCACCGGTATCGTGATACTGGTCTATTCACTCTTTTATAAATCAGAGAGGGTGGAAGGACGCGTTGCTGTCGCGCCGGGACCCCCGCCGATGAGGAAACCCGTCCCTGAGCCGGAACAGTTTACCCGGCGGGACGGCGCCGTGCCGGTGGACCGCCTGTTCGAGGATAAAGAACAGGCGGAGGTGCCCCTTGACAGGCAGTTCACCGAAGAGCTTCCGGAAATAGACTTCGAAGCCTTTCCCGATGATGAAGAGATTCCGGTGCCTGAAGCTGAGAGCGATTCAGGCATCATCGGCGTGGTCCCCGCAGTGGATGACTATATGGAATCGCCGGAACCCGCTGCCGTGAAGAGATCCCGGGCGTATGAACCGGCCGCTTCGCGGGACAGTTCCCTTCCCGGTGTCACCCTTTTCGATGACCGATCCGGGAAAACCGACTACGGCGATCCGGCCCTGTCCCTCAGGGAGAACGGTTTGTCTTTCGAGAACATCAAGCGGATAGGGAGCGGTGTACTCGAGATTGAGCGCGAGGGCATCAACTTTTACAAGGACAACAAGTTCTTCCGGTTCGATTTCCACCGAATAGATTCCATCCGGAAAGGGGACCGGTTCATAGCCGTCATTCTCAGGGGGAGCCCGGTGGTGAAGCTCTTTCTTTTTAATTCCGGGTTGCCGTATATCAACAGGGTCGCGGAAGAATTTAACAGATATCAGCAGGGCAGGAAATAATGTATTCCCGATATAAGGTCAGCAGGAAAAACAATGCTGTCGTCAGGTTCATCATATTCCTGGCGGTGGCGGGGGTGTTAGTCTATTTCGGGCACCGGAACCGCCAGTACCTCTTTTTCTGGAAGTACACGAGCAACAGGATCGTAAAGCGGATCGAGCAGGCTGCAAAAATGAAGAACGGCCCGATGAGAGACGCCGCCCTTACAGAACTGGGCGGCATAATGAAATCGTACCGTAAGGACAATCCACTGGCCCCGGACGTGTATCTCCAGGCAGGCAGGGTGGAGTTCCTTACCGCTGAAAGCGCGCTGCCGGGAACATTTTCCGAGCTCGTGATCAACGACAGTGTCCACGACCTGCCGTCCAGGGCACGGATCCATTTCATCCGCTCCATCAAGGACTTCCGCAAGGCGGCGGCCCTTACCGATGACGGATCACTCCCGGCCGAATCCGCCCTTCTTCTCGCCCGGGCTTCGTACCACACCGGATACAAGACCCCGGAAGAGATTTACGATATCCTCCAAAAGCACAGGGTGCCCGGCAGCGTGACCGGCACCGAGGGGGCGCGGTTCTGTGCCCTTATCGAGATAGTATCAGGCCGGGTTGATAAGGGGCTTGAGCGCCTGGTTGATAACGGCGACGTGTTCGACAGTCTCCAGGGGAGGCTCCTCCTTGCCACGGCGGAACGGACGGGCCGGCGCTACACCAACGCCATCATGCACTACCGGGAAGTGGCGGGCCTCACCTCGGACAAGAAAATCCTGAAGCTGGTCAACATAAACCTGGGGAAACTCTATTTCAACCAGTCGCTCTACCAGGAGTCCATCACCCATTTCAACCGGGCACTGGAGCTTGACAGTGAAGACAGTGAATCGAGAATCTGGCTCGGGAAAAATTACGCCCGGCTCGGGGACCGGGTAAAGGCAAAGGCGGTGTGGACCGAGGTGCTTACCCGGGACAGCTCCAACGACGAAGCGAGAAAACTCCTCGGTATCATGTGACCGTCATCGGGAAATAGAAACTCCCGTACGCCGGATGGCGGATAACAATACACGGGAAATTACCCTGCCGGGAATAGATCTCTTCTGATTAAAGCTTGACAAAAAAGCCCCTTAATATAGTAGGAGATTTATTCATATGTGATTAATACAGCAGGCACACATACTGAAAGACGTTGTTAGGGTCCGAACATTGCGGTAATCACCCGAAGAGACGGGAAGGGAAATATATAAATTTGTATATAAATTAATTTTCGGCTTTCCAGCGGTACCCCTGAAGTTAACACGACGCATTGAGGCAGCGAGGTAGTATTTCATGATATTCAATTCTATTTATGGAATGTTTTCCAATGACATGGGAATCGATCTGGGTACGGCGAACACGCTGGTGCACGTCAAGGGGCAGGGGATTGTCCTCTCCGAACCCTCGGTCGTGGCGCAGCAGACCAGCACCGGCAAGGTGCTCGCTGTCGGCCACGAGGCCAAGCGGATGCTCGGGAGGACGCCGGGCGATATCGTGGCCATCAGGCCGATGAAGGACGGGGTAATCGCCGATTTCGAAACAGTCGAGAAGATGATCCGGTATT
Organism: uncultured Leptospirales bacterium; assembly: GCA_964514165.1. Lineage (GTDB taxonomy): Bacteria > Spirochaetota > UBA4802 > UBA4802 > UBA5550 > CAZEPS01. The sequence continues at coordinate 4,148 of CAZEPS010000139.1, forward strand.
TCATTACCAAGGTCCACAAGCGGAAGACCCTGGTTCGCCCCAGGGTGGTAATCGGGGTCCCCTCAGGGATCACCGAGGTGGAAAAACGGGCTGTCCGGGAATCGTGCGAGCAGGCCGGCGCCCGGGAGATATTCCTCATCGAAGAGGCCCTGGCCGCGGCCATCGGGGCCAACATTCCGATCCACGAACCGGCCGGACACATGGTGGTTGACATCGGCGGGGGCACCACCGAAATAGCGGTCATCTCCCTCGGGGGGATGGTAATCGCCGACTCGATCCGGATAGCCGGTGACGAATTCGACGAGGCCATCGTGAAATACATGCGAACCCAGTACAACCTTATCGTCGGGGAGCGGATGGCCGAGGAGGTCAAGTTCCGCATCGGGAACGCCTTCCCCGAAAAGAAGGTCGAGAGCATGGAACTCAAGGGGAGGGACGCCATATCAGGCCTGCCCCGGACCCTGGAGATAGATTCCGTCGAGCTCAGGAAGGCCCTGAAGGAGCCGGTTGACCAGGTACTGGACGGCATAAAGCACGCCCTGGAGAAGACCCCGCCGGAACTGTCGGCCGACATCGTGGAACGGGGCATTGTCATGACCGGGGGCGGCTCTCTTCTTAAGGGGCTGGACAAGTACATCAGCAAGGAGACCGGGGTACCGGTCATCAGGGCGGAAAATCCCCTGACCTGCGTTGTCCTCGGGGCCGGCAAGTTTCTTGAAGAGATTAAAAACCTTTACCGGGCGAATCTCAAGTAAGAATATCAGTGGAATTCTTTTTCAGACATAAGACTATCGTACTTTTCGTTACCTTTACACTCTTCTGCATAATCGCTTTATCGATACAGACCAGCGCCATCACCCTCACCATGGAGGGGATCATCAGCGCCATCACCATGCCCTTTCAGAAGGCATATGACGGGATGCAGGGGGGAGTCGGCAGGTTCTGGGCCGGGTTCACCGAACTCACCGAAGTGCGCGAAGAACTGCAGAAGACCAGGGAAAAACTCCAGAAGTACGAGTCGATAACCGGCGACCTGAACGAGATCCGAATTGAAAACCAGCGCCTCCGCCGTCTTCTCGACATGAAGGAGCGTTTTCCCTACGAATCCATACCCTGCACGGTTATATCCAAGGACCCTGACAACTGGTTCCGGACCCTCATTATCAACAAGGGGAGGCGCGACGGTATCAGGGTGAACATGCCGGTGGTCGCCTACGAGGGTGGGCAGAAGGCGGTTGTTGGCAAGATAATCGAGGTGCGCGGCACCATATCCCGGGTCGTTCCGATAATCTCCCCGGAAATTCGGGTCGGGGTAAAGCTCCAGGAGAGCCGCTTTCCAGGGCTTTTGTACGGGTACGCCCCGAATTCGAACCTCTGCGTCATGGACTACATCAGCAGGGCGGCCAACGTGAAGTTCAACGACGTGGTCATCACGTCCGGGCAGGCCGGGGTATTCCCGCCCGGGATGGTCGTGGGAAAGGTCCTCAAGACCGGGGTACTGGACGCGAGCGCCTACCAGCGGGCGGTGATCCGGCCGGTCATCGACTATAACCTGCTGGAGGAAGTATTCGTGGTCAAGAAGGAGCCGGATAATGAACTCTTTGAAATGCTCGAGGAGAAAGAATGATACTCACCTATGTGTTCACGGGCATCATCGTTATCGTCTCCCTGGTTATCCAGGGACACACCTCTTTTGACGTGATACGAATCGCCGGTGTAAAGCCCGACCTCCTCTTCATCGTGGTGGTGTACATGTCCTACTCTTTCGGATCCCTCTACGGCGAGACCATCGGGTTCATAAGCGGCCTCCTCCATGACGCGGTATCCAATTCGCCCCTGGGGTTACTCACCCTGCCGAAGGTGATTCTCGGCTTTGTCATCGGCATGTTCGGCAGGACCATCGTCCGGAGCCATATCCTTACCATTACCGCCATGCTCTTCGTTGCCTCCCTGGCCAAGGGGATAATAACCCTGTTTCTCTGTTACATATTTCATCACGCGGCCATATCGAACGTGTTGACGGTGATAATCCCGGAGGCGTTTTACAACGCACTCCTGGCGCCGCCGCTCTTTTTCCTCTTTGACAAGATTTTCGAAAGAGAACTGGAACGGGAGGGGTATTACTAAATGGTCCAGTCATCCCTGAAAGCCAGGATGCTTGAGGCATTCCGCTTTCGGATGTACTTTTTCATGACAGCCGCCGCGGTCCTCTTCTTCATCCTCGTCGTTCAGCTCGTCAACCTGCAGATGGTGCAGGGGAGCGAGTACCGGATGAAGTCACGGCTGAACATGGAGAACTATATCCCCATATCGGCCTCACGGGGGGACATCTACGACCGCAATTTCAGCGCGGGCCGGAACAACGTGGTCATCGTATCGAACCGCCCCTCCTTTAACCTGACAACAATACCGGCAAAATTCGAATCGACAAAGGAGATTCTCGAGGTCGTGCTCCGCCTGTCGAGGATAACCGACATCAACACCTCCGCCATCATGGACGAGGCGAAGAACAGCGTCAACCCCTGGGAGCGTGTGACCCTCAAGGAGGACGTTGACTTCCAGACCATCGTGAAGGTCGCCTCCCATCCGAACCTGTTTCCGAACGTCGACTGGGAGGACGCCCCGGTGCGGGTCTACAATTTCGGCGAAATGTTCGCCCACGTGATCGGATATATCGGCAGTATCAGCAAAGAGGAATACCTGGAACTCAAGGAGATAGGGTACCGCCACTACCAGAAGATCGGCAAGGCGGGCATAGAGAAGCAGTATGACCGGATACTCCGGGGAAAGGACGGTTTCGTGCGGCGCATCGTTGACGTGAAGCAGCGCACCGAGGGTGAAGAGATTGGCCTCAGGCCCGTCGCGGGAGACAATATCATCACCACCATAGATTACGACATCCAGCGGATCGCCTTCGAGGGGCTCCGGGACATGAAGGGGGCGATCATCGTGCTGAAGCCGGCCACAGGAGAGGTGCTGGCACTGGCGAGCAAACCGGATTTCGATCCGAACCTGATCATATCGAAGAACAACACCGAGGTGATCAGGGAACTGAGCACCAATGAGGACCGACCGTTCCTCAACAGGGCGATTCAGTCCAAATACCCGCCGGCCTCGACCTTTAAACTGGTCACCGCCATAGCGGCCCTCGAGACCGAGATGACCACCCCTGATAAGACCTACTACTGTCCGGGCAAGTGGACACTCAAAGGATACCGGGACCATGATTTTTACTGTTACCGGGTCCACGGACTGCTTGATCTCTACGGGGCCATAGCGGAGTCGTGCAGCGTCTACTTTTATCAGCTCGGGCACAAGATAGGGTCGAACAACATCCTGAAATACGCTGACTACTTCGGCCTTAACGAGAAGAGCGACATCGATATCCCCGGAGAGGTGAGCGGGTTTATCCCGTCGAAGAGATGGAAACTCAAGACCTTCGGCCAGCCCTGGTTCGGGGGTGACACCATTAACCTTTCCATCGGCCAGGGGTTCCTGAGCGTGACTCCCATCGGCATGGCCAATTTCCTCTGCGGCCTGGTAAACAACGGTATCGTGTACAAGCCTACCCTGGTGAAGGAGATACGCACCAACGACAACAACAAGGTGATCAGCGAATTCCGCAGAGAAAAGCTCCGGGAGATTCCTCTTTCGCCCCTGACCATCACGACCGTCAAGAAAGGGATGCGCCTGAGCGTCACAAGCGGCACCTCCGGCAGGCTCGGCTACATCAGGGTGCCAATCGCCGGCAAGACCGGGACCGCCCAGACCCGCTCCCGGCGGGAAGAGAAATTCTCCCAGCACGGCTGGTTTATCGGGTACGCCCCCTATGACGGCCCGGTCGAAAAGTCGGTTGTAGTGATGGTGTTTGTGGAATACGGGATAGCCGGGGCGGCGACCGCCGTTCCCATAGCCGAGGGGATTTTCAACAAACTGGTCGAACTGAACTATTTCGCCGTACCGGAGCAGGAAAGACCGGCTAACGTCACCTCCACGGGGTTACTGGAATGAGAATGTTCGGAAGAGACAGCATATACAAGGTGGATTACCTCCTCATAATCACCGTGCTCCTCCTGGCGTCCATCGGCATACTGATGATATACAGCTCCGGGTTTGACCCGATCGACAAGATCAACAGCGGCCTGTACCGGCGGCAGATCCTCTGGTTCATTTTCGGCGTAATCCTGATGATCATGATTACCTTCGTGAATTACCAGTCCCTGGGAGACTATTCCCTCTACATATACATCGTCCTGGTGGCCGTTCTTCTCGGCACTTCCATCTTCGGGACCCCGATCCGGAACACCCGGGCGTGGATCACCCTCGGGTTTTTCTCTATCCAGCCCTCGGAGTTCATGAAGCTCGGGCTGGTCATCGTGCTCGGGAAATACCTGGAGCTCCGTGAGCGGGACATCAAGCGGTTCAGGGAACTGCTGATCCCCTCCCTCCTGACCATGGTACCGGTGCTCATCGTCCTCTACCAGCCCGATTTCGGGACGGCGGTCATCTTCATCCCGATACTTTTCACCATGCTCTTCGTCGGCGGCGCGGACGTGTCGCACCTGGTATCGATAATTTTTATCGCCACTATCGCCCTTATCGTGCCGATGATACTGACCTACCGGGAATGGGTCGGCGCCGAGGGGTCGAACTTTCTTCTCGATTTTTTCAAGGACGTCAACCTCATCTTTATCGTGTCCGGGATACTCCTTCTCATTTCGCTTTTAGCATACGGGCTTCATTTTTTCTCGGCACAGAAATTCTGGAGAAAGCTGTACATCCCCGGTTTAGTCATCTCCCTCGGGCTCCTCTCGTCTGTGGTGATACAGAAGCTGTTTAAAGTGTACCAGAAAAAGAGGATACTCGTCTTTCTCAACCCGGACCTCGACCCTTACGGTTCCGGATACAATATCATACAGTCGAAGATCGCCATCGGCTCCGGCGGGATCATCGGCAAGGGTTTCCTCAACGGCTCCCAGACTCAGCTCGGTTTTCTCCCGGAGAAATCCTCCGACTTCATCTTCTCCGTGGTCGCCGAGGAGTGGGGATTCATCGGCTCCATCATACTGATCTCCCTGTTCGCGGTCCTCATCTTCCGGGGAATCCAGATCGCCTTTGAGGCGAAGGACAAATTCGGGGCGCTCCTCGCGAGCGGCATCACCTCAATTTTCTTCTTTCACGTGTTCGTCAACATCGGCATGGCAGTGGGGATCATGCCGGTCACGGGACTCCCCCTGTCGTTCGTATCCTACGGGGGTTCGAACCTTCTCATGTCCATGATCGGGATAGGGATCCTTATTAATATCCGTTCCAGGAAGTTTATTTACTGACGACTTCTCTACCGGAACGGCTCCCCGGGCGTTCGGCGCCGGTGGTATTTATACACCGAGAGTGTAATCCATATGCAGGGGGTGGCAAACCGGCAACCCCCTGCACCCCCGCGGTCCCCTCAAACGCCGGGGCGGCTATTGTCATTCACTATATTCAAACATCTACCGTGCGGCCTCAGGGCGACATCCCCGGCTTCCTGCGCAAGCGCTTTTTAGCCCATCCATGGGGGCGCGCTTGTACAAGCCCGTCCCGGGCTTTGTGTCAACCGAATGCGTTTAACAGGGGTTTACTTCGGAAGCCTTGTCGCGCTTCGGCCGCAGCCGGGCAAAGCTGCATCCTTGCAGATTTGACAGACTGTTCTGAATCTCTGCTGGTAACATGCTGCATGTTCGGAATCAGCCTTCGGCTGACGATTTGTAATTTTTTTTTGGGAAAGTCCTCTCATAAAACCAGCCTGTCAATCGCAATCTGTTTGTCAAAACCATAGTGTATGCTGCATAATGCGCTTTATCGGATGTCAAGTGAGTGCCGTTTTCACGAAAATGTTCACTCGCAGGGACCGGTATTTAAAATTTACCCCCATCGACCAACCCATAAAAAAATACTACGCAGCCCCCGCAGCCGAAATATCCCGTCGATAGAAATTCCCCGGGTGGCAAAGGGGAAGGCTGGAAAACAGGAAGTGACGCAGAATGACCAGGGGACAGAAGCATGAGGGGAAGTGAGTAAAGGTAAATAGTATATACTACTTCACGGCTGTTCATCTATTTAGCTTGGAAAATTTCCCTAACCCTGATAATCTCCCGGAAATAATATGTATTTCTAAAAATCATATTTGTCTTTAAGGCTTCGAGTATCTGCAGCACGGCAGTTTTGTTCAGAAACAGTTGCAGCCATTATATATACTGCAGGGTTATCAGGAAGTTCAATTGATTCTGCATTTTTCGGAATATCAATAATAAGAATATATAAATATCCAAACCGGTATGCCTGGTCTGTTCCATTTTTGTGAGTATGTGTTGAATACCATTCAAGACGATCCCTGTTAATATAGCCGGGCTTAACTCCTGTGCATTTGTTTATCCAGACATAATCGCGCCTGTTTTTTTTAAAGTGCTCTGGCTCTTTTTTCCATGTGCGTGTGTCCCACTGGCCTGCAAAAGCGGTCATTGAAGAAATGCGGCAGTTCTCTTCTTTTACTATTTGATCATTGCTGTCCATCCAGCGGAAAACAGCATTAGTTTCTTCTATGGAACCGCAGAGTATAGACAGTACATTGTATCCCGCGGGTACAGCAATTTTCTGGCCTTTGCACTGCAGGGAATTTAAATCTTTACCAGGTTTAAGTGTAAATGAAACAGGTCCCGAGTTAATAATTGAAGGTGTTAATTCAGCAGGAAAAAGCGCGGATCCGCTTTCATTATTTTTTCCTATAAGTTTGGAGTTATATTCAAGACTTAAAGCTTCCTGCTTAACATTATACTGCTGTTGTGAT
>CAZEPS010000140.1:0-10957 GCA_964514165.1 uncultured Leptospirales bacterium
GCTATTTCGCGTTGATCTTATGATATCAAATCCACTTGAAACGACGAAAAGCCCCCTTTTTCAGCTCGTCGTCACTCTTGAGCATGCCCTCGTCCCTGATCTCGTTCAGGATGGTTCCGTGTGACGAGTGGAGGAACTGGAGGAATTTTTCCTCGAAGTCCTTGATTTTTTCAACCGGCACCTTGTCCATAAGGCCCTGGGTTCCGGCGAAAATTATAGCCACCTGATCCTCGACTGACATCGGTGCATACTGTCCCTGCTTCAATATCTCGACAAGGCGGATACCCCGGTCGAGCTGGCGCTGGGTCGCAGCGTCGAGTTCCGTTCCCATCTGGGCGAACGCCTCAAGTTCACGGAACTGGGCAAGGTCGAGGCGGAGAGATCCGGCGTATTTCTTCATGGCCTTGATCTGTGCGTTACCGCCGACCCGTGATACCGAAATACCGACGTCTACAGCCGGTCGAACGCCCGCTGCGAAAAGGTTCGGCAGGAGGTAAATCTGCCCGTCGGTAATGGAAATAACGTTCGTTGGAATATAGGCCGAAACCTCACCTTCCTGGGTCTCTATAATCGGCAGTGCCGTGAGGCTTCCGCCGCCCATTTCGTTAGAAAGCTTGGCGGCGCGCTCGAGAAGCCGTGAATGGCAGTAAAAAATATCGCCCGGGTAGGCTTCCCGTCCTGGAGGCCGCCTCAGAAGCAGTGAAAGCTCCCGGTAGGCGTTGGCCTGCTTGGAAAGGTCATCGTACACACAGAGGGTGTGGCCGCCTTTTTCGTACATAAAGTATTCGGCCATTGCGCACCCCGCGTAGGGCGCGATGTACTGAAGCGGAGCCGGGTCATATGCGGTGGCAGCCACAACGATGGTATAGTCCATGGCGCCTTTCTCTTCGAGCTTTTCGACCACCGCGGCAACGGTGGATGCCTTCTGGCCCACGGCCACGTACACGCAGATGACACCGCTGTTCTTCTGGTTTATGATGGTATCGATGGCGATGGCGGTCTTGCCGGTTTTCCGGTCGCCGATGATGAGCTCGCGCTGGCCCCTACCTATCGGAGTCATGGAGTCGACTGATTTCAGACCGGTCTGAAGAGGCTCTTTAACCGGCTGGCGGAAGGCGATACCGGGGGCCTTGAATTCAATCGGACGGAACTTCTCGACATCGATGGGCCCCTTGTTGTCTATCGGCTCACCCAGGGGAGTTACGACCCTTCCCAGGAGCTCTTCGCCCACCGGAACGGCCAGTACCCTGTCGAGTCTCTTGACCGAGAACCCTTCCTGGAGCTCAAGATAGTCACCGAGGATAGCGGCACCGATGGTGTCTTCCTCGAGGTTCAGCACCATTCCCTGGATCCCGTTTTCGAATTCGAGCATTTCGCCGGACATGGCGTTGTCGAGGCCGTGAATTCGGGCGATACCGTCACCGACCTGAATAACGGTACCAACTTCACTCACGTCCAGTTCGGACTTATACCCCTCGATTTCCTTCTTTATAATTGATTTTATTTCTTCAGTTTTAATCTTCATATGCCAAATCACTCCTGACTTTTTCATTTAAAAGATTAGTTCGTATATTTTTCAGATCCTTTACCAGTGATCCGTCTATTACCAGGTCGCCGATTTTAATGATAATTCCGCCGAGAATACTCTCGTCCCTGCTTTCGTTGATAATGATATCTTTATTGTACTTCTTTTTCAGCTCATCAGTAATCCTTTTAAGTGAATCCTTATCAAGAGCACCTGCCGTGGTGACATCGACACGAAGCCTGTTGTTGACCTCGTCTATCAGTTCGGTCAAGGCATTATTGATATCGCTGATGAATGACTGCCGGTCGTTTTCTATCAGAAGATTCAGAAGGTTTACCATGTATTCCGACATCGTTTTACTGAAAACCTTACCGACAAATTCCTCTTTCGATTCTTTTGAAAATCCCGGTGAAGTAATAAACAGCCTGAAATCACGGTCTTCGTCATAAATGTCGCTTACCGCTTTCATTTCCTGTTCAATCCTGTCCAGGATTTTCTTCTCCATGCCGACCTCAACCAGTGATGTCGCGTATACACGTGCAATTTCGTTAACAGCCACTTTCCGCCTCTTCAGTATTAAATCATCGTAATGACAAAAAATATCATGACGAAATCAATAAGGACAGTTCAGTAAACTACTGAACTGTCCTTATCTTATTCAACGCCTCTTGTACCAGAGACTTTTGATCGTCCGGATTCAGATTCTTACCGATAATCTTTGACGCAATATCGGTAGAAAGTAATACTACTTCCGATTTAATATCTGCAAGTGCCTTATCCTTAGCCAGTTCGATCTCTTTCTTTACCCTGTCCGCCAGATCACGGGCTTCCTTGTTCGCCATTTCGATGATGTCGTTCTTGACGCTTTCGGCTTCTTCCCTGCTTTTGGCGAGAATCTGGCCAGCCTCATTCTTTGCGTTGTCCATCATCTCTTTATGCCGCTCCAGAAGCTTTTCCGCCTCAAGGCGCGCCTTTTCCGCGTTGTCAATGTCACCGCGGACCTTTTCAGCGCGGGAATCGAGGGCCTCAACGATCGGTTTCCATGCGAACTTCCACAAAATGGAAACAAGCACGAGGAAGGTGATTATGGTCCAGAGTAACAGACCCGGATCGACTTTTAACAAGCCTTCTTGAATTACTTGCATTATTAGTTCCTGAGTTTAAAGGTTATTATTCTGAATGCTGTTCTTCAGCTACTGGTTGTTGAGTGCCGACGCCTTCTACCGGTGCCTTGGGAGCCTGGGTAGCAAGCATAAAGGTTACAACCAGTGCGAAGAAAGTGAAACCTTCAATAAGAGCCGCTGCGATAATCATGGCAGTTCTCAGGTCACCGCTCAGTTCGGGCTGACGCGCCATACCTTCGAGGGCCCCGGAGGCCAGACGGCCGATACCGAGAGAAGCACCAATTACGACGAGACCAGCTCCTAAACCGGCTGCGAGATAAGACATTCCTAAGTATTCCATGTGTTCACTCCTCCTACACGAAAATTAGTTATTCTTGGTGTATTTTATGTTATGCATCTCAATAAATGAGATAAAAAACCAGCTCTAGTGAGCGTGCATCGACGCTCCGATAAACATCGCGGTCAGTACCGCGAAGATATAAGCCTGAATAAAAGCTACCAGAAGCTCCAGCAGGTAAATCATGAGAGAGCCGAGTATGGACGCGGGGCCAATCCATGCTGACTGGAACATCATTATCAGGTAGAGAAATATTATGATTACAACGTGGCCCGCGGTCATGTTCGCGAAAAGACGGACAGTCAGGGCAAAGGGCTTGATAAGCAGACCCAGAACCTCTATCACCCAGAGAAGGGGAAAGAGAAATATGGGTATGCCGTGGGGTACGATGCCGGTAACAATCCAGAGGGGACCCTGCTTAACCGTCCCGATGACAAACATGCCGAAAAGGGTAAACAGTGCAAGCCCGCCGGTAACGGCCAGATTTCCCGTCGCCGTTGCCATTCCCGGGATAAGCCCGAAAAGATTACAGAATAATATGAAAAAGAACAGGGTGCAGAAATAGGGCATTGCCTTCTTGATATAACCATGGTCGAAGTTCGGCTCAACGACCTCGTCATGAATAAAGCCGATTAATGCCTCCCAGAGATTCACCCACTTTGATTTCGACCCGTACCTGTCGCGGTTTATCGACCTACCCAGGGGGATAAAAAGAATAATGCATAAAAAAGCGCTTATCCAGAGCATGATAACCCATTTGGTTATCCTTAAATCGAAAATACCGAAAAGCTTGTTCCGGTCTTCAGGATTTTCAATTTGTATATTGAGGGAACTGTTTACCGATTTCTGAAATTCGATAATGTTTTCATTCAAGGTGACCGCAACGAAATTGTTTACCGCGGCAAGCCCCCGGGCCAGCATGCTGTTCGACACCAGGGCCTTCTCTCCTTTCTTTGCTTCGACTTCGGCAATCACATGATCGGTAATGTGATGTTCGACAATCGCTTTCATCGACTCTTCCCCGTGATGGGCGTGCTTATCTTCGGTATCGATCAGGAAATAAAGAAAAAGAAGATAGGGTATGATGAATAATAGGACGAGAATTGTCTTTTTCACTCAACTGCTCCTTGAATTACCGCACATCTGTATTTATAATTCTGGAATCTCTACGTAAAGCGTATTCTTCACGTATCTTTTAGTTTTGACCATTTAAAAAAAAAAGGCGAAAAAATCAAGATAATTTTCACATCCATTTGCTGCTCTTTTTTTCTTCGGTTTTTCGCCGTTTTTCCCTCTCTTCAATGTCCTTCAATTGCTTGATCAGATGATAAAATCCGAGAATCATTCCAAGGACCGCCCCAATGGTAACGTATAACGGCGAACTTTTGAACCTGTTGTCTAAATAATACCCTCCAAAAACGAATGCGGTAACGGTAATAGCTAACTGAAGGCCTATTGTAACATAAAGAAACGCTGTCTGGGAGGATTTATACTTGCTCAAAATTATAGCATTGCATCTTGAAATTCAGATTTATTGAACAATCGACCGGGTATTTGTCAACATTTTTAACTCAAAAATGAAGTTATTTTTTTTCCCTGTCGATAATTAATCCGTCAGCGAAAACATTCAAAAGGAAGGGTGAATGAAAATTACTATCAGACTCCTCAATAACGAAAAAGAGGTCATTGCCAACTGCCCTGAACTGGACATCAACTGCTACGGAGCCAATCGCGACGAAGCTATTAGAAGAATAAAAAACGTAATCCAGTTTTATATTGAATCCGCCAGGGAACTCGGCCTCGACGTGGAAAACCTTTACCAGATTTCCATAGAAGGGGAGCAGAAAAATCCCGCCCTTTCCGATGAGCTGACACCACCGACGAATTCAATAAACTGAAATTCTAATCAAAAACCAGCATGATAAGCTGTTGATTCCCTCACGGTAGACTTACCGGGGTTCCTTCCCCTTTTCCAGCTCTTCAGGCTCTTTGCCCTCCAGCTTCGATTCGTGAAGAACGAAACTATACTCTTTTATTATCCGGTCGGTCCATTCATTCCTGGCGTCCCGGACCTTCTGGCTTAAGAGCATCTGCCGTATCCGGTCCTGGACCTTGGCGAAGGGGATAACGTTCGTCACGATTTTTCCCCTGCCCCGGTTTTGACGGCTCGTATACAGGGTGTTCCGGTTATCGTTGTAGTATTTGAGAACCTCCTGGGGGGTGACGGTGATCCCAGATATCACGGTGTCATTGATGTAAGACTCTGACAGGGTGTAATCGATATAGTGGTTCCACTCTTTTAAAAAGCCGGGGTCCTTGTCGACACCATTCTTCCCGGCTTCCCGCTTCAGAAGCTCGGACATGAAAATTTTCTCTGCCAGGTCCTTTTTTATTTTCGCGTCAAAGACGTTCCCCTTCTGGCCCATGCTCTGCCTCCGGGAATGGATAAAATCAACAATGGCGTTGAGATCACCGGCGGTGAATTCCGTATCGCCTATTTTAAACAGGATGGCATTCGGATTCGGGCCTGCGGCGTTCTCCTGGTTAAAGACGACATCCTCGGCTGTGCGAAGTTTTTCGGTGTACGTCTTCTGGCTGTCCATCATGAGCCGGCGTTTCATACCGTCCATCTTTGTTTCGTCTTTTATTACCTTGTCAATATTCTTTTCGTTAACCGTCACGCGCTCTGACGCCTTGATGATAAAAACGCTGTTTCCCTGCCTCACCGGTTCATTCGTGAACTCACCCTCTTTCAGGGCGAAAACCGCATCTGAGAATTCGTCTCCCCGCATACCCCGCGTTATGTAGCCGATGTCCCCGCCGGTTTTTTTCGAGTAATCGTCAGAGACCTTTTGGGCGAGTTTTTCGAAGGACGCCCCCTTGTTGAGCTCTTCTATGTACCCGCGGGCCTCATTTATTTTTTTCTGGAATTCCTCTTCCAGTTCGGCCTGGGTCAGCTGGCGCCGCTTGTTATCGTCGATACGGTAGTTCCGCACGAGGAGCCGGATCATGCTCACCCTGACAATTTCATCCTCGAAGGACATTTTTTCCCGTATCTGCTTGCTGTAATATCCGGCCGTGAAATCCCGCTCGGCCAGCTTTTTTATGAACTGGAAGGTGTCCGATTTATCATACCCTTCTTTTTTCGCCTCCATGACCGCTATGTCGGTCAGGGCCAGCTGCTGCAGCCGGTTTCGCTGCTGCTGTTTGTTCTTTAAAATTGCGTCTTTCGGAAATTTGCGGATGTCAATCCAGTCGTAGAACTCACCCCTGGTGATGTCCCCATCCTTAAAACTTACTAGCACATCGTTTTTTCCCTTGCATCCCAGGGATGATGCTATGATGAAAGCGATAAGAATCATTACTGTTTTTTTCATTTTAATCTCCAGGCTGATTTTGTATCCCGATCGGCCGTCACGGCCGGCAGAGATCCGGAAAACTTTCCGATTGCGTTTTTTATATCTTACCCGTTTTTTAATTTTTCCGGTATGCCGGCATTGCATTGCACCGGCAACAGTATGTAAATATCAACAGGTCCCATACTAACCGAATAATGTCAAATTGATTTCTGGGAACATCTAAAAACCAGTCCGGCACCATATTTTTCAAAAAATGGTGCCGTATGCACCGCGGAGGTTTCTAAAAATGAGTTTTTTGAAGCCCCCTTCATTAATACGGCATTTACGGCAGCGGGAGTTCTTTTCAGTCAGTCAGGACCAGGGGGCCGCCCTCGGTAACCGCCACGGTATGTTCAAACTGAGCGGACAGGCTACCGTCTTTTGTCACCGCGGTCCATCCGTCTGACAGGAGTTTCACCTCATGGGAACCTGCGTTGACGATCGGTTCCACCGCCAGGACCAGGCCCGGTTCAAGGAATGGCCCGGTGTTCATTTTCCCGAAATGAGGGACCGCCGGGGGCTCATGAAGGCCGAAACCGACCCCGTGGCCGGTATAGGCCCTGACCACGCTGTAGCCCTGTGACTCCACGTACCCCTGGATGGTTGAACCGATGTCCCCTATGCGCCTTCCCGGGTACATGACCGCGACAGCCCGGTGGAGAGACTCCCGGGTGGCGGTTATGAGACGTTCCGCCTCATCGGAGATATTGCCCACCGGGAAGGTATGGCATGCGTCGCTGAAAAAGCCGTTTTTCGCAACCCCGATATCTATCTTTACGATGTCCCCGGCAGAGAGCCTCTTTTTTTTCGAGGGGATCCCGTGGACTACCTCGCTGTTAACCGATATGCACGACGCGGAACTGTATCCGGCAACGGTCTTGAATGCGGGCCTTCCCCCGCAGCTGAATATCTCGTGCTCGATAAACGCGTCGATCTCCCAGGTGGTCATTCCCTCGAGGCTGAGCCCGGACAGCTCCCGGAATATATCGGCAAGGACTTTTCCCGATTCCCGTATACGGCCGATCTCTTCCGGTCTCTTCAGCCGTTTTCGGGAACTCCTCATGGACCTGCCGCTTTTACGCTTCAGCGACCTTTGACTCCTCCGGCTTGACCTTCTCCATCGGGGGTTCTTCCTCTATGAGCCCGGCCGCTTTCTTAACCTTCTTTTCGACATCCAAAGCCGCGGAATGGTTTTCCACGAGGTAGCTCTTCGCATTCTCCCGCCCCTGCCCTATCCGCTCTTCGCCGTATGAGTACCAGGTGCCGGCCTTCTTGATGATGTCGAACTTGACCCCCAGGTCGAGGATGCCGCCGACACGGGAAATGCCCGAGTCGTACATAATGTCGAACTCGGCCTGCCGGAATGGGGGCGCGACCTTGTTTTTCACCACCTTCACCCTGACCCGGTTCCCGATGGCGTCCTCCCCGGATTTCAGGGTCTCGATTCGCCTGATGTCGAGGCGGACCGAAGAGTAAAATTTCAGTGCGTTCCCCCCGGTGGTGGTTTCCGGGGATCCGAACATCACCCCGATTTTATGCCGGATCTGGTTTATGAATATGACGCTGGTCTTCGACTTGGATATGATACCGGTGAGCTTTCGGAGGGCCTGGCTCATGAGCCTGGCCTGGAGCCCCATGTGGGCGTCCCCCATCTCCCCGTCTATTTCGGCCTTCGGGACCAGGGCGGCCACGGAATCGATGACGATGATGTCGATGGCGCCGGACCGGACCAGGGCCTCGGTAATTTCGAGGGATTCCTCACCGGTGTCGGGCTGGGATACCAGGAGTTCGTCCGTGTTCACCCCGAGTTTTCGGGAATATTTCGGATCAAGGGCGTGTTCAGCGTCGACAAAAGCGGCCACTCCCCCGGCCTTCTGGGCCTCGGCGATTATGTGGAGGGATAGTGTGGTCTTGCCGGAGGATTCAGGGCCGTAGATCTCGGTCACTCTCCCCCGGGGCACGCCGCCGATGCCGAGGGCGATATCCAGTTCCAGGGACCCGGTCGAAATGGATGGTATCTGCACCCGGGACGAGTCGTCGCCGAGGCGCATGATGGACCCCTTGCCGAACTGCTTCTCTATCTGCATGATTGCTGATTCGAGGGCCTGGGTTTTTTCATTGTTTTCTTTTTTATCTGCCATGTTTATACCTCTTAAGTAAATTCCTATTTACCGGACACCGCCGGTTTCAGCTCAGCTGCGGGAGCCGGCCATGAAAACTGAGAGATTCTCATTTATGAGCGAATTCGATTTCCAGGTAATGGTAAAATCCTTCTATATGCTATACGATTGAGACCGGTAAAATTGATGAATTTTTTGGAATATTTTTCATTTTTTTCGACTGTAATACCAGCAGCTAAAGCACCACATTACCCGGTGCGCCAAAAGCAGCCGCCCATGCGCTGCCCGGATCCATGACTTTATGTCACTTAACCATAGAGGTCGGCAAATATCAAGTAAAAAGTGAGCGAATATACTATATTTTTGTATAGTTTTTTGTTTTTTTCAGTTATAGCGAAACGTTCTCCCCCCGGTTCCCGTTGAAGCGCTCCCCCATGGCCTTCATGTACTCGATGTTGTTCAGGGCCTCCACGAATGAGAAGATACCGGCCACTGATATGTCAATACTGATGCCGGTGCCGAATACGCGGATTTCTTTCCCCTTGTATTCTTCCACGACCGTGGATGTCACCTCGCACATGGCGTCGGATCCGCCGGTAATGGCAACCAGGTTAAAGGCCTCGAGCAGGGCGCTGGTGCCGGTAATCTTCTTCACCGCCTTGATACCGGCGTCAACACCCCCGTTCCCGTGGTCTACTTCAAAGGCGATGGTGTTGTCGTTGTAATGATCCTTGAGGGTGACCATGGCCATGGGGGGTGAATGCATGCCGGTGGATATCTGCACGTCCTCCACCTTGTAGCGCCGCTTGGTCTCGTCCTTGTACAGGGCCTTGCCGATCATGGCGATCAGGTCCTCGTCGTAGATCTCTTTTTTACGATCCGCCAGGTCCTTGAAGTACTTGAAAAAGCGGTCCATCTCCTCCTTGTCGAGGGTAAAGCCGAGTTCCTCGAGGCGGTTGGAAACCGCGTGCCTGCCCGAGTGCTTACCGAGGACCAGGGTGGATCGGGTTATTCCCACGTCCTCGGGTTTCATAATCTCATAGGTCATGGCGTTCTTTAAAACGCCGTCCTGGTGTATGCCGGACTCGTGAGCGAAGGCGTTTCCCCCCACTATCGCCTTGTTGGGCTGGACGGATATGCCGGTAATGCGGGAAAGGAGTTTGCTCGTGGTCATGATCTGTTTCGTATTGATGTCGGTGTACACGCTGCACACGTCGGCACGGGTCTTCACCGCCATGACTATCTCCTCCATGGCGGTATTTCCGGCACGCTCGCCTATCCCGTTTATCGTGCATTCAACCTGGCGCGCCCCGGCCTCTATTGCCGCGATGGAATTTGCCACGGCAAGGCCGAGGTCGTTGTGGCAGTGGACCGATATAACGGCCCGGTCGATGTTCGGAACATTCTGCTTGAGATGCTTTATCACCCGGTAGAACTCGGACGGCACCGTGTATCCCACCGTGTCCGGGATGTTTATCGTGTTCGCCCCGGCCTCGATCACCGACTGTACCATGAGGGAGAGGTAGTCAAGGTCGCTCCGGGTCGCGTCCATGGGGGAAAACTCCACGTTGTCGGTGCAGGATTTTGCCTGCCGGACCGCGTTCACCGCCAGTTCCAAAACCTCTTCCCTGGTTTTCTTGAACTGATGCACGATATGGATATCGGAACTCGATATGAAGGTGTGAATCCGCGGGTGTTTGGCCACTTTCACCGCCTCCCAGGCCGCTTCGATATCCTTCGGGTTGGCCCGGGCGAGACCGGCAACCTGGGTTTCCTTCAGGCGCTCCGCGATCCTCCGTACTGACTCGAAATCACCGTCGGATATAACCGGAAACCCGGCCTCGATAACGTCTACGCCGAGGTGCTCGAGCTGTTCCGCGAAGCGGACCTTTTCCTCCATGTTCATGCTGAACCCGGGGGACTGTTCCCCGTCCCGGAGGGTGGTGTCAAATATTATCAGTTTTTCCCTGTCTTTCATTTCAAATCCTCCGTATATACCATTGTTCATTGAATACTTCTCATGCCATCCCGGGCCCATGGCCCTGTATGACCCGAATCTCTTTATACCCAGAAAAACCAGCTAAGCCTGCTCGGGAAATCCATTCCCTTCACCTCCGGATAATGAAAACATAAAAAAAGCCGCCACAGGGTTTGTGACGGCTTTTCTGCTTCCAGGATTGCTCAAGGCATCACAAACCACTGCCGGGTATTTCCAGGCTCAGTAGCAGAGAAAGAAGGTCTGTGATGTTCATATACATTTTACAATTATTCCATAAATTCCTTATTGATAAACCCGATTTTTGTATCGCAATGCTTAAAATCAGGAATATTGCGGCATAGAGTACTCCTGCCCGCTTTCCTGTCAATAGAAAATGCCGTCTATGCATAAAAAGGTGCAAGGTAGCAGTTTAATTTTAGGGGTCAGGCCCCTTTTTCATGCACAATAAAATTAT
>CAZEPS010000141.1:0-10920 GCA_964514165.1 uncultured Leptospirales bacterium
ACTGTGGAAGAAAAGCGGCTTTTACGATACGAAAAGACGTCCTCCAGAAAGGAAAATGAATAAATAACAGCCGAATCGCTCAGGCGTCGCGCCTTCGCGATTAGTTATTTGATGATTATGCGGGAAGACATATAAAGGGCGCCTGAAAACTTGTTTTCAGGCGCCCTATTTTTGCAATATATTATAAGTTACTTCTTTTCTTTAGATTCTTTTTTTTCTTTCTTAGACTTTTTTTCTTCTTTAGCTTCTGATTTTTCCTTTTCCTTCTTTGCCGGTTTTTTATCGTCCACTTTTTCCTGATTTACCGCTTCATCCTTTTCTTTTACCTTTTTATCAGCCTGTTTTTTTTCTTCCTTTTTTGGCGCATCATCCTTCACTTTCGCCTTTTTTCCAGGCTTTTTCTCGTCTTTCGTTTCCTCTTTTACCGGCTCTCGTTTCCTCTCAACCAGTTCGACAATGGACATTTCAGCCGCGTCGCCGGGCCTTCTTCCCAGGAGGAGCTGCCTCGTATAGCCGCCGTTTCTCTCCTTGAATCTCGGTGCTATATCCTCGAAAAGTTTCCTTACCACGTCCCTGTCCTTTACCACCTTCATCACTTCACGCTTGTTGTGAAGCCTGCCGGCAATATCGTCAGGGGGAAGATCAAGATTCCGTTTCGCCCTGGTTATCAGCTTTTCGGAAATTTTCTTGAGCTCTTTCCCTTTCTGTTTAGTGGTAACAATTTTTTCGTGATTAAACAAAGACGTTACCATATTGCTGAACATGGCCTTCCTGTGGGAATGGGTCCGGCCAAGCTGCCTAACCTTGTTTCTGTGTCTCATCTATCCGCCTCGTCTAGTCCTTCAAGCCCAGGCTCAGATGGAGTGCCTCGAGCTTGGATTTTATCTCTTTTAATACGATATTGCTGAAATGCTTCGATTTCTTCAATTCGTCTTCGGTCTTGTTGGCAAGCTGTTCAAGGGTAGAGATATCAAGAGATTTCAGGGTATTATACGACCTGACCGAAAGATCGATCTCATCGATTGATTTCGCGAGAAGAACCCTCATCCTCTCCAGATTTTCATCGACGACCTCGACCTCTTCCTCAACCTCCTCTTCAAAATTAATAAAGATGGTCATGTGGTCCTTGATTATTTTCGCCGCGTGGGCCATAGCGTCCTCCGGTGAAATAGACCCGTCGGTCCAGATCTCCAGGATGAGCTTGTCAAAGTCGGTCCTCTGGCCGACCCGGGTGTCCTCCACCTTGATATTTACCTTCTTGACCGGTGAAAATAGAGAATCAATCGGAATTACGCCGATAACTTCAGTATTAGACTTGTTTACCTCTGCCGGAACGTACCCGCGGCCGTTTTCTATCTGAACCTCCATGTCGATATTGCCTTTTTCGTTCAGATTCGCTATTACCAGGTCGGGGTTCATCACCTCAACTTCCGGGTCCACGTTGAAATCAGCACCGGTCATCTCGCCGGGGCCCGACTTCTGCACATGAAGGACCTTCGGCATCTCGCCCTGGTACCTGAACCGCAACTTCTTCAAGTTTAGGATTATCCTGGTTACATCGTCGTAAACCCCTTCAATAGTGGTAAATTCGTGGGGCACGTTTTCGATCTTGATAGCCGTTATTGCTGAACCTTCGATTGATGAAAGGAGAACCCTTCTCAGTGAATTGCCGATGGTTAAACCGTATCCCTTCTCAAAGGGTTCCGCTATAAAACGGCCGTAATTCAGCTTAATTTCATCATGTTCAAAAACAATCTTGCTCGGTCTTTTGAAGCCCTTCAAAAGATTCTTATGGGCCATTGTAACCTCCATTACTTGGAATAGAGCTCAACTACTAACTGCTCATTAAAGTTTACGGTAATATCCTCGCGCATCGGCAGCCGGGTTATTTTTCCGGTTCTCTTGTCAAAATCAACTTCCACCCAGTCCGGAACTGAATCAACGGCCTTGGCAAGTTTTATTGAGTCATCAAGCATTACGCTGTTATTGAAGTTGTCCCGTATTGAAACAACAGCATTTTCTTTTACCCGGAAAGACGGGATGCTCACGATAGTGTCGTCCACCATAATGTGGTTATGCTGAACGAGCTGCCGCGCCTGGGACCGCGAGGACGCGAAGCCCATACGGTAAACAACATTGTCAAGGCGCCTCTCAAGGAGCGAGAGCATGTTGTCGCCGGTTACCCCCTTCATGCGGACCGCGTCCTGAAAGAGTATCCGGAACTGCTTCTCGAGAATACCGTAGCTGCGCCTGATCTTCTGCTTCTCACGAAGCTGCACGGCATAGTCGGACATTTTCCCTCTCCGCTTCCTCGGCGGGCCGGGGGGATATTTTTTCTTGCCCTTAACCGGGCACTTGTCCGTCAAGCATCTCTGCCCCTTCAGCATGAGGGGTGTCATTTCTCTTCTGCACAGTTTACACCGTGGTCCAGTATATTTAGCCATTGCTGTCTCCGTTAAACTCGTCTGCGCTTTTTCGGCCTGCAGCCGTTATGGGGGACGGGGGTCACATCCTTGATCTTGGTCACCTCAATGCCGGATTGAAACAGCGACCGTATCGCGGCCTCCCTTCCGATACCGGGACCCTTTACGAAAACCTCCACGGACTTGAGCCCCGCGTTGTCAACCGCCTTATCAGCGGCGGATTTCGCGGCCATCTGGGCCGCAAAGGGGGTCGATTTCCTCGAGCCCTTGAATCCCTCACCGCCGGCTGAAGCCCAGGAGATGACATTTCCCTGCATGTCCGTCAGCGTGATAATGGTATTGTTATATGTCGCCTGGATGAAGGCCTTCCCGATTGGGACGTTCTTCTTTTCCTTGCGTTTTGTCCTGGTTCTCTTCTGCTTCACAGGTTACTCCTTACTTCTTTTTTTTGCCGCCGATGGGCTGGCTCTTCCGGCCCTTCCTGGTTCGCGCGTTGTTCTTCGTATTCTGCCCCCGAACCGGAAGCCCCCGCCGGTGGCGTATGCCGCGGTAGCATCCGATATCCATAAGACGCTTGATGTTCATCGCGACTTCGGTCCTTAAATCACCTTCAACCTTGGCCTTCTCATCGATGGTCTTTCGAATCGAGTTTATTTCGTCGTCGCTGAGGTCCTTTACCCTCGTGTCAGGGTTCACCCCGGCTTCTTCCACGACTTTCCTGGCTGTGGTGTGGCCTATTCCGAATATATATGTCAGAGCGATTTCTATTCGTTTGGTATTCGGTAAATCAACACCTGCAATACGGGCCATAATTATTAGTGCTCCTTGATATTATTTTTTCGCGGTTCGTATTTTCTGCTTCTGCTTATGCCGCGAATTTTTGCATATTACCCGCACGATACCGTGCCGTTTGATGATCTTGCAGTCATGGCAGATTTTTTTCACAGATACTCTAACTTTCATTTCAACCTCTACTGGAACTGATATCAGCTTTTTGAACGGTACGTGATTCTCCCCCGGTTCAGATCATAGGGTGAGAGCTCCACGGTCACCTTGTCGCCGGGAAGTATCCTGATGTAATGCATCCGCATCTTACCCGAAATATGGGCGAGGACAATGTGCCCGTTATCGAGCTTAACGCGGAACATCGCGTTCGGGAGCGGTTCGACAACCACGCCTTCAACTTCTATTGGTTCCTCTTTTGCCATAGTTCCTTGTTCCTGTTAATTTAGTTACGGCCCTTCATCCTGCCTTTTTTTAAAAATCCGTCGTAATGCCTCATCAGGAGCTGGGACTCAATCTGCTGAAGGGTATCAAGTGCCACCCCTACAATAATCAGAAGTGACGTACCGCCGAATAAATACGCCATGTCCGCCGGGACCTGCTCCGGGAAAATCCGGATAATGAAATCCGGAACGATAGATATCAGGGCCAGGAAGATCGAGCCGAACAGGGTTATCCTGTTCAGGATGTTCATTATATAGTCCGAAGTATTCTGGCCTGGCCGGATCCCCGGAATGAACCCGCCGTACTTCTTCAAATTGTCTGCAATTTCGACCGGGTTAAACCGGATTGCCGTGTAGAAAAAACAGAAAAATATGATAAGACCACTGTAAATCAGCATGTACGGATACTGCCCCGGCGACAGGTAAAACTGCACCCTGTTTATCCACACGGTCGTGCTCCCCCCGAACATCTGGAGCATCTGGGAGGGAAAGGCCATGAGTGCCGCAGCGAATATGATCGGGATAACCCCGGCCGCGTTTACCTTCAGTGGAAGGTACTGTGACGTCCGCTGTACCTGGGTCTTGCCGGCGAGTTTTTTGCCGTACTGGACCGGTATTCTCCTGGTTCCCAGGGTCAGCATGATCGAGGCCGCAACAACCATAAAGAATATCCCTATAAGGATAATCCCGATTATAGGTTCCCCGGTGTCCCCGATTTTTTTCATGGTTGCCATAACAGACTGGGGCGCATGGGCGATAATACCGGCCATGATTATAATGGATATGCCGTTGCCGATTCCCCGCTCAGTTATGATCTCCCCTAACCAGACCAGTACCATTGTGCCGGTGGTTATGGCCACGACTGTAACGATAACAAACCCGATACCCGCGTCCTCGGGAACAACAGAAACCCCGCTCGAGGTCCTCATGTTCCTCATCCAGAAGGTAAGGCCGAAGGACTGGACCGTGCACAGGGCCACGGTGCCGTAGCGCACATACTGGTTAAGTTTTTTCTGACCCTCATGCCCTTCCTTGGAAAGGCGTTCGAGGGCCGGGAACACCACTTTCAAAAGATCGAATATAATTGACGAGGTAATATAGGGCATTATTCCAAGTGCGAAAATGGTAAACCGCATGAAAGCCCCGCCGGTAAAGAGATTCACGAAATCGAGGAGGCCGACGGCCTGGGCCTCGTCAAAAAAGGCTTTCAGGGCATCCACGTTAATTCCCGGTACCGGTACTATTGCACCGATTCGGTAAATAATGAGAATTACCAGGGTGAAGATAATCCGTTTCCGCAGATCAGGAATCTTCAGTATATTGACAATAGGGTTCGCCATCAGCCCTTATTCTCTTCCCGCTTCTTCGGTTTCGGGGCAAACTTCCGTACAGCTGCTTTGCCGCCAGCCTTTTCGATCTTCTCCCGGGCGGTCCCGGAGAAAGCATCGGCGGTTACGGTCACGGAACCGGTGAGCTCGCCGTTCCCGAGAATTTTCACCAGCTTGAAAGGGGTGCTGATAAGTCCCTTTTCAGCAAGAAGTTCCGGATCGATCTCCTTGTCTTTCAATTTTACAAGCTGCCCCACGTTGACCAGCTGATATTCCTTTTTCAGAATATTATTGAAGCCCCGCTTCGGGACCCGTCGCTGAAGCGGCATCTGGCCCCCTTCGAACCAGGCCCGTTTTTTTGATCCGGAACGGCTCTTCTGGCCGTCCTGGCCCCTGCCGCAGGTTTTCCCGACACCGCTGCCGTTGCCCCGGCCGACCCTTTTTTTGCTCTTGTACGATTTCGGTTTCTGCAATACCATACCGCTTCCGCCCTTTTATTCCTTGATTTCCGTCACTTCAACGAGATGCGCCACCTTGCGAATCATTCCCCGGATGACCGGGTTGTCATCGTGAACCCTCTCGGCGTTCATCTTCCGAAGGCCGAGGGCCCTCAGTGTCGCCCTGAGCTTCGGTTTTTCGGATATCCTGCTCCGCACCTGACGCACCAGTAATTTCTTCTTTGCCATAATCCAGTTACTCCCACAAATTGCCGATAGTCACTTCCCGGGTTTCAGCCGCCTCTTTCAGGCTTCGAAGCTGGAGCAGCCCGTTCATGGTCGCCTTTACCAGGTTTATCGGGTTACGCGAACCCTGGGACTTGGTCAGAATATCGCTGATTCCCGCTTTTTCTACAACTGCCCTGACCGACGCTCCGGCGATAATCCCGGTACCGGGGGACGCGGGCTTCATGATGACCTTTGCCGATTTAAACCTGCCGATGACCGTATGGGGGATGGTAGTCTTGCGCACATTGATCTTGTACAGGTTCTTCTTCGCGTTTTCCTTGCTCTTATCGATGGCGTCAGGGACCTCGTTCGCCTTGCCGAAACCGACGCCGACATGTCCGTCGCCGTCACCGACCACCGCCAGTGCGTTAAATGAAAACCGCCGGCCGCCCTTCACGACCTTCGCCACGCGGTTGATGGTCACGATCTTGTCCGCGAGATCGAGGCCCTCGGAATGTATTTTCTTTCTTTCGATATTCATACTCGGTACTCCTAAAATTCCAGTCCGTTCTCGCGAGCCGCTTCGGCAAGGGCCTTTATCTTGCCGTGGTAGAGAATGCCGTTCCGGTCAAAAACCACGGTGGTTATCCCCTTTTCTTTCGCCTTTTCCGCAACAATTCTGCCGAGTTCCTTTGCGGCGGCGATGTTGCCTTTGCTCTTCATGTCGGGAAAATCTTTCGCCAGGGTCGATATCCCGAGCAGGGTCAGGCCCTTTTCGTCGTCCACTATCTGGGCGTAGAAATTCTTGTTCGATCGGTTTATGCAGAGCCGGAGTTTTCCCGCCCTGGATCGAATTTTCTTCTTTATATATGACCTCCGGCGGGAAAGCCTTTTCTTTTTTGACGATAATTTATCCATTTCTATTTACCTGCTTTGCCTGCTTTTTTCCGGACATATTCATCCTTGTACCTGATCCCCTTCCCCTTGTACGGCTCCGGGGGTCTGAGTTTCCGGATGTTCGCCGCTACCTGTCCAACCTTCTGCTTGTTGTGCCCCGTCACCTTCAGTTTCGTCGGCTCCATCACCTCGATGGATACCCCCTCCGGCGGTGAAAATAGAATGTTGTGGGAAAAGCCAAGCTGGAACTGAACGTCTTTGTTCTGCTGGGTGGCTCGGTATCCGACTCCGACTATTTCGAGTTGCTTCTCAAAGCCGGTTGATACGCCGACGATGATGTTATTAATCAGAGCCCTGAAGAGCCCCCAGTAGGCGGTCTGTTTCTTGTCGGTCTCCCCGTTGTCAACGTTTATCATCACTATGTCGTTCTCGACAGCGACATGAACGCCGTCCAGCAGCTCAAGGCTGTCCTCGCCGAGGGGGCCTTTCGCGGAAAACTTTTTTCCCTCAAGGTTCACGGTCACCCCGCTCGGAATCGGGATTGGGCTTTTTCCTACTCGTGACATGTCGTTTCTCTCGTATATTGGTATATTCTATCCGTCTTTCTTGCATCGCAGCCTATGATATCTCGCACAGGACCTCGCCACCCACGTTCAGTTTCTTGGCGGCCTTGTTGGTAATTATACCCTTTGATGTAGAAAGGATCCATATGCCTATGTTATTAAAAACCGGCCTCAGCTCCTCAGCCTTGATGTACACCCTCCTGCCCGGCTTGCTGATGCGCTTCAGATTCAAAATGGCGGACTGGTTGTATGGGGAATATTTCAGGTACACCCGGAGGATCTTCTGCTTGTTGTCATCAATAATCTTGAAGTTTTTGATAAAACCCTCATCTTTAAGGATCTTCGCGATGGATATCTTCATTTTCGACGACGGTATATCCACCTTCAGGTGGCCTGCCATGATGGCATTCCGTATTCTCGTTAGCATGTCCGCTATAGGATCACTCACTCGGCTCATTTCAGCATCTCCAAAATAATATTTACCATGATGACTTGATTACCCCGGGGAGCTCACCGCTTCCGGCG
Organism: uncultured Leptospirales bacterium; assembly: GCA_964514165.1. Lineage (GTDB taxonomy): Bacteria > Spirochaetota > UBA4802 > UBA4802 > UBA5550 > CAZEPS01. The sequence goes on from CAZEPS010000141.1 coordinate 7,628, forward strand.
AGTTCACGGAAGCATATCCGGCACATATCAAACCGCCGCATGTAGGCACGGGGCCTGCCGCATCTCCTGCACCGGTTATACCCGCGCACCCCGAATTTTTTCGGTTTTCTGTGTTTCGCAATCATGCTTTTCTTGGCCATTCTATTCTCCTACGAACGAAACGGCATCTTGAACCCGTCAAGAAGGGCCTTTGCTTCGTCCCGGTTCTTAGCTGTTGTTACTATGGTTATATTGATACCGTGGATCTTGTCCACCTTGTCAAAATTTATCTCCGGAAATATAATCTGCTCCATTACCGAAAAATTGTAATTCCCGAAATTATCGAACGACTTGGGCGAGAGCCCCCTGAAGTCCCGCACCCGGGGGAGAGAGACGTTTATCAGTCGATCGAGAAATTCATACATCCGATCACCCCGGAGGGTTACCCGGCAGCCCACGTCATATCCTTCCCGAATCTTGAAATTCGCGATTGATTTCTTCGCCACGGTCTTGACCGCCCGTTGACCCGCAATCATGGTCAGCTCATCGATCGTCGCGTTCAGCAGATTGGTGTCCGAATGGGCCTCTCCGATTCCGACGTTCAGTATGATCTTGTCGATTTTCGGTACCTGCATCACGCTGCTGAACTTGAACTGGTCCATAAGCATCTTCTGTATTGTTTTGTTGTATTCCTGTTTTAAACGCGCTGCCATTCTCGCATCCCTACTTGTCTAAACTCTTGCCGCATTTCCTGCAGACTCGTGTCTTGTTCTTGTCTTTAAATTCAATACCGATGGGAACACCCTTCTTGCACTTGTCGCAAAAGTACATCACGTTTGAAATGTCAATGGGAAACTCGATTGTCAGGGCTCCGCCCTTCGGATTTTCCTGGGAGGCCCGGAGGTACTTCTTCCTCTTGTTTACCCCCTCCACAATGACACGACCCCTCTTGCGGTCGAGTTTCAGGATCTTCCCGCGCCGACCCCGGTCGGAGCCGGTTACAACCACGACCGGGTCTTCGTTCTTTAAACGGGTTTTAACATTCTGCTTTTCCATATTTTATAAAACCTCTGGTGCGAGGGATACTATTTTCATGAAGTTCTTTTCCCTGAGTTCGCGGGCAACGGGTCCGAAAATACGGGTTCCCTTAGGCTCGTTCTTCGCGTCGATTATGGCCACCGCGTTGTCGTCAAACCGTATGTAAGAGCCGTCCTTACGACGGACCGGTTTTTTCGTCCGAACCACCACCGCCCGCTGAACCGCCTTGGTATGCACCTTCTTCCCGGTCGAATCCTTCAGGCCGTATGACGGCTGCGCGTCCTTGACCGCGACGACTATGATGTCACCCACGGTTGCGTACCGCTTCCTCGTACCGCCGAGTATTTTGATGCACTGCACCCTTCGTATTCCGCTGTTGTCAGCGACATCCAGCGTTGTTTCTACCTGAATCATTTTCGTCAACCTACCTGGCTTTTTCCACTATTTCGACCAGCCGGTACCTCTTGTCCCGCGACAGGGGCCTGGTCTCCACTACCCGGACTATATCACCGATAGAGCACTCGTTATTCTCGTCATGGCTCTTGATCTTTTTTTTCTGCCGAACCGATTTCTTGTACAGCGTGTGCATTACTATATCCTGGAGTTCAACGACAATGGTCTTGTCCATCTTGTTGCTGACGACCCTGCCGACAACCTGTTTCATTTTCGGATTTATCGCATCTGTCATGACGTATTACCCTTTTGCCTGTCGAATATTGAACTTGTATTCCTGCTTCAAGGTCAGGATTCGGGCGATATGCCGCTTGAGCTCCCGAATCTTTTTCGGATCGTCAACCTTGCTTGTAATCGCCTTGAACCGCTCCTTCCGGAGCTCTTCCTTGCTGTCGAGAAGGTTCCGGTCGAGCTCATCCATTGTCAGTTCTTCAAGTTTACCCTTCATATCTCGTACCCGTATATGTTATTGATCCCAGGAAATAATCTTCGTCTTCACCGGCAGCTTGAACGACGCGTTGCGGAGGGCCTGCTGTGCGAGTTCACCTTCAACACCGGCGAGTTCAAAAAGGATCCGGCCCGGCTTCACCCTGGCTACCCATCCTTCCGGATTCCCCTTTCCCTTGCCCATCCGTGTTTCGGCCGGTTTCTTGGTAAAGGGAAAATCGGGAAAAATGCGGATCCAGAGCTTTCCGCCCCGGCGCACCTTTCTGGTTATGGCGACACGGGCGGCCTCTATCTGCCTCGCTGTTATCTTGCCGGATTCCACCGTCTTCAGGGCGTATTCACCAAAGGATATGTCCGCACCCCGGTAGGCCTGCCCCGTCATGCGGCCCCGCTGCATTTTCCTGTACTTTGTCCTCTTTGGCATCAACATGGGAAATAACCTCGTTACCGTGTTTTACGTTTTACCGTGTACTTGTCTTCTTCGTCTTCAATACTCTTCGAGAGGACTATACCGTTATAGATCCACACCTTCACGCCGATAACGCCGAAGGTGGTGAGGGCTTCCGCGAGTCCGTAATCGATGTCGGCCCTGAGCGTATGGAGAGGGATCCGTCCCTCCTTGTATGATTCAAACCTGGCCATCTCGGCCCCGTTGAGCCTGCCGGCAACGGTTATCTTGACCCCTTCGGCACCGCTCCGTATCGCGTTGGTAATGGCCTGCTTAACCGCGCGCCGGTAGGGGAACCTGCCTTCAAGCTGGTTCGCTATCTGCTGGGCAATGAGGCTCGCGTTCTTTTCAGGCTTCTTGACCTCGACAATATTGATATAGACGTTCTTGTCGACCTTCTTCTGGAGGCTTTCCTTCAGGGACTCGATATCAACGCCCTTTTTCCCGATGAGAACCCCGGGACGAGAGGCGTGAATATTGACGTTCACCCGGTCCGGGAAACGCTCGATGGTAATCTTGGCGATGCCCGCCGTTTTTTTCGTTTTCTTGATATACTTTTTGATCTCCAGGTCCTCGTGGAGATACTTTTTATACGCGTCCTTGTCCTCGTACCAGACCGAGTCCCAGGTACGGTTTATTCCGATTCGCAAGCCTATTGGATTAACTTTTTGTCCCATAAAATAATATCCTGTTAACTTTCGTCAGATAAAACGACCAGTATCTTGCTCGTTCTTTTTTTTATTCGCGAAGCCCTCCCCCTGGCCCGGGCCCGGAACCTTTTCAAAGTGGGTCCTTCGTCAATGGTGATCTTTTTAATATACAGTTTCTGCTCATTGACGTCGGGATTGATATACTTGGCGTTTGCCCCGGCGGAACTGAGTGTCTTCCGGATAAGTTTCGCCGCCTTCTGGGGCATGGCGTTCAGAAG
>CAZEPS010000142.1:0-10594 GCA_964514165.1 uncultured Leptospirales bacterium
GGGGATTAGTATACAATTATTGTGCTCTAAAAAACATGTTTAGGAATAATTATTGGAATCAAAATATGTTTTTTTCTTCAACATACAGTGAATGATTTTTTATTATACAAGCTTGTTTAATAAAGCCTCTTCGCGGTCGGATAGGATATATAACCAGGGGATGTCGTAACAGTTATTTTACTCCAGCGGTTCCAGGTGGACCCGGAAGCTCATTCCCTGGAAGCTGTTCCGCACCCTGATGCCGTTCTTGATGAGATCAAAAAGGGGGTCTACGTAATCGATGAGGTTTATCCGGTCCGGACAGCCGAGAAGGAGCCACCGTATAACCATGTGCTCGATGCTTCCGAGCATGACGGAGCGGACCAGATAGGGGTCGGTGTCCTCCCCAAACTCACCGGATTTCTTACCATCCTCAATGATGGTAATGATTATGGAGAAGAGCTCTTTCAGGACCGCGTAGGTGTCAGTCTCCATATACTTTTCGTTCGTTTTCAATATCATGAGGGAGACCGACGCGTAATCGGGATTGTCCTGGTAGAATTTCAGCAGGTGAAAAATGTAACTTCGGAGCTTGTTCGATGCCCCTCGGATATACTCGAGGTGGAATTCCAGGGTCTCTTTCGACTGGATGATAATGTCCTTGGGTACCGAAAAAAGGAGCTCTTCCTTTGTGGAAAAGTAGTCGTATATAGTGGCCTCGGAAACCCCGGCCTCCTGGGCTATATCGGCAATGGTGGCGTCAATAAATTTCTTTTGGGCGAAAACCCGGGCCGCCGCCCTCTGAATCTGTTCCTTCCTCGCCTCACTCTTCCTTTGTACTGGCATTCTCCGTTCCAAACCAATTCATTATCATTGATCCATATTCCGGATCAGGTTCATTTTGTCGATTATAAATCTACAAAATAATACTAAAACTAAAATATATTGCTGATTATCATAGACTGTCAATAAATAATACCGTTTTTATAAATTATATCAATATTTTATTTGACATTATCAAAGCGAATTTCCACTATATTTACTATAAATAGAGTCTATATTTTATCATTTTAGCTTTCTCTTAATCTTGGCGAACACAATTAAAGGAAGGACAATGACCATAAGAATCGCAGTTATCGAAGGGTGCCGTACCCCGTTTCTCAGATCAGGCACCGAATTTAAAGACCTTATGCACTGGCACATAGGGCGTCACGCGGTCCAGGGGCTCGTGGCCAGGACCGGCATATCCCCGGACGACGTTGACCACGTCATCATGGGTGCCCTTTTTCACAATCAGCGGACCAGTAACGTGGCCCGAGAAATCGTCCTCGGCGCCGGCCTCCCGGAAAGCTGTCCGGCCCACACCTGCACCGTAGCGTGCGTTTCGGCCAACATAGCCATAACCAACGGGGCCGGAATGATCGCCCTCGGCGAGGCTGACACAGTCATCGCCGGGGGTGTGGAACACTTCGATCTGGAATCTGTTCCGCCCCTGAAGGAGTTCTCCACAAACCTTCTCATGGGCCAGACCGGTGACCGCCTGGCAGAACGCCTCGGGATCACCCGGAAAGAACAGGACGAGTTCGCCGTTCTCTCCCACAGGCGGGCCGTGTCCGCCCGAGAGAGCGGAAAACTGAACCGGGATATCATGCCAGTGGTGATCCCCGGAATTGAGGGTGCTGTTACCCGGGACAACGGTCCCCGGGCTGACACTACCATGGAAAAAATCGGCAAGCTGAAGGGGGCGTTCGATCCCGAAAACGGTACGGTCACCGCTGCCAATTCATCGTTCCTGACTGACGGGGCCACGGCGGTCCTTCTTATGAGCGAAGAGAAGGCGAAGTCCCTCGGCCTCAAGCCGAAGGCCTATTTAAAGAGCTTCGCCCACACGGCCCAGAACCCACTGGAGGAACTCCTCCTGGGGCCGGCCTTCGCCATCCCGAAAGCACTTAATAAGGCGGGCCTCTCAATGAAAGACATCGGGGTCTTCGAGATCCACGAGGCCTTCGCCGCCCAGATGGTGGCGGTGCTGCGGCTCCTCGATTCAGATGATTTCGCGAAGGAGAGCCTAAATCTCGATAAACGGGTCGGTGCCGTTGACATGGAAAAACTTAACATCTACGGCGGGTCACTCTCCCTGGGGCACCCCTTCGGGGCTACCGGCGGGAGGCTCGTCGCCACCTGCGCCAACCGGCTTCAGGACGAGGGGGCAGAGTTCGGCATCGTAGCAGGGTGCGCCGCCGGCGCCGTGGGGAATGCCATTATACTGGAAAACGCAGGCTGATAAAGGAGCTTTCAATGAGTGAATCGAAAACCGTAAATAAACTCGCGATAATCGGGACCGGTCAGATGGGCCACGGAGTGGCACAGGTTTCGCTGGGCATCTGCCCCACAATCCTCATGAAGGACGTTTCCCTCGATGCCGTTTCCAGGGGGATGCAGGCCGTGTACGGGAACCTGGACAGGCTCGTCGAGAAGAAAAATATCTCGAAATTCCAGCGGGACGCCATGTACGGACGCATGGTCCCCTGTGATGATTACTCCAGCTTCGGCAATACCGGCCTGGTCCTGGAAGCGGTGGTTGAAGACCTGAACGTCAAGAAGAACATCGTGAAGGATTTGGAGCAGAACACCGGTCCTGAGACCATCTTTGCTTCAAACACCTCGGCCCTGCCGATATCTTCCATTGCAGAGGGGAGCAAACGGCCGGAAAACGTCATCGGCATGCACTACTTTTCACCGGTCCCCCTGATGCCCCTCCTCGAGATTATCACCACGGACAAAACAGCTGATTGGGTGACCCGGACAGCCCTCGATTTCGGGAAAAGGCAGGGGAAGAAATGCATCGTGGTCAAGGACGGGCCGGCATTCTACACGACCCGGATCCTCGTTGCCATGCTGAACCAGGTCGGGTTCCTCATCGAGGAGGGAGTTGACCTCTACGCCATCGATGACGCCCTTCGGGAGTTCGGTTTTCCCGTGGGGCCGGTGACCCTCCTGGACGAAATAGGGGTCGATACCGCTTTCCACATCGCCGACATGATGAAACCGATATGGGAAAAGAAGGGAATTAAAACTACGGATGCCTTCAAAAAGATGAACGATAAGGGATTTTTTGGCAGAAAGTCGAAGCTCGGCTTCTTCCGATACGATACGCCGAAAACAAATAACCGCCGGGAGGTAAACCAGGACGCTGTCAAGGCCCTGCATATCAGCGGCAGTAAAAAACTTACCCCGGAAGAGATTCAGCAGAGGGTCGCCTACACCATGGTAAACGAGGCGGCAAAATGTTTTGATGAGGGGATTATCGCCGGCCCCGCTGACGGGGACACGGGAGCCACCCTGGGGCTCGGGTTCCCCATGGACAAAGGAGGGCCTTTCCGGTTCATCGATACCGAGGGCGCCGCTTCAATCGTACAGGTTTTAAAAAAGCTCAGTGACAGGCTCGGCGCCGCTTTTGAACCGGCTGAAATACTGGTTACAACGGCCGAAAATAACAGGAAGTTTCACGACTGAGGTCTGCCATGAAACGATCCATCAATTTTGAAGAAGAACACGAGATATTCAGGGACACCCTGAAAAAATTCATCCTGAAAGAAGTTACCGATAATTACAGTGAATGGGAGAAGAAGGGGATAATCCCCCGGGAATTCTGGAAGAAGTGCGGCGACCAGGGATACCTGATACCATGGGCCGAGGAAAAATACGGCGGCCCCGGAGCGGACTACCTCTACTCGATGATCGTCGCCGAGGAGCTCTGCCGTGCCGGGTACCTCAGCATTTTCGTACCCCTCCATAACGACATCGTGGCCCCCTACATTCACTCCTTCGGGACCGAGGAGCAGAAGATGAAATGGATTCCCCCCTGTGTAACCGGGGACGCGATCCTTGCCCTGGCCATGACCGAACCGGAGGCAGGCTCCGACCTGGCTGCGATGAAGACCCGTGCCGTTAAGGACGGATCAAACTGGGTCCTGAACGGGCAGAAGACCTTCATCTCAAACGGCATCCAGGCTGACATCATAGTTATGGCGGCCAGGACCGGCGGCAGCGAGACCCCTCCCCATCAGGCGGTAAGCCTGTTCGTGGTGGAGGGGGACAACCCGGGCCTCTCCCGGGGGGAGCCAATCCAGAAAATCGGTCTCAAGGCCCAGGACACGGCCGAGCTGTTTTTTGACGACTGCGTCATCCCTGAAGATAACATCCTCGGGGAAGAAGGGAGAGGATTCATCTACCTGATGCAGAAACTCCAGGGGGAACGGCTCGGGTGCGCGGTCCTCTGCCAGTCGGCCGCAGAGGGGTGTTTTGACATAACCCTGGAGTACGTGAAAGAGAGGAATCTCTTCGGCCGGCCCCTGTCCCGGTTCCAGAACACCCAGTTCGTTCTCGCCGAGATGGCCTCGGAGATCGCCGTGGGGAGGAGTTTCACCGACGATCTGATCCGCCAGCACATGGAGGGTAACCCCCTGGTCAAGGAAACCAGCATGGCCAAATACTGGGTCAGCGAGATGTTCAAGCGGGTGGCTGACCGTTGTCTCCAGCTCTTCGGTGGATACGGCTACTGCACCGAGTACCCGGTCTCCCGGTTTTACGTCGACGCCCGGGTCCAGACCATATACGCCGGGACCTCGGAGATAATGAAACTGATTATTTCAAGGAGTCTCGATCTTTAATACTACAAGAGGTAAACCATGGAAAATATCCTTGTTGATGAGCGTGACCAGGACTTTATCCTTTACGAGATGATTGACATCGAGAAGGAGCTCTGCTCCACGGAGAAGTACGCCGACTACACCAGCGACGTCATCTCCATGACCCTGGACGTGGCCAGGAAACTCGCGGTGGAAGAGGTCTACCCGGCCATAACCGAAGGTGACCGGGAAGGCTGCCGCTGGGAAGACGGCAACGTGTACGTGCCCCGGTGCTACCGCCGGCTCAGGGACCTCTTTTCTGAGGGGGGATGGGCCACTATATCCACATCGGTGGACGCGGGGGGACAGGGCTTTCCCCAGATGATAAACATCGCCGTGGTGGAGGGATTCATCAGCAACTTCGCCTTTCTGAGCTACCCCTACCTGGCGGCAGGGGCCGCCCACCTTATAGAAAAGTACGGCACCGAGGAACAGAAGCGGAAATATATGGACAAGATGTACGGGGGCCTCTGGGGCGGTTCCATGGCCCTGACCGAGCCTGACGCGGGCTCAGACGTCGGGAGCCTCAAAACAAAGGCGGTGAAACAGCCGGACGGCTCCTACCGGATTTCCGGCTCCAAGATTTTCATCACCGCGGCTGAGAGCGATCTCTACGATAATATCGTGAACCCGGTCCTGGCCCGAATCGAGGGGGACCCGGCCGGGACCAAGGGTATATCAATCTTCCTCGTGCCGAAATACCTGGTGAACGACGACGGGAGCCTCGGAGAACGGAACGATTACACCTGCACCGGCATCGAACACAAGCTGGGGCTCAAGGGGAGCGCCACCTGCTCCCTCAGTTTCGGGGACAACGGCAACTGCTACGGCGAGCTCCTGGGGGAAGAGCGCCAGGGCATGAAAATAATGTTCCAGCTCATGAACGAGGCCCGAATCAGCGTCGGGATACAGGGCCTCGGGAGCGCCTCTGCGGCATACCTCCACGCCCTGGGTTACGCGAAGGAGCGGCTCCAGGGGTCTAGTATCTTGAACCTCCAGAACCCGGACGCGCCCAGGGTCCCCATAATCGAACATCCGGACGTGCGGCGCATGCTCATGTGGATGAAGGCCCACGTTGAGGGGCTCCGGGCCCTGGTGTCCTACACCGGGTTCTGCTTCGACAAGACCGAATGCATCACCGACGAAACCGAGCGGGAAAAATGGCAGAACCGGCTCGACATACTCACCCCGATATGCAAGTCCTACTGCTCCGACATCGGTTTCCGGGTAACGGAACTCGCGATACAGGTCTACGGGGGATACGGCTACTGCCAGGACTACCCGGTGGAGCAGTTCATGCGGGACGTCAAGATCGCGTCCATCTACGAGGGGACCAACGGCATCCAGGCCCTGGACCTGGTCGGGAGAAAACTCTCCCAGAAGAAGGGGGCGAACTTCATCAACCTCCTCGGGGCTATGAACGAAACAATCGCGGAATGCAAAAAATCGGGAACTCCTGAAGAACTTGCCGTACCGGTTGAAGAGGCGGTGAAGCTCCTTGGAGAGATGGGGCTCTTTTTCGGGAGCTGCGCAAAGGAGGGGAAGTTCATGGTCCCCCTCTCCAATGCCATGCCCTTTCTCAACTTCATGGGGGTCATCGTGCTCGGATGGCTCCTCCTCTGGCAGGGGTCTGTAGCCGGCGAAAAGCTCGCGTCGATCCTGAAAGAAAAGGGGATAGACACGAACGACGCGGACAAACTGAAGTCTCTTATACAGGAAGACAGCGACGCCGCTTTTTACGACGGCAAGGTGAAGACGGCACGCTATTACATAAAGAACATACTCCCCGAGGCTGAAGCCATGGCCAGGGGAATCAAGTCTGAAGACCTTTCTTTTATCGAAATGAATATCGAAAGCTTTTAAGCGAGGAGGCATTGTATGAGTGATACTTTTATCGTCAGCGCGGTACGTACCCCGGTCGGGAAGCAGAAGGGGTATCTCAGGGAGTACAAGGCTCCGGAACTGCTCGGCGCGGTCCTGAAAGAGGCGGTCAAACGGATTGACCTGGACCCGGCCCTGATCGACGACGTTATCATCGGCACGGTATACCAGCTGGGGGAACAGGGTTTCACCCTGGCGCGAAACGGGGTCTTCGCTGCTGAGTTTCCCGAGACCATACCGGGCATTTCAGTCAACCGTCAATGCGGCAGCAGCCTGTCGGCAATTCAGATCGCCCACGGCATGATATCCTCCGGTGTCATGGATATCGTTATTGCCGGGGGCTGCGAGGTGATGTCAAAATACACCATCATGTCCGACATGAACGGGACCCTCTACACCGGCCAGCCCATGGGCCACCCGATGACCGAGGCCTACATGAAGAAGTACGGCATACCGAACCAGATAGTGTCGGCCCAGATGATTGCGGACAAGTGGGGGCTCACCAAGGAGGAGTGCCAGGATTTCGCCATAGCCAGCCACGAGAAGGCCCACAGGGCAAATTCGGAAGGCTATTTCAAGGATGAGATCCTCCCCATGAAGGGGCTCGACAAGGAGGGAAACGAGATCGTACGGGACACCGACGAGACCGTCCGCCCCGGCACCACCAGGGAAACACTCGATTCCCTCAAGGTTATCGACGGGACCACATGGCTCACCGCGGGCCTGTCCAGCACCATCACCGACGGATCGTCAGCCCTGGTCCTCATGAGCGGTGAGAAAGTGAAGGAGCTTAAACTGAAGCCACTGGCCCGGATAGTTGCCAACGCCGTGGTCGGATCCGATCCGGTGCTGATGCTTACCGGGCCAATAACCGCCACGCCGAAGGTCCTGGATAAGGCAGGGCTTAAAATGGACGACATCGATATCTTCGAGGTTAACGAGGCCTTCGCGCCTATCCCCCTTGCCTGGGCGAAAGAACTGAACGCTGACATGGACAAGCTCAACGTAAACGGGGGCGCCATGGCCCTTGGCCATCCGGTCGGCAACTCGGGAAGCCGCCTCTCAACCACGGCTGTTTACGAACTCATCAGGAGGAAGGGAAAATACGCCCTGGTGACCCTGTGCACCGGCGGCGGCATGGCCCCGGCCACAATCTTTGAAAGGGTATAACAAGGAGAAATACATGGCAGTCGAAACGAAAGAATTCGGGAGCTGCATCGTAAAGCGGGAAGAAAAGGTGGCAACGCTCCTTTTCAACCGCCCTGAAAAGATGAACGCCTTCGGCCCGGAGCTCTTCGAGAGCATGCAGGAGGCCTTCAAGGACATTGCCGGCGACGAGAACGTGCGGGCTGTAATCATAACCGGTGCCGGGGACCATTTCTCCGCGGGCGGCGACGTGGAGCAGGATATCAACCCCCTGAGATCAAAATCCGTCCAGGGGATCAAAGACTATTTCGACCCCCTTGGCGACGCCTACAATTTCCTCTACCGTATGGAGAAACCGACCATCGCGGCCATCAACGGGTTCGCCCTGGGTGCCGGCATGGAACTCACCCTGATGTGCGACTTCCGGATCATGGCTGACAACGCCCAACTAGGGGAGTTCTTCGTCAAGATGGGGCTGATACCCGAGGCGGGGATGTGCATCCTCCCGAAACTGGTGGGCCCCGGCATGGCGAAGATGATCTGCTACACCGGGAAGCTCATCAACGCGGAAGAGGCCCTGAGGATTCGTCTTGTGGAAGAGGTGGTGCCGAAGGATGAACTCATCCCGGCGGCGGAGAAACTGGCAAGGAAACTCGCCCGGGGACCGGCGTCGATAAAGATCATGAAGAGGGCGATCAACGAGTTCGGAGATCTCCCCCTTGAGATGACCCTGAACCAGTCCATCGCCTACCAGTTCCAGGCGACCCGTACGAAGGATCACGAGGAGGCGGTGACTGCCTTTTTAGAAAAGAGAAAACCAAATTTTACCGGAAACTAGAATTATAGAAGGAGTCTTCCACTGACTATATAGCGCTAACCGGCCCTTTCAGGGCCGGTTTTTTTTGCGTCTGAAAGACCGGCATTCGCAGCGGACGTCTCTCCGTTATTATGTATAAAACTGCCGGTATCAAGAAAGGAAATAATGTTTTGTATGACCTGGCTGTTATACAGGAGAAGGGAATGCTGGGTCTTAACGAGTACGAAATCCTTCATGCCGTCAAGGCGGGTCTCCTCCACCGCCACGGTCATGTCGTTGTCGCCGGGTATGAAGGGATTGAATCCGGTTTCGTTGCCGAGGCCGCCGGCGATAATTCCGAATTCGCACGCCGGAATTCCGAGCCTGTTCGGAAGTGACTCCGGGATTCGTAAAAGCTGTTGTCCCGCCACGCCGAAAAACCACCGGTATGCCGGCCACCGGTTCAGCAGTGACGCCATGAAAGACCCGTGGTTCGGCGGGGCGATCATCACGAACCTGCCGGTTACCCTGTGCCGGTACCGGGTCAGGTAATACCTTGCCACGATGGAACCGAGGCTGTGCGTGACAAAGTGTATGGTTCGGTCCCTGTTTTCAGGTAGCCCTTCGATTTTCGCGCTCAGCATGGCGACGATTATCTCAATCGGCTGGGAGGTGCTCGGGTACCCGAAGTTGAGAACGTCGTAGCCGTGTCTGACCAGTTCCCTCTGAATCTTTCCCATGGACCGGGGGGTTCTCATTATTCCGTGGAGCATGATCACCAGGTCCCGGTACGAGCCGGCAAGCCGTTCCCTGGTCCCGGCTGATTCTTTCATGATGTCGGGATATGGAAGCACCTGTTGTCTCATGACTGCACCACCATGCACCTGTCACCGCAGTTCCAGGCCCCGGAGGAGGTGCTGAATGCTGTTGGAATAAAATTCAAGAATCTTCTTTTTTCTCTTATTAACTGTCACGTATCCTTTCTTGATTGAAACAGCCTTTCTCCTTTTCAGGAGATTCAGTCCCATCCGGACCGTCTCCTTTGCCTCGTCCTGCTCGAGGAAACGTTCCTCGAAGCTGACAAGTTCCCGCTTTCGATTCCCCTTTTCCTCGTTCAGGATACGGACGCTTTTCATTGAGGGTTCGAATTCTTTTCCGAGTACGATGCGGCAGTTTCGCCTCTTGAGATGTATGCGCATGTACCGGATTCTCCGCGTAAGCTTGTCAATGGTAAACCTGTTGTCACTGAAGGTCAGGATGGCGGCGGATACCAGGGAGACCGGGGTAACCGGCATGACCTCGCTGATATGGGACATGAGGTCGTCGGCGAAAACCTGGATCTTCGAGAGCCGTTTTTTCCTTTCGAGCTTCAGGGGATCGGTCCTCTCTTTTTTAATAAATTCCGACAGGAATACCGGGTCCCCGAAACTGACGCTGGCGTAGCCGTGGTGCTTGAGCCTTCCGGTCATGTAGCGGAACAGGTTCAGGATCATGATGAGAGGCCCCTTGGCGAGAATTTTCACCAGCGACGCGAAGTGGTCGCGAAATCCGCTCTTCTCCCTCCCCTTCTGCCATTCCTGCACCAGGTTATTGTCTTCCAGGACCCAGTCGTAGTTGATGGCGGCAGGTACAAACACCAGCTTCTTGTTGAAGCCAGGACTCTTCTTAGTGCCGATGATGTAGTCAAGGATCCCTATCTTCGCCGGACGGTACATCCCGTCCCTGGAGAGACCTCCCTCCAGGAAGATACCCTGGGTGACCCCCTGGAGGCTGATGAGCTGGACGTATTTCTCCAGTACCAGGTGATAGAGTTTCTCCCGGAACTTCCTGCGGATAAAATAGGCACCGAAGGACTTAAAGATGTATTCCAGGGGCCAGACCCGGGCCCACTCGCCCACCGCGTAACTCAGGGATATCTGCTGGGCCAGCATGTAGGCCACAAGTATATAATCGATGTTACTCCGGTGGTTCATGACGAAGACCACCACGCTGTCAGGGGGTATCTTCTTCAGTTTCTCCGCGTTTTCATGGTCTATGACGACCTCGTAGATCAGGTTCAGAAAGAAATTCGCGATAACGTACCCGATTTTATAATATGACA
>CAZEPS010000143.1:0-4912 GCA_964514165.1 uncultured Leptospirales bacterium
ATTTATGTACATCTACTCAGCTATTGCTGAATAGATGTACATTTTTATGAAATCATAAACTACTGTATATTTTATTACATGATTAACCTCGAACAAATACCGCAGTTATTACCGGAAAAAGAGCAGTACTGCATACCGGGACTGAATGAGGTCCGGTGTGTTACCGACAACCAGACCATGTCTCTCTCGCTCGGATCATGTATTTCAACGGTTTTTATAGGAAGGAGTGACAGGTATTACCTGGCCGCGAATCACATTGTTATCGCCAAACCGCAAAGGGGAAGCATCCTGGCAACGAAAAGCGCCCTTGAGCAGATTAACGAGATCGATACCCTGTTTCGCAATGATCTTCATATTGATAAAAACAGCATTATCTGCCTCTATCTCATTGGAGCCGGAAGCAGAAATGAAAAAAAGGAATTCACCGTTCCGATACACAATATAATCGAAAGCATGAAAATCCTTAACGACCTGAACTATCCCCTTCTTTTTCACGACACAGGCAGCTATTTTTTCGCGACATTTTCATTGAAAGACCGCCTTCTATCGATATTCATCGAAAACAAGTTCAGGAAGACCCATATATCATTTATGCTGGATCTCGACAAGTTTTTCCCGGTCATTGAAAGGGGAATGTATATTCAGTCAATATCGGCCCTTGAACCGCGCAATGAGGGATTCGAACACCTGGTCCGGGAAGAGGCAATCGTTTGCATTACGGGAGACAAGAGAAGGAAATACGGATAAACTGATCGATTTCAGCCGTTTTTTACGGCTTTATCGACTACTTCAGAAAGATCTTTCAGGGTATAGGGCTTCTGAATAAACTCGACCACGCCCATTTCCTTTAATTCGTGGAACCGCTCGTCAGAAGAATAACCTGACGTCAATATGACCCGCACGCCGGGATCAATTTTTTTCATTTCGATAAAAACGTCCTTGCCGGTAAGTTTCGGCAAAACCATGTCGAGGACGACGGCCCTGATCTGTCCGTGCCGTTTCTCAAATATCCTGATTCCTTTCCTGCCGTCCTCGGCGACAATGACATTGTACCCGCATTCATTCAGCATGGCCCTGGTCATCTGACGAATCAGTTTTTCGTCCTCAACAATAAGGATCAGCCCCGAGCCCTTTTTAATATCCTTGCTTTCATCCGTAATCTCGGCCTGCACGTCACCCCTCCCCATGACCGGTAGATAAACGTTAAATACTGATCCGATTCCGACTTCAGAGTAAACGTCGATAAAACCCTGGTGATTTTTTATTATGTTGAACACCATGGAAAGCCCGAGACCGGTGCCTGCCCCTTTGACCTTTGTGGTAAAAAAAGGATCAAAAATTTTTCCGATCGTTTTCATGTCCATGCCGACGCCGGTGTCCCTGACCGACACTTTCCAGTAGGGCACCTCTTCAGCCACGGGAAAGGTCACCCTGAAATGGCTTTCCGGTTTGATTTTCTCTACCATGATCCTAAGGGTGCCCCCGATCTTTTCATCACTACTCTTCATCATGGTCATGGCGTGGGCGGCGTTCACGCACAGGTTCAGAAGGGCCTGTTCGATCCTTGTCGGATCCGCGCTCACCATGGCCGGGTCAGGATGGTAATCAGTCACGATATCAATGGACTTGTCAAAGGAACTCTCGCATATTTTCACCACATGATTAATTGACAGGTTAAGGTCGACCGGGGCGTAGGAAATGTCCTCGTTGCGGGAAAGGGCCAGGAGCTGCTTGACCATGTCAGCTGCGCGGACGCTCGATTCCCGTATGATGGAAATGTAGTCTCCAAGTTTTTCGCGATCTTTTTCATTAAAAGATTCGAGATCATATTCGATCAGGGAGAGGGACCCGGCTATGCCCGCGAGTATATTGTTAAAATCGTGGGCGATGCCCCCGGTAAGCGTGCCCAGGGTCTCGATCTTCTGGGCCTGCTGGAGCTGTTCTTCCGCCTTCTTCCGCTGGCTGATGTCACGGACAAAAACGAGGATCCTCTTTTCCCCCATGATTTTCGTGCGGTGCATGTTCACTTCAACCCAGAACAGGGACTGGTCTTTACGGCGGGCGAGCCATTCAAACTGCTGGGGCTCTCCCTTCCTGGCCTTTTTCAGGTACTTTTCTTCGTCGGCTATGGTATAGGGGTTCCTGCCGTAACTGATGTCGTTTATGGTGAGGCTCAGGGCCTCTTCCCGGGAATGGCCGTACATCTTGCTTACCCGTTCATTAACATCGACGATGGCGAAGGTATCATAGTCATGGATAAAGATAGCGTCGTTGGCGCTGTTGAACAGGTTCCGGTATTTTCTTTCCGATTCCCGCAGTGTTTCCTCGGCCCTGAGCTTTTCCGCCAGTTCCCTGGTCAGTTCAGCGGTATTGGTTTTAATCGTGCTGACCATTTCGTTAAAGTGCCGGGTCAGAAAACCTATCTCGTCCTCCACATTAACATCAACCGTAACGTCATAGTTGCCGTCACTGACCTGTTTCACGCCGTCGATCAGCCTCTTCATTGAATCTACCAGTTCTCTGAAGAAGAAAAACCTGAAGCCGACAAACAGCACAGTGAGCATAATAACGATAACAATCAGGTACCGGCTCACAAGGTTGTGCATGAAATCACGGTAATAGGAGTATGAATATCCGATTTCAAACACGCTGCCTGAAACGGCATTGACCGCCTGGTATGAGATAAAATGCATACCGTTAATCTCATGGTACTGCCGTTTGTCCGGGGGATGGATTGTCTTAAAATAGAGGAGGACTTCCTTTTTTAACGCGGGACCATCCCTTTCGCAGACTTCGAGATGCCGTAAAACCGGCTGTATGAATGAACGTATCTCATTCGCTTCATCCCGGAGGTATCGGGTTACTTCATTCCTGAAATTTTTTTCCGGGATACGTTCTATCCTGTCGCGATGGCTGGCAACTTTTGAATTCAGCCTGTCAAGTAACTCGAGGAGTTCGTTTCTTGAGGGTGTTCCTGTTTCCATGAATTCCAGTATCGAATTCCGGTAACCGCTGCTGCAGCCATGGGTCTCAAAGATGACCTTTTTCAATTCTTCACTAAAATTGCGCGGCGGCAGTAAATACAGCTTCTGCCAGATATAGGTATTGCAGAATTCGTTTTTCCGGTGTTGAAAATAACGTCCGTTTATCGCGTCATTTTTTATCATCAGCCTGGCGAAGTTTCCTGTCAGGACATTGAACCTCATCACGTATTCAGTGTCTTCCGAGGTATAATCCGAATCATAGGCATACTGTGTCGCGAGCCGGTGGACAGTGCCGTAGGCCCGGTCAATTATCTCGTAGGTCATATAGTTAATAATCTGGATAACAGTGAGAATCGCCACGAAGCTGACCGCGATGATCTTGGACATGAAGGTCGTCTTGTCCCTGGTGAAATTGAAATAGACCACGGTTATGAGAAAAAAGAATATCAGGTTGGATATGTCCCAGACAATCCTGAATACCTCCCGTTCAATAACACCTGAAAAACTGAGGACATTCAGAACGCTGTTTGATACGGTACCGGCAATATATATCAGACCGATAAAAATTACTCCCCACCGTCTTCTTCCTCTGATACGAATTAACTTCCATATCAAGAGCCCGATAAAAAGTAAAAGAAACAGCTGGATAACATAACCGACAATGGCGCTGAATGAATCGGCGTTGAAATCATAATGGTGCGCCCCGGCCTTGAAAATAATGCCGCTCGCCCGAGATACGAAAACAAAAGCGATGGTCGTCGCGATAACCACCGCGTACTGGATACCCATGAGAATTTTTCCGAAAAACCGGCTCTTCTCTTCAAAAAGATAAAACATGAACATGTTGATATGGGTCTCGACGATGAGAATTGAGCCCACCGTCAGCCACCGGTGATAGGCTGCCAGGGGGTGGTAAAAACTCGCGGCTATGAAGTAACCGAAATTAAAAAACGCGAGACTGACGTAGGCGATGCCTATGTGCCTGGTGGCCCGCGATTTGTTCGGTATGGATATGTAGAGCAGTGAAATGAATACAAAAAAGAGCGTGGGAATGAGGGCGCCAACCGAGAAAAAGTTGCTGTAGAATGACTCAATCATGTTCACTGGCAATTACCGGATTACCCAGCATAATAACAGTCGAATCGGTACTGTCAATGAAAAACTTAAATTGCCACATTCAGTTGTACTTACCCCATATACCCCCCGGGAAAATTTTTTATTGACAATTACAATCTTTTTGAGTAAAGTTAGGGAACCTCTATTAATTAAACTTGGGGTTCCCTTTTGGCTACGTATTTTAGTTTAAATCGGTTTTATCCCTTATAAATAATGTATAAAACCGATTTATAGAGGTACCCTTTACTTAACAATATAATATTTTTTACCGCATGTTACAAGCGTCATCGTAAATAACATAGGGCAGTAAAAAAAGGAGGAATTATGACTTTAACCAGCATTGTTATTATCATCATAGTCGGGCTCGTGGCAGGGTGGCTCGCTGGCCTCATCTGGAAGGGGCGGGGATTCGGCCTCGTGGGCAACCTTCTCATCGGTATTGTCGGTTCTTTTATCGGCAATTTTCTCTTCAACCTGCTGAACATATCTATCGGAGGGGGCATCATCGGCTCCATAATCGCGGCTTTGGCGGGAGCACTCATTTTACTTTTTATCGTTGGACTGATAAAGAGATAAGTATCATACAGCGTCAGGGTCCCGTCCCATGATGCCCGGCGCGAAAACGGGCTTTATGCTGACATAATTATGGCAGGATGTCAAAATCCCTGAGTGTATTGCCCGGCTCCCGGTCACTCGATGATGTTTTTTTCACGGTCAAACCATTTCCCGAAAGGCTCGTGGATATACTCGAGAACCCGGTCGAGAAGGGCTGCCGAACTTTCTTCAACGATGATCCTGTCCAGGTGCTCCTG
>CAZEPS010000143.1:4922-10592 GCA_964514165.1 uncultured Leptospirales bacterium
AACCCTCGTCGACCGTATGCCGGAGGTAACCCATGAGGCGGTCGAAAAACCCTTCGGTGTTGAGAAAGGCGATCGGCTTCCCGTGATACCCGAGCTGCATGGCGGTGAACATCTCGAAGATCTCTTCCAGGGTGCCGATACCCCCGGGAAGGGTGAGAAATGAGTCGGAAAGTTCGTTCATCAGGGCCTTCCGCTCGTGCATGGTATTCACGATGCGGAGCTCGGTGAGGTCGTCCCGTGCCAGTTCACGGGAGACAAGGTCGTTCGGCATGACGCCGATGACCTCGCCGCCGCTGTCGAGGCACGCTCTCGCCGCCATACCCATGAGGCCCACGTTCGCCCCGCCGTAGACCATGGCGATCTTTCGTTCTGCCAGGAGGGAGCCGAGCTCCTGGGCACCCCTGAGATAGGCGGGACTGGCGCCGATGCTCGATCCGCAGAACACGCAGGCCCGCTTTGAAAATGGTTTATTCATATGCTGCTCCGTTCGCCCCCCGGGAAATCAGGTTAATGCCGGAAATTTTTAAAATCATGATGAGAAACCATGGATTTATATACAATGTTTTTTCAGTAATTATTCCTTAACTATTTTTGTTATTTTAAGGCACTACTATAGCCTAATCCTCCGCCGCCGAAGGCGGCGGGGGATTAGTATGCAATTATTGTACTCTAAAAAACATGTTTGGGAATAACTACTGATGTTTTTTTATTTTATTACATGAAAGCGCGGGGAATTCGGCCGATATATATAAAGAAACAGGACTGTTATGAAACCATACCATTGTATACTGCATGCCGCCGTAATGTTATCGCTGTTCGCTGGCACCGTTTTCGCCCAGGAACAGCCTTCACCGGGCCAGACGGAAGCAGATCCGGAAAACGACAGCTACGTGGTGGAACTCCACAAGCGCCTCGGCGGCATAATCACCGAGCTCAATCTGAAGCCGGAAAGCGACGGCAGCTACGAAATCATCATCGATTCCGGTTACTTCAACGACGACTACGAGCGCCAGAAATACGTCTATTACGAGAAGGCGATCGTGACGGCCCCCCAGGGCAGCGTCACCAGAATCATTATCGAATACTACCAGTTCAGCCTCGTCAACCAGCTCAAGGAGATAAAGACCCTGGTCAACAGCAGTCCCGGCAGCCAGAACCTCGGCGACCTCCTGGTCACCTACACGGCCAGTGACGGCGAAAGCAGCCAGTTCTTCGTGAAAGACCTGAGCGAAAAGTCCTTCAAGGTGAAGGTGGTTACCCAGTACCGGGCGTACCTCATCGATCTTCTGCAGAAAATGGAAAACTACGAGACCACGTTGATCAAACGCGAAAAATTCGAGGTGGACCGCATCATCAACCTGGGAAACCAGACCCGCTAATCCGAAACATCCCGCACATTAATTTGACTGATCCGGCATAGGCCGTATATTGTACGTTATCGGGTTGCTAGCTCAACTGGCAGAGCAGCTGACTCTTAATCAGCAGGTTCCGGGTTCGAGTCCCGGGCAACCCACAGTTTTTTACCGGCCGGGACATGCCGGGCCACAGCCCCTGAATACAAAAAAGTGCTTGCTATTGCAGATATTCACGTAATACTGTAATTAATTGCATTACACAAATAGATTGCATAAAGGGCACATCTAAGATACCGGCAATGCTCGATTTTACTGAGACAGATCCCGCGTTGATCCTCACTGATGAATACATCCAGGTATTCAGATCCTTTGAGAACGATTACTACATGCAGGAGATTCCTGAAATAGCGGTTACCGTTGACAGCGTGCGGAAAAACGTCCCTCTCCACCGGCACATCATGTTCATCGGCATCACGGAGCAGCACCTCCGGGACGCCATGGAATACTTCGAAGACAATATTTTCCGCAACTTTCCCTGGATGAGCAGGTTCATCACGTTTTCACTCCTCGAGGTCTTCATGAACATCCAGTCCGCCACCCTGAGAAAAAGCGCGTCCCTCATACAGGAGGGGAAAAACCGCGTCAGCAGCAACTGCTTCACCGTCAAGGTGGAGGTGAGCGACTACTTCTTTCACGTGGACATTATCGAGCATGGGGAGCACTTCAATTACTTCGAATACGATTCCCGGAGGAACAGCCTCTTCAGCATGCTCAAGGAAGACTCCGGGGCCCTGGACCTTTTCGAGACCCTTTCCGACGTAAAGGGTGCCATCCTCCTTGATAGAGAAGGAAAGCTGATACATAAAGAGTCACACGGCCTGGGGATGCACTTCATCGAGTCCTCGTCGGACGGGGACCACTACATAACCACCATGAAGTTTAACAGGGTCGACGACTTCTGCAAGGTAATCCGCTTCAGGGTCGACCGCCAGCAGTAATCAGAAAACAGAAGTCAGCGGTTTGACAGGGCCGATTCCCGGTATTTCTTCGGGGACATGTTCATCTCCCTGAGGAAGGTCCGGTTGAAGGTGCTGAGGCTCTCGAACCCGACCGAAAAGGCGATGTCGATTATCCGTTCGTCGGTGTCAACGAGCTGGCGGGCCGCGTCCCGTATCCGGAGCTCGTTGATGTAGCCGTTCATCGTTTTCCCGGTGAAGGCCTTGAAGCTCTTTCCCAGGTGGTCGGGATTGATGTCCAGGGAGGCGGCGAGCCCCTCCCGGGCAATGTTCGAGCGGTAATTCATCTCCAGGTACCTCAGGGCCTTCTGTATCTTCTCCTCCGTGGCAGGGGTCATGGCCTGGCCGGCCGGGGCCTTATCGGCCTTCTGTATAGATTCGAGCCGTTCGTGGAGATAGGCGTTCTCCAGGGTCACCCCGACCCGGGCGAGGAATTCCGTGAGAAAACGGGAGTCCTCGCCGGTGAAGAGTTCGCTCACGAGTCCGCTCCCCAGGTAGAGGGCCCCGATCACCGCTCCCCGGGACTGGACGGGAACCAGTATCTTCGACCCGGCGGATCCGGGTTCCACTCCCTCCCCCTCGCCGGTATCCGAGAGGACCGCGCTCCCCCCGTGGGAGCAGACGTTCCGTATCATGGTTTCCGGGATCGCCCGGAGTTTCCCCCCGGTCATGGTGCGGCTCGCCTTGAGGTCCGGCTCGCCGGTGCCCTCGTCCCTGATGTACACGGCCCCTTCCCGTGCCCCGGTGAGCTCCATGAGCCTCGAGAGGAGCTCGTCCAGGAGCTCGTCCACGGTGGAGAGGAGGCCCATCCTCCCGGTCAGCTCGTTTATCAGTTCCTGTTTTTCCCTGGCGAGCATCCGCTGGAAGGGGCTCATCTGCTCCGGCTGCCGGTCGATGCCGAGGAGCGCGCTGGTACGTTCCGCCCAGGCCCGGGCGTTAATGGCGCTGAAGAGGGAGTACGCCTTCTCTAAATGTTCCCCTGCCCCCGGGGCGTCCCCGCCGTCGATGAGAAATTTCCCGTAGTGGTAATTGGCCAGGGCATGTTCGAACCGACGGCCCATGGAGCCGGAGAGCTGAATTGCCTTCCGGTACAGGGTCTCGGCCCTCCGGCGGTTCCCGAGGGCGGCGTAACAGTTCGCCGCGGCCCTGAGGGCCAGGGGGCGGTGGGTCGGCCACTTCCGGGTCTTCCGGACGGCGTCCTTCGCCGCCCGCTTCATCTTCTTACGGAGACTACTCCCTTCGGGGCCGGTTGCTGATCCTTCTTTCGCGTAGAGATCTGCGCAGGCCTGGGCGAGGTTCCCGTAGATGAGGATCACGTACTGCCTGAGGAACATGTTCTTTTCATGGAGATCACGGGCCTCTTCGAGGTACCGTACCGCCTCCTCCGGGTCGCCCCGCTCCAGGGCGTTGGCCCCGAGCTCGTTCAGGGAAGAGCAGTAGTTGAACCAGATCTGCTTTTCCCTGCTCAGGAGGTTCGATTTCGCGGCGTGGGTGCCGGCCCGGTCCGGGTCCCCGGTCTCCCGGTACATCTGGGAGTAGTAGATATCGGCGGCGCTGATGCAGTATTCGTCGCTGGCCCGGTTCGCCAGGTCATAATACTGGTCGTTTATCAGCCGCGCGTTTTTATAGTCGGCGGTGTAATAGTAGCAGTGCTCGAGGCCGTTCAGTATCATGCTGAATTCCTTGGTGTCGCCGATGCGATCGAAGATCTCGTAACCCCGCTCGAAGTGCTCGACCGCGCTGCCGTAGTCTCCCCGCCACTCCCGGTAGTAGCCGATGAGTTCCTCGAGCTGTCCCCTCTCCCATTCGTGGCCCTCCAGGTATGCGGCCGCGGTCTCGTAGTAGGCCCGCGCCCGCTCGAACAGGGGTATGGTCATGAGGAGGCCGGCGATGGCGTAAAGCCCGGATCCGAGCTCCCGGGAGGGGCCGATCTTCCGCCGGGCCAGGCGGAGAACCCGGTAACTGGTGCGAATCAGCTTCAGGGGGGAGTTCAGGGCGTAGGAGAGGGCCAGGGATATGTACATCCTCACTATGAGGGAATACCGTTCCCGTTCAGGGCCCGGGTTCTTCCTGATGAAGAGGGGCCTGATAACCGAGTGGACGAAATGGACCAGGAGCTCCTTGAAAAGCCCCGTGTTCACCACCAGCCGGTTCACCGGGAGCTTTTCGCCCAGGAGCGCGAGGCCCTTCCGGGTGCTCTCCTCGCACATCTTCCAGTCGCCGAGGCGGTAGTACGCGTCGGAGATCTGCTTGTAGAGCGACGCCAGCTTCATCGTGTCGTCCACGTGATGGAGGATCTCGTTGAAGATATCGATGACCCGCCGGTAGTCCCCGGTCCTGAGGTAGATCTCCCCGAGCTCCGCGGTTGCGTCGGCCCAGAGGCGGTTTCCCTTTTTACCGGACTCCTCCAGGAGCTGGATGGTCTTTCCGAGGTAGCGAACAGCGTCCTCGTTGGCGAAGTTCTCCTTGGCGCGGATCCCCGCCGGGAAGGCGTACTGGACCGCCTTGTCCCGGTCCCCCCCCTCAATGAAATGGTGGGCGATGTCATAGATCCAGGCGTCCCCCCGGTCGCGGTTTTCCATCTCGAGGCGCCGGGCGACCTGGAGGTGGAACCCTTTCTTCTCGTCTTCGTCGATGGTTTCGTAAAAGGCCTTTCGTATCTCGTCGTGGTAGAACCGGGCCCTGACCCGGTCATAGAGATCGGTCTTTACCAGCTGAAGGGACGCGGCCCGGTCGATGACCTTCACCACCTCTTCCGCTTCCATGTTGCATACTTTATACAGGGTCTTCAGTTCGAACTCGTTGCCGATGACCGAGGCGATGGTGAGGACCCGCTGTTCCGTGTTCTCCAGGCGGCCGATCCTCCGTATCACCAGGTCAATGATGGATTGGGGGACCGCCCCCTCACCGGTTTTTTCCGCGTCAAAGGACCAGGAGGTTCCGTCATGGAACAGTATTCCGCTCTCGATAAGGTGTTTCACTATTTCGAGGGAGATGAAGGGGTTTCCGCTGCTTCTGCTGAAGATGAATTCCGATACGGCCCGGGTGTTCTCCTCCCTGTCGAAGAGGAGGGTGCTGATGAGCTGGTTCAGCCGCTTCATGTCAAAGGCGAAGAGCCTGATGTCCTCCACCGGGAGATCGCCATTCCAGATTTCACCGAGAAACCCCTCCAGGAGGGCACCCTCCTCAGAGGTGACCTGACGGTACCCGCCGGCGGCGACGAGACAGCTCTCCCCGATTCCCCGGACGAGATCACCGAGAAGGAAGAGGGTGCTCTTGTCCGACCAGTGGAGATCGTC
>CAZEPS010000144.1:0-10555 GCA_964514165.1 uncultured Leptospirales bacterium
TGGGGAGCGACGCTTTTCCCGGTACCCGGAGACTGCCAAAGGCCACAATCAACGCCGGCATACAGGAAGCCCGGAAAAGATACGGCATGGGGATTGTCCGGGTTGCTGCGGGGACCTATGTCGAGACCGTCCGGATGGCGTGGGGGGTCTCGATACAGGGAGGGTATAATCCGACTGACTGGGACGACCGGGGTTACCTTGCGAAAGAGATCAGGGACCTTCCTCAGTACCGGACCCTGATACAGCACCCGGGCACGGCCGGCCCGAGCCCGAACCCGACGGTAGAATGTGACATGGACCTTGGACCGGCAGAAATAAGCGGCTGCGTAATCGACGGGGCCCGCGGTTTCGCCTTCAGCACCGCGGCCATAGTGTGCGACAGTTCATCGCCGGCGATTCGGTTTAACTCAATCTTCGGCGGGGCCCCTGCCGGCGCCTGGGACACCTATGGCATCCAGTGCAGTAACTCGTCGAACCCCCGCATCGAATTCAATTTCATTCACGGCGGACAGACCGGCGACGCTACTGCAATTGCCATATACTTTGATAGCGGAACATCATCCGATCTCTTTTTTAACACAATAATCGGAGGAGAGATTAACGCGGCTGGGGCCGGCCCCTTTACCACCTATGGAATTCATGTCGGGAATGTGAAAATTAATATTGAAAGCAACAATGTGGACGGGGGAGTATGCAATAACACCGGGGGTAATTGTCAAACCATGGGCATATTTTCAAGGGGCTCCAGCGGAATCGAGGTGAACAGTAATGTCATATTCGGCGGGGAGACCAACGGAGTCACCGGCTCAAGCTACGGGGTGCGGTTGATTGATGATACCGAGGCCAGTATCTTTTACAACACTATCGAAGGCGGGGAGAACACAGTCGGTAACGATGTTACCGGCATCTATACGAATTCGGGTATGCCCGCCTATATCATCAGCAATACCATCAACGGGGGGAAAAGCAGTAATTCAGCCACGGGCATTTTCATGCAGAGCTCCGTTGCCATGGCCACGCACCTTATATGCAATAACGTCATCTTCGGCGGAACCGCAAACAATGTGCGGGGCATCAGCGGTCCCGGCCAGGGGGCTGATTACTTCGTGATAAACAATACCATCAACGGGGGGGAGGGAGTTTCACTCGCCACTGCCGTGAGCACGTCCACATGGCCTATTAATATCGTTTTTCGCAATAACATCATATCTGTCGAAAGCGGGCCTGGTGGAAGTATCATCGGTATAGAGGACCAGGCTGCCACAGAAGACGTGGATTATAACAATATATACCGGGTGGACACCACACTTTCTGGTCCCAACGGCTACGCGTTTGATCTGTACGCCATGGACGCGTACGAAAATTACCAGGGGTTCGACGGCATTGTCAGTACCATCACCGATAATAACTGGCGGCTCCGGCTGAACGCCCCGATAGAGGTGCGGGCCGGGGGGCAGAACATGACCTCCTTCTTTACCACGCTCCCCTTTGTCCCTGATGACGTCGCGTCCCTGTGCCTCAGGAACAGGGACGGCGTTCCCCGTTTAACCTGGTCCATGGGGGCCTACTGACAGTACGACATTTCAGGCGTCGGCGATACGGGGCATGATCATCGGCTCTTTCTTCATCTCACCCCAGATAAATTCCAGGAGCAGGCGCGATTTCAGGTCACTCTGTTTCGGGTCGTTCCAGAGGTTCCTGGTCTCGCCGGGGTCTTTTTCCAGGTCGTAGAGTTCACCCCTGGGCTCGTCACAGTAGACGGTGATTTTATACCGCTCGTTCACATAGGTTTTCAGGTGCACGGCAATGGGTGAGTGGCGCATCTCGCAGATGGCGTGGTCCCTCGCCTTTTTTTTGTGCCCGAGCCAGACCTCCGACTGGTCGACCCCGGCCATGTCCCGGGGCGCCGGGACGCCGCAGAGGGAGAGTACGGTGGGGGCGATATCGACCACGGACTGGAGCGCCGGGCTCGAGTACCCGGTCTTCTTCATTTTTTTCGGAAAGCTGACAATCCAGGGGATCCTGATGCCGTCCTCGTAGTGAAAGGGGCCCTTGTGCACCAGACCGTGCTGGCCGAAATAGTCGCCGTGGTCAGAGGTGAAGATTATTACCGTGTCATCGATGAGCCGCAGCTCTTCCAGCCTGTCAAGTATGGCCCCGATGTATCTGTCTATCATGGTGATCTTGCCGTAGTAGACGGCGATCTGCCTCCGCAGTTCCTCTTCCCCGTAGAAGTGGGGGTGCACCCCGTGGAGCAGGTACGGGGTCTCCCCCTGTTCCAGGAAATCCTGGTAATATTTCAGCATGGGGGCAACCTTGTAAACCCCCGGTATCTTTTCGAATTTCCTGACCATTGCTTCGAAGTCGATCTTTTCAGCCTGCTCTTCATTGTCGTCGCCGGCGTAGGCGTCCTCCATCTGTTTTCGCAGGATCATGTTCCTGTTCTGGGTCATCTGCACCAGGGGAGGGGAGTCTTTATGGTTCTGGTTCAGGGTATCCGGCAGTGTGATTTTTCCGGGATCGTACATGGTGCCCCAGGGTTCCGGAACAACCTGGGGATAGTGGGGATCCAGGAAACTGGCCCAGAGGAAAAATGTGTCGTTGCCGTCACGGTACTCCTCAAGTTTCGCCTTCGTTCTCTCTGCCACGAAGGCGGTGTGATGGTACTCTTCCGGGAGGTCCCAGGAGAACTCCTCCTGGATCATCTTCTGTCGCTTCCTGCTGCCGAAGGGTTCCTGGAAGTAGTCTTTCCAGTTGGAAAGCCCCTTTTCCTCGAGCCAGAGGGCGTAGTGCTCCCCCACCTCGTGGGTGTCTCCGTGGCCCCGCTGCAGTTCCACGTGCTCAAACCCGTAATAGGGGCCGTGAAAGGTTTTCCAGAATTCGAGGTCGTGTATTTTCTCAAGTGATTCACTAGAGGGGTATTCACCGGTTGATTTCAAGGGCTCGAAGTGGGCCTTCCCGATAAGGGCCGTGCGGTAACTGTTATCGCGCAGAATTTGCGCCAGGGTGTTTTCCGAGCCGGGGAGTTTCGTTCCCAGGGACCAGGCCCCGTGCTGGCTCGGGTACTTCCCCGTCAAAATGGACGCCCGGGACGGGGTGCAGGTGGGATTGCTGCAGTAGGCGCGGCTGAAATGGACCCCCCGGTCGATAAGGCGGTCCAGGCTGGGGGTCTCAATGAGGTCGTGGAACCTGCCGATGGTGTCCCAGTGCTGCTGGTCGGTTGTTATGAGAAGGATGTTCGGCCTTTTTTCAGTCATGGTATTTCCCGCCCTGAATTTTTTTCAGTAACGGGAAATACCTTACCATGCCGGTCCCCGGTAATCAATAAAAAATAACCGGTACTGATAAAGAAATGAGAATGTTTTCAGCCTGCCGGGCGGTTTACATAAAGGGCAGTTTCGGCACCAGCACCGGGGTCGTTCTCTTGTACTCCTCGTAATCCTCCTGCCCCCCCCACGTGTTGTCTGCGAATTTTTCAAGCATCGGGACCCCGCTTATCTGGGTTATGAGCAGGGCGACGAATACGGGAGAAATCAGGGTTATATACGCCCACCCTTTAAGGGCCGGGAGCGCGATAAGGGCGATGCCGACCCAGAGGACAATTTCGCCGAAGTAGTTCGGGTGCCGGGAAAGGGACCAGAGCCCGGTGGTTATGAACCGGTCCCTGTTTGCCGGGTCAGCGGTGAACCTGCTCTTCTGGAAATCGGCGATTGCCTCAAAACTGAAACCGGCAATCCACAGGCAGAGGCCGGCGATGCCCCAGACCCCGAAGGGTACGCCAACTTCGGCCGTTATCGCCCCCAGGGCCGCGGCCGCCGTGAAGCTTACCCAGAGCCCCTGGAGTGTCCAGGTCAGGAGGAATCGGGTTGCCGACTGCTTGATCTCCCTGAACCGGGTGTCCTCTCCTTCTCTTTTGATCCGCCTGAAGAGGAAGAAACCGAGGCGGGACGTCCAGATCAAAACCAGTACCGTGAGGAGAATCGAACGGGCATCAAATCGGGAAACTGAAATAACAGCGACAAGAATTACGGTCGTATAGGTCAGGGAACCGGTCAAATCGTAAAACTTTTCAGTTCTGCCGATATACGATGGTACGTACACAATCCATTGTATCAGAAACGCGATACCCACGCACAGGGCAAAGAGGGGGACGCCCCGGGCCACGGTAACGCTCCCGGCCAGGGCGAGGCCCGCGGCGATTAAGACGGCGACGAGAACGCCACCAAGTGCTTTGATATTCTCGTTTGCTATCATGGTTCTCCGTATAATTTCTGCAATATGCCGCATGAGCATTGAACGTAAATGGTCGCTGTTCTTCCAGTGAAAAAAGTACTTACATTATTACCGGGTTAGTATTATTATGCTCACAACATACAGAACCATTCAGTATAAATCAATCTGTTTTCATAAAACCTTTGACTGGTGGCGCGACAACCTGGTCATCACGGGGGGGATCCCTGAGGACCTGCTTCTGGAGAGTTCCCACTCCGACAGCGACCTCGAGGACTACCTTGACATCATGTTCAAAGACATCGTTCCCGGTGATAAAATCATAATCGGTATTGCCGACTCCATACCCCCGGACGCGAAATTCGACCGGGTCCTGAGAATCGGGGACCGGGTCAGGAAGGAGTGCCTCCTGCCGATGCAGGTGTGAGCCGGCAGAAGGCCGGACAGCAGGCAGATTACCGGTACAAATCTGTTGTTCGGCTTTCATATCCGTCAGGGAACAGGAACACTCCATTAATGTGTTTGACATAAAACCGGTATTCTGATAAGAATAGTCAATCTCCAATCTATATAGGGCACATCTAAAAACCAGTATTTATAATTATCATTATAATTGTAAATACTGGTTTTATCAGACTTTGTGCACACAAGGGGACTTCAAAAACATAGTTTTTAGAAGTCCCCTATACAAAGAATTTCCAAAAAAATATCAGAACCGCCTGTACGGTTACCCATCCTGTATATTAAGAGGTGAGTCATGAGTGTATCATCAGCTGCGAAGGACAAGATCCCCGGTTTGAGATGGCAGATCCCGGTTATTCTCCTGGTGTCGGTGTTGATTGCTTTTTTCGATCGCATGAATATTTCATATGCCATCCCGAAAATAGCAAAGGACTACGGCTGGACCGTCAAGGAGATTGGCACATACGGCGGCATGCTCATGAGCATGTTTTATGTCGGGTATGGGCTGGCAAACATTTTCATAAGCCCCATAGCTGAACGGTTCGGGCCGAAGAAAAGCCTGATACTTATCGTGATATTCTTTTCGCTCTTTACCGCCCTCGGAGCCCCCTTCGGATTGATGTTCGGCTCTTTCGTGGCGGTACGGGTTCTCCTTGGCGTCAGCGAAGGGGCCCATTTCCCCATGAACAATACCATCATAAAAAAATGGTTTCCCCTGAACGAACGCTCCCGGGCCAACGGCATCTGGGTGAGCGGGCTCTTCCTCTCCATGATCCTGGCCCCCTTCATTGTGGTGCCGATCATAGAACACCTGGGGTGGCGGGCCATGTTCATCGTCCTGGGGATCGCGGGTTTGGTGATAACAATCCCCCTTGTTTACTTTTTTATAAAAGATTCCCCTGAGGAGCATCCCCGTATATCTGAAAAGGAGCTTGGGTACATCAACGAGGGGCTCGAAAGCGACGAGGATGAGCGGGAGGACTTCTGGGCCGGGGTAAAGGTTTTCATGAAAAAGAAGACCTACTGGCTCGCCCTCCTGGGGGGAATCATGAACAATATGGTGGCCTACGGGCTCCTCAACTGGCTCCCCACATATTTCACAGAAGGTAGGGGGCTCCCCTTCAAGGACCTGGCCTACGCTACATCCATACCCTACGTCTTCTCCGTGGCAGGTATCGCGCTATGGTCTTATCTTGGGGACAAAACCAACCGCCGGGCCTATATCGCCGGTATCGGTTTTCTGGCTACCGGGGGGATGGCCTATTTCGCGGCCACGGCGCCGACCATCGTGCTGACGGTTATCCTCTTCTCGGTGACCATCTTCATCAAGGTGACCTACGGCTCCAACGAATTCGCCATCATTCAGCGGATTGTGCCCAAAACCCATGTCGGCACCGGTGTCGGTTTTTACAACGGCGTGGCCATGATGGTAGGGGGCGGCCTCGGACCGGTGATAGTGGGGGGAGTCGTTTCCGCCACCGGAGATTACACCATGGGGCTGGTTTCACTCTCTGTGCTGTGCCTTATCGCGGGAACGATCATGCTCATACTGGGGAAACATCTCAAGTACTGATTGTTGACGGGAAGAGGCCTGGTCATTACCGGTGACCGTGGTATACCGGGCTCTCCCCGTTACTTGCCGATGCCGGAGGTTTTCACCCCATGAGCTTGAAATGAGGAAGGTCATCGACTATGACCTCGACAAGGTACGGCTTTCGGGCCTCATGGGCTCTGGAAAGGGCCTGGAACAAATCATCCGGCTTTTCCACCCTGGCTGATTCGATGTCGAACCCGGAAGCGATCTTCGCGAAGTTCGGCCGGGAGTATTCGGTGGCGATTCTCCGGTCAGGGGCCTGGAAGTCCCGCACGTTCCCCAGGCAGGAGTTGTTCAGGATGACATAGGTAACCGGCAGGTCCATGTCCCGGGCCATCTCAAGGGCGTAGAGCTGCATCAGCATTCCCCCGTCGCCGCATACCGCCAGCACCTTTTTATCGGGGTGCACCAGCTGGGCGGCCAGGGCGGCCACCGGGGCGTAGCCGATGGCGGCGACGCCCCCGCCGGCAAGCACCTGGCCGGTTTTTTTCGACTGGAAGTGGTGGGTGAACCACATCCGGTTGTTGCCCCCGTCCAGGACCAAAAGGTCGTCATCGTCGATTATTCGGTTGACCTCCCTGACGACCCGCTCCGGGGCGATGGGTACCGCGTCGGAGTTAATTATCTCCTCGGCGAAACAGTTCATCTCAGCCTTCAGTTTCCCGATGGCCTTGATTTTATCCGGTGCCTTGAGATCCTTCTTTTTGTTTTTAACATGAGTGATTATCTTCTTCAGTGCCAGCTTCGCGTCGGCTGTTATGCCGAGCTCCACCGGGTAGGTCCATCCCATGTTGCGGGGTTCCAGGTCTATCTGGATGATTTTCGTTTTTTCCGGGTTGATGTAATCCGGGTTGAGCCACTTCGTGTTGTCCGGCGCCAGGGAGCTCCCCACGGTGAGAAGAAGGTCAGCGTCGCTGATGAGCGAGTTCGCCGTCTTCTGGCCGATGGCCCCCATGGTCCCCACGGAGCAGGGGTGGGTCTCGGGGATCACGCTCTTGCCGAGGTAACTGGTTGCAACAGGGAGACCGGCCAGCTCCGCCAGCTCGATAATCTCGGGGGTTGCCCCGGCGTTCCTGGCCCCCTGGCCGCAGATCATCACCGGCTTTTTTGCATTCACGAGCATGTCCGCCGCCCGGGAGGCGTCGTCATCGGCGATGTCCGGCTTTGAGGTGTTCACCAGTTTTCTGAACGGATGGAGTTTCGGCTTAATCATTTCGGGGGTTGCGGCGGCGAAGGCCACGTTCCATTTTATCAGCACGGCGGCCGGCCCGGGACGACCCGTTACCGCGTGCTTCGCCGCCTGCTGAAGGCCGTGAAGGAACTCGGACGGGTTCGTCGCGACCGTGCAGTACTTGGTCATCCCCTTCATCATGGCCGGGAGATCGAAGGCCCCGTAGTCGCCGGTCCCGTTCTGGTAGGGGCCGTGGAGCGGCAGGGAAAAGTAATCGCTGGTGTCGCACACGATGACCATCGGGAGGCCGGAGTGGAGGGTCTCTATGATGCCGTATCCCCCGCTGGTGCCGATGAAGGCCCCCTGGCCGAGAATCAGTGCCGGCTTTCCCGTGAGCCGGGCGTAGAGGTCCGCCATGACGGCCGCTCCCCCCTCGTGGCGCACCAGCACCGTGTTTATCGAGCCTTTCTTGTCCACCAGGGCGTCGAAGAGGAAGGGGGTGCACCCGCCGGGCATGCCGAACACGTATTCGATGCCGGCCTCCTCGAGTATGTCCGCGAACATGAAC
The DNA here is from genome assembly GCA_964514165.1 of uncultured Leptospirales bacterium. GTDB lineage: Bacteria > Spirochaetota > UBA4802 > UBA4802 > UBA5550 > CAZEPS01. The sequence goes on from CAZEPS010000144.1 coordinate 8,026, forward strand.
CGTACCGGGGTTTCAGCAACCTGTTCCATAGTGCCTCCTATTCCTTTTTTTCTTGCATTAAATCGATGGCCCTGTCAAACACCTCAAGGCTCTTCGCTATGTCGTCGTCGGTGTGGGCCATGGAGGTGAAGGCCCTGGCCCCGTACTTGGTGATGATTCCCTCTGTCAACAGCACTTTGGCGAAATCGTCCACCGCCTTTTTCCTTGCCAGGGCGCCGATAACGGCCCCCTCTTTCCTGATGTCGATGGTTAATGGTGCCGCTGTTTCGTAGTGGACGATCGACGCGATGTTGTACGAAAAGAAGGGGAGTTTTTTATCGGTAAAAAGCCTGTTGAGGCCGGCGCTCAGCTTCTCCGCCGCAGCCGCGGCCCGCTCGATGGCGTTTTCTTTTTCAATGAAGGTGAGCGCCCAGTAAGTGGCAGCGGTGGTCAGGGCGTTGCCCGCCATGGTGCCGGCTACGAAGGGCTTCGGTTTTTCCGGGTTCAGCCCGGCAAGGGTCTCCATGATTTCCTTTTTGCCTCCCAGGGCGCCTGACGAGGGGAACCCGTGGGTCAGGACCTTGCCGAGCACGGTCAGGTCGCCGTCTATGCCGTAGAACTCCTGGGCGCCCCCCATGGCGAAACGGAATGCGGTGACCACCTCGTCCATGATGAGGAGAGAATTGTGGTGGTCGCAGAGTTCCCGGCACCGCAGGTTAAAGTTGGGATTGATCGGCAGGGCGCCGGTCTCGCCGCCAGGGGGTTCCAGTATCACTGCCGCCACGCCATCCTTCTCTTCGCCGATAACAAATGCCTGTTCCAGGGCGTCAAAATCGTTCGGGCCCACACTTATAATGGAACTGAAATGCTCCGGGGGAACCCCCTGGGCCTGGAAGGGCCCGGAATAGGGGATCTGCATGTCGTACACGAACTCGTCTGACCATCCATGGTAGGACCCGCCGATTCTGATGATCTTTTTCTTCCCGGTGTAGGCCCGTGCTAAACGTACGGCAGCCATGTCGGCCTCGGTGCCGGACTGGAAGAACCGTACCAGGTCCACGTTCTTCATGTGGGAGGAGATCAGTTCCGAGGCCTTTATCTCCCACTCGCTGGTCCACCCGGAGCCGATTCCCTCTTCGTTCAGGACATTGATGATTTCCTTGATGAGGGGCGGGTAGTTGTGACCCAGGATAATCGGCCCTGCCATCATGAGATAGTCGAGGTATCGGTTTCCATCAACGTCCCACGCCTCGGCCCCGAAAGCCTTTTTTATGGTGAGGGGGTAGGGGTTCTTAATCGCCAGCATGTGCTGCACCCCGCCGGGGATGCACTGGACGGCACGGTCGAACAGTACTTTCGATTTCGGGGTCCGCTTTTCCAGTTCGGCGGAATATTTGCTTATGGTTTCATCCGGTATGGCATAGATGGGGCCCCTGGCCAGAAGGTCTCTCTTTTCCTGAATTTCTTCAAAATTCATACGCTAACCTCGGTCGCGGTTTCCTGGAACTCATTATAGAGCATGATGCCGTTCTTCAGCAACCATTTTTTTGAAAACAGGGGAATTGCGACGGTCTGCACGTTAAACCTGAAATAATGCGCTCCCCGTCCTCCACCGGATAGTCCTTCCAATCGATGATTGTTCCGCTGTCGCTGCCTGATGCGGGGAGTCCGGTAATTCCGATTTTCATGGGAACATCCAATTGAATAAATAGAGGTTCCCTTATTGTTTCGGATGGAGGTAGAGGATAAAGAGAAGGCCTTCTTTACGAAGGCCTTCTCTTTTCAATAAATTGTTTGCTCGAATTACTGTGCGTCTTCAGCCGGAGCTGCTTCTTCAGCCGGGGCCGCTTCTTCGGTTTCAACCGCTTCTTTAGAAGCATCATCGGACTCGGCTGCCTTGTTGCAGCTGAGAATGATGGCGCCGAACGCAAATACTACGAGAATCATGCTGAGAATCTTTTTCATGGAAAACTCCTTTTTATAATTATATTTGAACGAATTGATACCCAGAAAGTCTGAATATCAAACGTATCATACAATATCCGTTTCAATATATAACAAACGTACCTGGGAATAGGGACACATCAGGGAAAAAAAACGTACACTTTAAAAATAATTCGTTGTAAATATCGGCCCCTTCCCGTTCATTTTACGGGTGAAACAGAAGAACGGCATAATAAGCGAAAAGCGTTTGCTTGAACTGTACCGGCTCCATAAAAAGGAACTGTTTCATTATATCTTCAAAATGACCGTCTCCCTTGAAACCGCGGAGGATATATTACACGACTGCTTCGAAAAGCTGATTCAGTATTCCCAGAAGTACGATCTTGAAGACGTTAACCTGAGATCCTTCCTGTATAAAACCGCCCATAACCTCGCGGTAAATCATTTACAAAAGGACAACAGGTACCAGATGGTTGAATTCGAACGGTTCCATGACCCCGGAACACCGGACAATACCGCTTTCCGGCTGGAACTCGATGAACTAAATACTGAGATATACGGGATGCTCGAACAAACCGATGCGGTTACAAGATCGATATTTATCATG
>CAZEPS010000145.1:0-10515 GCA_964514165.1 uncultured Leptospirales bacterium
CTCGCCCAGTGATAGGTGTCAGGATCGAGCCGTTCCCCCGCAAGGAAGAGGTACTTGAATTTTGACAGATCGTATTTTTTAAGGTATTCCCCTTTCGGGTCCTCTTTCTTTATGGCCCTGAAGGCGGTGGGCGCGGTAAAGAGGACCTTTACCGCGTGATCTGAGATGACGCGCCAGAATGCCCCGGGGTCGGGGGTCCCCACCGGTTTCCCCTCGTAAAGGATAGTGGTGCACCCGTAGAGAAGGGGGGCGTACACGATGTAGGAATGCCCCACGACCCAGCCAACGTCCGACGCGGCCCAGAACACGTCCCCCGGCTCTACCCCGTAGATGTATTTCATGCTCCAGTTCAGGGCAACGGCATGCCCGCCGTTGTCCCGCACAACACCCTTCGGCAGGCCCGTGGTGCCCGAGGTATAAAGTATGTAGAGTGGATCGGTCGCAAGGACCGGTACGCACTCGGCCGGTTTCGCTTTCTCCATGGACTCATTCCAGTCGATATCCCTCCCCTCTTTCATTGCGGCAGTGACCTGCTCTCTCTGGTAGATGACGCACTTCCCGGGCCTGGCCGCTGCCAGGTCGATGGCCTTGTCTAGAAGGGGCTTGTACTCGATTACTTTCTTCCCCTCGATGCCGCACGAGGCAGACACGATCAGTTTCGGCTTCGCGTCGTCGATACGAATCGCCAGCTCGTTGGAGGCGAACCCGCCGAACACGACCGAATGGACCGCACCGATCCGGGCGCAGGCGAGCATTGCCACCGCGGCCTCCGGGATCATCGGCATGTAGATGATGACCCGGTCCCCCTTCTCAATCCCGTTCTCCCTGAGAACACCGGCAAAACGGGAAACCAGGTCAAGCAGTTCCCGGTAGGTGAATTTCCTGACCGTTCCGGCGACCGGGCTGTCGTAGATAAGGGCGGTCTGTTCGCCCCTGCCGTTTTCGACGTGACAGTCAACGGCGTTGTAGCAGGTGTTCATCTCACCCCCGGTGAACCACCGGTAAAAGGGCTTCCCTGTATCATCAAGAACCGTGTCGTATTTCTTGTACCACAGGATGTCCTGGGCGGCCCTGTCCCAGAAGGTATCCGGTTTCTTTATTGATTCATCAAACGCTTTCTGGTATTCTCCCGACATAAATTCCTCCTCAAAAAATGTTTTTTTCAGCATTTATTTCCTATACTGTTTTTGATATAACAAAGCACAATTTCAGCATATTCCCCCGCCGTGCCCGTAACCGTGTTCAGAATCGAGCCTGCCGAATGTCACCCTGCTCCCTTATCAAGGACAACCCGGAACTTGTACCTGTTCTCGACGAAATGGGTCCACACTATCTCAACCGGGTTGGCGTCCACATCGAACACCGAGGTCATGATGGTGAGCACCGGGTCCAGGGTTGAGACCTGAAGGTTCTCGGCGATATCGCTGTTCGCCCTGGTTATCTCAACCTCGTGTTCAATGGTCCCCAGGTTGATCCCGCACACCTTCTCGAGGGTCTCGAGCATGGTCATCTTTTCGAGGTGCCTTTTCTCTATCACCTTCCCGTATTCTTTCGAAAGATAGTTTATGGTGTAACTAAGGGGCGACGTGTTGACCGAACGAAGCCTCTTGAACATGGTTACCTCCTCATGGGGAGGCAGCCTGAGGAAGGAGCTCACCTTTTCAATAGATCTGACCTTCCTCTTTAAGAGGACTTTGACAGTTGTCTTCTCGGTTATATTGAATATCTGCCGGTTTATCCCGGTCAGCTTCTTCTTCTGAAGTTTACCCGCTGAATCGGTCCAGAAGGTCCCCTTCCCCTGCTTCCGGCGCAGGAGCCCCTTGTCCAGCAGGTGGTCCAGGGCATGCCGTATGGTGGTCCTGCTTACCCCGAAAATCGTCCGCAGTTCTTCCTCCGGCGGGAGCTGGACGGCCGGGTCCAGGTCGCCGTTCTGCAGCATGTTGAGCAGATAGTCCGCTATCTGGTAGTGAAGCGGTATCTGGCTGTTTTCAAGATGAATCCTGTCCATAAACTATTTGTATAAATGTACTTACAATAATACAAATTATTTTTCTTATTCATAATGTCAAGGAATATTACGGGGATATTTTTCGTATTTTTGCTTGACCGTTTCGAGGGCAGAACTCACAATCACGAAAGACACACGAAACTGATTTTCAATAACAGCATAATTATGACCGAAAAAATCAATATTCCGGCAGCCCTGGAAGAGATAGGGAATGCCCTTATTTTCGCCCTGGAGTACCGGCCCTTTGACCCGGACAAAATTGACCGGCTGATCAAGATCATTGACACAATAATCGATGATCCCGGCTACATAGTTGAATGCCAGGAGCACTTTCGATCAGCCGGGAGCAATTACATACTCTTCTTCCTTTCCAACATCATATATAACCTGAAACAGCAGGGTGAACTGGTTTTAACCCCCGAAGTGCTGAAATGGCTGAGCAGCGTCTGGAAGAATTTCCTCAAGCGCAACAAGTCCTACCAGGAGAACCTCATGCTTTTCAGCGAGGAAAGAAAGAAACTGAATAAATACTACCCCGGCGAAGGCAACTTCGTCAACCAGATCGATAACGTCAACCAGGTGCGCGAAGATTTCGTGGACAACTATAATGAGGAAGAGAGCCCCCTGACCCATCTTGAGAAGGTCTACCAGGTATCATCGGAGGTATTAACCTGGATGAAGCCAACCTACTTTTTCCTCATGGACTATTACTACGAAAGAAAACTGAACACCGGGGAGGAGGATGAAAACGCGGTGCGCCTTGAAACCGGAGGCCTCGCGAAATTCGGGCACCAGAGCTGCACCTATTTCGATATCGCCCTGCTTGCCGCCCGGGCCCTCGGGGTCCTTGAGGCGGCCTACCTGCTTCTGAAAAAAAAGAAATCATCGAGGCGCATAATCACTATCGACGGGAAGCAGAAGTTCCTAACCACCGCCGAGATTTACGTCCTCTACCTTGACAAGTTCAATTCAATGAAGAAGGAAATCACCGCCCTGAAAAAAACGTAACTGGGGCAGGTTGCCCCCTGCTCACCCTGTTTTTCACGTCGAAGATCATTCCAACGATGACCCTGTTGTACTCATCGAACTGCCCTAACCCGACACTCATTTTCTTGTTCCAGATTAGTTCGATATTCGCTATTTTCCGCTGAGGATAAAGATTCCCTACCCTGCTGGCAGGGGTGGCGCAAAAGCACTTGTTTATTTCAGAAAATGCCCTGCCCGGTTTCAGGAAGAAAAGAACCGCTACCGTTCTTCACTGAGCGCCTGATCGATCGCAGACCCGGCTTTTGATAAATGCTGACGAAAACATAACAAAAAACCCATTTTTGTGAAAATTATTTAGACAATCTTCACATCCGGGGAGTAAAAATACTTGTAATTATTTTAACCGGGTGCTAACGTAGCAGATACGACATAATACAAATGCTGTACCAGGATTGCCTTCTTTCACAATATATGCTTGAACGAAACTATAACAAGATATTTGTTCTCGACACAAATGTCGTCCTCTACGATTACCAGTGCATCTATTCTTTTGAAGAGCACAACGTTGTAATTCCCATTACACTCCTCGAGGAAATTGACAAGTTCAAACGTGGGCACGAGACCATCAACTACAACGCCCGGGAGTTCACCAGGGAACTGGACTCCCTGATCGGGGATAACCTCCTCAATACCGGGGTGGAACTCGAATCAGGGGGGGTCATCGTGGTCGAAACGAACATCCGCAAGGACGACTACCTCAATGACATCTTCTGGGAGGACAATCCGGACCACCGGATCCTCTCCATAGCCTACAACCTCTCGAAGGAATACGGGCAGCAGCGGGTCATCCTCGTTTCAAAGGACATCAACCTCAGGATGAAAGCGAAGAGTATCGGTATATGCTCCGAGGATTACGAAACCGGCAAGGTCAAGGACATAGACGACCTCTACACCGGGAAGCACCTCTGCGAGAACATCCCCCATGACATCATAGACGAGATATTCAAGAAAACCGAGATAGAGCGGGAGCGGATCGAGGCCATACACGACCCCTATCCGAACGAGTTTTTCATCCTCCGGAACGAGAGCAAGAGCATACTGACAACCTACGTGAAGAGCACTGACACCATCCGCATCGTGGAAAAAAAACGGGCCTTCGGTGTCACCCCGAGAAACGCGGAGCAGACCTTTTCCCTCAACGCCCTGATGAACCCGAACATCAGCCTGGTGACCCTGTCCGGAAAGGCGGGTACCGGCAAGACCCTCATGGCCCTGGCGGCATCGCTTGAAAACAGGAAAGAGTTCAAGCAGATTCTCCTCGCCCGGCCCATAGTCCCCCTGTCGAACCGGGACATCGGCTACCTCCCCGGGGACATCAAGAGCAAGCTCGACCCCTACATGCAGCCCCTTTTCGACAATATTTCTTTCATCCAGAACCAGTTCCAGGAGGCCTCCCAGGAATTCAGGAAGATCACCGAGATGATCAACAACGAGAAGCTTTTCATCATGCCCCTGGCCTACATACGCGGCAGGAGCCTTTCGAAGATGTACTTTATCGTTGACGAGGCCCAGAACCTGACCCCCCACGAGGTAAAGACCATCATCACCCGGGCCGGGGAGGGAACAAAGATAGTGTTTACCGGCGACCCGTACCAGATTGACACCCCCTACCTCGATTCCCGGAGCAACGGCCTCACCTACCTTATAGACAAGATGAAGGGCCAGGGCATCTACGCCCACGTCACCCTTGAAAAGGGGGAACGTTCCCAGCTCGCGGAACTCGCCTCAGACCTCCTGTGAGCCTCCAAACCATTAATTTCTTGCAAATATGGCAACCCCTTGTACAGTAACCGGCAGCGGTCGAACCGCGCAAACAAACCCGACCAGACAACACTGATATGGAAACAATTACCGAAAAAAGCATTATACACATTCTCAGGAATATACCGATCTTCCAGAGCCTGAACGGGGATGAATTCCGCAAGATTATACCCCTGCTGCAGCTTGAGACCCACGAACCTGAATCCTACGTCATAAAAGAGGGAACCGTCGGGGACTCCATGTTCATCATTATCAACGGAGCGGTAAAGATCACCAAGAAGGACGACGACGGCGAGGAGCTCTTCATCCTGGTCCTCTACGGCGGCTCCTACTTCGGCGAATTCTCCCTTATTGACAACATGCCCCGGTCAGCATCGGTGGTCCCCATCGAAACGACCAGGCTCTTCAGGCTCAAAAAGGAGGATTTCGACCGACTCCTGAACGAAAACGAGCGGTTCGCGCGTCTCTTCTACAAGAGCCTCATTGACGAAACCTTTTCCCGCTTCAGGGACACCCTTTCCAACTTCACCTTTTCCCAGCACATTCTGAAGGAGAAGACCTCGGTCCTGAACGAAATCAACAGGGACCTCACCTATGCGAAAAAGGTGCAGCGCTATTTCATTAACACCGAACTTCTGGACAGCGAAGCTAAAACCACTGAGAAGATGAGGCACTCCTATATTTACCAGCCGTGCCAGGCCATAGGGGGGGACTTCCTGAATATCGTCAGCCTCGATTCTGATCACTTCGGCATCATCATCGCCGACGTCATGGGACACGGCATAACCGCCGCACTGGCTACCGGTGTTTTGAAGAGCGCCTTTTCCATCGCCGTGGACCAGCTCGGGATGAAACCGCTGAAGCTCATGTCCTTTCTCAACAGGCACTTCATGTCCGTGATCTCCCAGCTCTACGCCACCTGCTACTATTCACTGATCGACACGCAAAACATGACCATTACCATGACCAAGGCGGGGCACCACCATCCCCTCTTCTGGAAGGAAAACAGCCACGGTTACACCGACATAGACTGCTACGGAACCGGACTCGGACTCATGCAAAGGGCTGAATTCGGGCAGGTTGACATGAAGCTTGAACCGGGGGACAAGATTCTCTACTATACCGACGGGATAATCGAGCAGAAAAACGCTGAAACGAAGATGTATTCAGAGAACCGGCTCAGGTCGGTTTTCAGGGAGCTGATTGTCTCCGGTGAAAAGAAGATCCTGGCAAGGCTGTACGATGACGTGAAGGATTTCGCCGATGGCGTACCTTTGGAGGATGATATTACCCTCTTCCTTCTGGAGTTCTGATTCAGAGTTTTTCCATGAGCCTGTCTATATCACCCCGCCACTTTTCAGCGTAATACTTTCCCCAGATATCAGCACGGATTAAATGCCGGGCTATCTCGAGTTCATTTGTCGCTTCATCGGTCTGTCCGTCCTCTATGAGGGCCTCGGCGTAGAAAATGTGATTGAGCGGGTGGCCCGGGAATTCATTCGCCGCGCGGGAGAGGTAATCGAGGGCCTTGTCGATATCCCCGATACCCTTGGGCCAGGCCGGTGCCTTGAGGTAGAGCATGCCGAGGGCCCTGTATGGGCCGCCGAGATCTGTTTTCGGTTTCTTGACCGCGTTTAGGAGGGCCTTTTCCATGATCGGAATTTTATTAAGGGCGAAGAGCCCCTTGACCTGGAGAATGCGCCCCAGGTTGACCGCGTAGTAGTAAGAGGGGACCGGCTTTTCGTTCGCGCCGGCCAATTCGGCGGCTTTGGTGCCGGTCTCGGCAATCTCGATCATCCGGGAATCGTTATCGGTGCAGTCAGCAAGAAAGAAGGCGGTTTTCGCCAGTACCAGGGCAATTTCACTGTCTGTTTTTTTAAGGGCGCTGGCTTTTTTCGCGATTTCGTAGGCCCATTCTTTCTTTTCCCTGGAACAGCTCCGGCAGGCCATGTCTTCAGCAAAATCAGCCAGTGCCTGAGAATTGTCCGAGAACGAAAGACCCTCAACGGTGAAAGGTTCCGCCTCGGAGGTTTTCTTCCCGTCACGGTCCCCCTCGTTCCCCTTCAGGGTGGCGCACGCGGAACAGAGCAGTATAACGGCGAGACTAACGATTGCCGTGGTATTTCTTAACCACATTGTCCAGTGCCTCAGGCGCGAGTTTTTCAAATCCGCTGATGCCGAAACTCTTGCACACATCCTTACCGTCCGGCATGTAGCACATCTGGGTAACGGCGTCTACGATACGGTTTCTGACCGAATTGTTCTTCTTCGTGTCAACCATCATGAGACCCACCGTGGGGAGGGGCTCCGTATGGTAGATCGATTCAAGGTTGTCGAAAATCGACATCCCCTTGAGGCTCTGGTACTGGATCTGGTTCACCAGGACCGCGTCCACCTTTCCCTGTGCAGCCCTGCGGAGCGCCGTCAGGGGACGGGACGTGGGCTTGAGCACGAAATAGTTCTGCGCGTTAATGACATTATCGAATATTATGGAATTTATATACCGGCTGTCCTCGTATAGGACGTTTCCGGTGAGGACCTTCCCCTTGAGGCCCTTGATGTCCCGGTAACTCCCCTTTTTCACTATGACGTGATACTGCTCACGGTCACCCTGGCTGAACCTGACGCTGGTGAGGGGGACCAGGTTCAGGGTCTTCATGTTTGACAGGTAAAAACCGAGTGAACCCATGATGAAAGAGTTCCGGTTTAACCTGATATGGTTCTTTGCCTGCCGGATTTCGGTGAAATAGGCCCCGTCCATGGAAGAGGGACTGAGGCCGGCCACTTTCGCGATGGTGCTGATGAACTGGCTTATCATTTTCTTTCCCTCTTCCTCAGTGGAGGGGCCCCCGGGATAGACGACGACCAGGTTAATATCGGTTACCCGGCCTGGATCGCGCCGCCCGGGTCCCGGGAAATGAACATACCCGCTGCGGCAACGAGGAGTGCCGTTATGCAGATTACCTTTTTCATTTATCAACTCCGTCATGGTTTTTTAGGTAAATGGCGTCTATGATTGCCGGAAGAAGTACCAGCGCCGTTATGAGACTCATTATGATGCCGAAGAGAAGAACCTTGCCGAAGGAGGAAGCCCCGCCGTGATGGGCGAACACCAGGCTGAAAATGCCTGACACGGTCGTCAGGGCCGAGAAGGCGACCCCCCGGCCGGTGGTGTGGGCCGCCGCGAAGGCGGTGATGTTTGGCTGTTCAAGCCACCGGTGGACAATATGGACCCCGTACACGACCCCGAGCCCGAGGAGAAGGGGAAAGCCGGCGATGTTCGCAACGTTGTATGATACCTGGAACGCGTACATGACCCCCTGGAGGCTCACCAGGCCGATGATGAGGGGTGTCATGGCGAGGAGCACTGCCCTTATGCTCTTGAAATCTGCCAGGAGCAGGAAAAAAACGATAAAGAAAGAGGCAATGACCGGGAAAGTGACCCCCCTCACCGCCTGGCGGATGTAGACCTGGTGGGTGATCGGAAACCCGGTGACGTCTTTCTGGATCTTCTTCAGTTCAGAAACGAACCTGTCGAGAAACTCGACATTATATATCGAGTTGTTCGGATACACGTATGCCACGTAGGTCCCCTCGGGGCTCCTGAATCGTTTCATGATGTCGTCAGGGATGGCTGTTTCGTCGAATGGCTTCGGGTTCAGCCACTCCGGAATGAAATCGGTTATCTCCATCACCTGGCCGAAGAGCTTCTTTTCGAAGGCCAGGGTCCGGGTCACCGCCGTTTTCTCGTCTTTACTGAGTATCTCATTAATTTCTTCCAGAACAGCGATTATGGCATCGATCTCCCTGACCAGGTCGGATCTCCCCCCGGAAAAGGCGTCCTCCTGGATTGCCAGGAAGTGCTCTATGAGAAGATCAAGCCTCTCGATGAAGATCCCGGCATTTTCGGGAGACGGGGTATAGGAGGGGCTCACGTTCCCGACCCGGCGGCGAATACGCGCGAGAACCTTCGCCTTTTCCTCCTGGTTTTTCGGTATCATCTCAGCCAGGGAATCCACCCTGCTTACCACGTCGAGATCCTTCGCCTTTTTCTCGAGCACGCGCATCTCTTCCATGCTGGTGCTGGTGAGCGCGGCAAAGGACATGTTGAAAGTGCTCTCTTCCTCCATCTTTATCTGGTACTTCGTGGATTCAACGTTTCGCGGAAGGAGCTTCAGAACGTTGTAGTCAAAATCATTGAGGAAGACAGCACCGATGCCGAAGGCGGTAAAAATGAACGAGGCGATAAAAATTATACCTATGGTCTTTTTTCTCGCCGGGTCGCGGGAATGCTCGATAGATTTCGACACGTCATACTTCCTCGGCTGTATCGTGAAGGTCAGAAGCAGTGCCGGTAGTATGAGAAAGGTGGTGGCCAGCACTATCAGCACCCCGATGCCCGCGGTAAAACCGAGCTCAGAGTACCCGGTGAAATCTGAAAGGATGAGCACCAGAAACGCCAGGCCGGTGGTATACCCCCCGGTCATTATTCCCCGCCCTGATTTGACTACAGCATCATGAACCGCCTCTTCACGGGACTTGCCGTTGCCGAGCTCCTCCTCGGTGCGGCGAATCAGGTAGATACCGAAATCGATGCCTATACCGAAGAGGGCCGCCAAAAACATGGAGCTGATCAGGTTAAGGCTCCCGATGGTGGCGGCGATAAACCCCAGGGCGATGACCAGGCCGCTCACCAGGGGTGCCACCGCGATGATCATCTTCCGGAATGACTTGAAGCCGAATATGAGAATGACGGCCACCAAAACGATCGAGATGGATCCCGCCTTGCTGATGTCCGAGTAGACGATCTCGGTCTCTGTGAGCACATGGGCCGGAAGGCCGGTAAAGGCGAACTTCACCTTTCCTTTAAGATCGGGGTTCTTCTCATACACCCGCTGGCAGGCGTCACGCATGCTGCCGATAAAGGGCCTCAGGTACGAGATATCGTCTTTGGAAGAAGTCGGCTGCACAAAAAGAAAAAGCATTTTATAGTCGTTTGAGAAGAAGTACCCCTTGCTGGCAATAGCGAACTGGGCCTTTCCAAGGCCAAGCTTTTCCAAAATATGAATATGGTTATAGTCTTTGTCCGTGAGCCAGAGCTTCCACTCTTTGAAGAACATCCTGAGCGCTCTGAGGAGTTCATCAGCCTTGGCGGGATCGATCGAATAGCCGCCCCCGGTAAGAATGCCGTTCATCTCGCCGAGTATGTCAGACAGGTTGTTGGTGCTGTTTATCTTGCCGACAAAATTCCCCTGCTCGTCGACTATTGCCGAGAGGTTCTTCAAGTCCCCGAGGGGAATATAGAGGGAGGCCCGCTCAAGGAAGAGGGAGGTCTCGGTCTTATAAAAAGTGGACTTGACCCACCTGTCTTCATTGTCAATTTCCGCGGCGAACTTCTCAACGGAATTGAGCAGGGTATCGTAATCGCCTTCCAGCACCACCACCAGGTTGTCGATGGCCCCGAATTCATTTATGAATTCCAGGTAACGCTTCTGGGTAGGATGATCCGGCGAAATAAGGTGCTGCTGTGAGGAAATAATCTTCACCCGGGGAATAAACAGCGCCATAACCAGGGTAAGAATACCCATGCCAACCAGGAGCTGAATGCGTAACCTTACCGCGAGCCGGTATATGAGCTCTAATGTTTTTATATTTACTTTCAAAACTGAATTTACTTTTTTTGATAAAGATACCGTTAT